>CAMYNX010000047.1 GCA_947259875.1 uncultured Gammaproteobacteria bacterium | reverse complement strand
CCGGTGTAATCCGTCGACGCGGCCCTGGGTTGAATTTGATACGTCGAGCAACACCGCGACCGACAGTTCGCGTTCGTTACGAATACGATGCCGGTACAGCTGATCGCTGCGGTGACCGGTGGTGCGACGTTCGGTTGCCGCATTGACGAACGCGTCCACATCCACCTCTTCGCCGTCCGTCAACCGGCGCTGCCAGTGATCCTGCAGGCGAAATGCTTCAAAGCGGCGGCGGATGCGAGCGGCAAGTTGCTGCAATTCCTGGTCGGGGGTGTTGGTGGCGACGGCTGACGGCACCTGTTCGTACACCCGGCACCAGTCCGGACGATACTGTTGGCGCCGGTAATGCCATTCTGGATACAGCAGGGCGCCGGTCAATCGTTCCCCATCCGCGACTGTGTCGCGGGCGTCGGAATCGTAGGGCTGTTCCTCGATGGGTTCGTCGGTGCTGTAACCCGCGGTCGGGGTTTCATCCAGCAGTTCGGGGTCCACATAGTCGGGTAGCGGTTTGGAATCTTGCCCCGCCGGTGGCGCCGGGTGACCCCAAACGGCAGCCGGCCAGAACGGTAGTGGTCCGCGTGCCAATACTGCCGGTGGGTCGCACAACAGCTCACCGCGTCGGGCGGCGTCTAATGCGTGCGTAAGCCACGGGTGATTCACCGGTTTGGGATCCCCCAGGCCATTCCGGATGCCGGCTTCCAACAGCGCAAAGCCGGCGTCATGATAGCGTTCAAGAGACTCAATGTGCGCATCTCGTTCCTCGAGACATGCCCGACACAAGCGCGCATATCGGTTGCGGAGCCCAGGGTATTGGCCCACCAGCAGCTCACTGACTGCCACGCCTCTCAGTAGGTGTTCTAATCCCGGGGTGAACTGCGAGTCTGCGGGGATTTCCGATTCGAACGCAAGATAGGCGGCCAGCCAGTAATACAGATCCCGATTCAGGGCGCGATCCGGAAAGCGTGCGATCTGTTGCGGCAAGTGCGCGTAGTTCGGATTCTGCCACGCGAGTTCGTGCCAGTGACGTTTCGCTGACACCTTGCGCCGCAACAGCCCATGGCGTGAGTCGCCGTTGCCAGCCACGATCTCCAGCCGGCACGACCCGGCAAGCGCGTGCAAAAACACATGCAGACCCCGCTGTACATCGGCGAGCGCGACCGCTGCCTCCGAATAACTTGAGGCGCGGCGTAGGCCCAATGCCAGTTCGAAGCGAAGATTGGCGGCAATATTCATTGATGAGCTGGCCGGTGCTCAGTTGTCGAAATACGCGTGTACGGTCTCCGCGAGTCCTTCCTGTATCAGTGGATCATCCGTCAGCGCCTCCACCAACGCCACCCGGCAAGACTCGCGCCGGCTCAATCCGCCCATCATCAAACTGGCCGCATGGATGAGTAGTCGGGTGGAGGCGACTTCTTCCACATCGTGGCCTTCCAATGTGCGTAGTTGCCGTCCCAACTCGGCAAGGCGCCGCGCTTCGGCAGCATCGAGCCCGGTTTCCAAGACAATGATCTCCGCTTCCTGGTCGGGCGCGGGGAAATCGAACGTCAACGCTATGAACCGCTGCCGCGTGCTCGGCTTTAGGTTCTTGAACAGGTGTTGATAACCGGGGTTGTACGACACTACCAACATGAAATCGGCCGGCGCCTTGACCAGCTCGCCGGTCTTCTCCAGGTAAAGCTCGCGACGATCATCGGTGAGCGGGTGCAAGATGACGGTCGTATCTTTGCGCGCCTCGACCACCTCATCCAGATAGCAGATGCCGCCCTCACGCGCGGCCCGCGTAAGCGGCCCATCTTGCCAAACCGTTTCCTCGCCGCGAATGAGAAACCGTCCCACCAAATCGGATGCCGACAATTCGTCATGGCAGGCCACGGAGTAAAGTGGCCGTCCCAACTCTGCCGTCATGTGACGCACGAATCGGGTCTTACCGCACCCCGTGGGGCCTTTGATGAGCAGCGGAAGCTGGCGGTGATACGCCGAACGGAATACTTCCCGCTCATTGCCTTGCGGCAGATACGGCGGCGGCGTGGGTGATTGCTCGTGGAGTAGGGTACTCATTGTGTCCTGCCCGGTGCGCATGGCGCGAGTCCAAACATCGCATATTAACGTTTCCGGGAGCGCGGCGAAAATACCATGCTGGGAAATATCGGATTATTTACCAACGGTATGATAATCGGGTCAGAGTATTCACACCGACCATTATTGCCGCAAAGCGTTGGATTCAGCTTGGTTGCGTATGGGCGGCAAAACGTCGGTGTGCGAAGATACGGTCTGAACCCAATCCAGATCCCATTTTTTCTAATGACAAATAGCCGTTTCACGGATTTCGAGCCCGAGCAGGTTGCCGCGGAGCCGCGGGCTTCGGATGCGCTGCGCGTAGCGGTCGTTGGCGCGAGTGGGTACATCGGCACCAACCTGGTTCCCAAGTTGGTCGCGCGCGGGTTCCAAGTGCGCGCAACCGCACGCAGTCGGAAGGTGCTGGAGGGACGCCACTGGCCCGGTGTCGAGATCGCGATTGCCGACGTACTCGCCCCGGCGACGCTCACCGAAGCCCTGGCGGGTATCGATGTCGCTTATTATCTCGTGCACTCTCTGGATACACATGGTGATTTTTCCGCGTTGGAACAGCAGGGCGCGGACAACTTCGCCGAAGCAGCAGCTAACGCCGGTGTCAGGCGTATCGTCTACCTTGGCGGGCTGATTCCCGAGAATGCGGATTCGCAACATCTGGTTTCACGACGAATCACCGGAGAACATCTACGCAAAGGTCGCGTACCGGTCACCGAGATTCGTGCCGGTATCATCGTCGGTCCGGGATCGTACGCGTTCGAAGTTATTCGTGATCTGGTCAATAACCTACCGGTGATGGTGACGCCGCGCTGGGTCAAGGTTAAGTCGCCGCCTATTGCCTTGTGCAACCTGTTGGAGTACTTGGTGCGTGTGGCCGAGTTAGATGAGGCCGCCGGTCAGATCTATGATGCGGCCGGGCCGGAGATGCTCAGTTACCGGGAACTCATGCTGCAATACGGGGAATGTGTGGGTAAGCGACCGTTCATCATTCCGGTTCCGGTACTGACGCCAACGCTTTCCTCCTATTGGCTACGTGCGGTGACTTCGGTGCCGACCCCTATTGCCCGTGCGCTGATCGCGGGCCTCAAGCTGGACATCAAGGCTGACGACAGCGCCTTGCGCAGCCTGGTTCCACAACACTTGCTCACTTACCGCGAAGCGGTAGACGCTGTTTTCGATGCCGAGCGCGACAATGCGGTGGCCGCGCGCTGGACTGAAGGTGTGCTGATGTTCCGCGATTACAATCCAAACTATGCCTACTACGCGAAAAAAGCCGGTGGCACCGCGCTCGCGAAGGCTTCACCCGAATCGGCGTGGGCTCAGGTTGCCGCCATCGGCGGTGATAACCGTTATTACTATGCGAACTCTTTATGGACGGTGCGGGAGTTTTTCGATTGGGCAATCGGCGGCCAGGGCCTGAACCGCGGGCGCCGCCATCCGTCGGAATTGCGCGTCGGCGACACCATAGACTCCTGGCGGGTGATCGGCGTCGACCCGCCACGACGGTTGACCCTGGGATTCGGCATGAAGGCGCCGGGCGCCGGTGTCCTGGAGTTCGACATCAAATCAGAAGACTCACAGCACACCCGCATCACCGTCACCGCTTACTGGCACCCCGCGGGGGTGTGGGGATTGTTGTATTGGTATGCGTTCTCACCGTCACACGCCATGGTTTTCAATGGCATGGCGCACGCCATCGCCGAGCGGGCGCAGGCGGCACCGGTCGACGATGCGCCCGCGTCTGACGCGTCATCGCTGACAACCGAGAACAAGCCGCGCTCCGAGCTACCCAATGCTGCTGATGATCCCGCCGAAATATAGTGTGGCGAATACGATAGGTTTTCTGGAAGGGAAGTCGGCGCTTAAGGGGATCCCGGTGCGTATGTGCCCCCCGGCATCTATGGTGCCCAACAGTGCAATGGCATGTTTTGGAAAACTTAATGCCAACTCTAAGCGTTAAGACTTGATCGCTTTTCTCATTGAGCCGGACAATTCCTTTGATCTTTGTTTCTAAGCCCGTCGATATACCGCCCTCAGATAACCGCCCTCGCGCAGCATCTGGAAACGAAATGCCCGTCACGATGATATTTGTTAGCTTTAACCCCTGCGGGCATTGGAGCATAAAATGTTTAACGTCTGCCTCTTATGCAGCATGTATTCAAATAGAATGGACCCGTCCGTCTTACGGCTCGGCCTGATAAGGGCCACGGTGGGTCAGTTCCATATAAGAAAGGACAACCGTGTTCAGTCGCCTGCGGCACGCAACGAGATTTTGTCGCTAACCCATTTGAAGATCTGGTTGCCGGCCAACTCATTGCCTGCAATGTTCCAATGCGTGTTTCTGGGGATGTATAAGTCTCGTCCGCGACCGGATTCTCGAAAAGAAGGTAATAGGTCCAGAACCTGGATATCTTTTGATCGAAGATGATCCAAAATGATGCGATTAGGATGCTCTGGATCCCAATATTGCTTGTATGGTTCGTAGCCTCTTTTCATTACCAATGCAGGAAGTATAAAGCATATTTTCATCCGATCGACTCGTATCAATCGGGGTGTAAAGAGGGCGAAATTACCTGATGTGGGCGCAGAATTCGATTGATGCAGCGCTGTCGCAGCCATTCCCTTTCAGCGTAGATTGAATCTTAGGTTTCGTTGGAGCCTGCATGTGGTCCCGTGACGCGATGTGTCGTCGTACACGGCGTGTGGTATAAACAGGAGGGACGCAAACCAACAATGGAAGTCGCCTATGAAGCGAGAAATCTACGGCTGCACGTGCTGCAGCGCGGAGTTCGGAAAGCTGTTTCGAGGAAACCGCGTGGTCGCCGGCTTGTCTGCTGGTTCCTCGGCTCCAGAGATCGTCGGCGCTGACTGGTTGCATCCATTCGGCGACCTGAGCCGACGCAACTTCCTGAAGGGGAGTGCCGCAGTAGCAGCGGTTAGTAGTTTGTGGCCGATCTTAGGGTGTGGCGAGGAATTTACTACTACCATAGTCACCGGCGGTACCATCCTCACGGTCGATGCCGAGTTTTCCGAAGCAGAAGCTTTCGCCATCCGGGGCAACCGAATTCTCGCCGTCGGTAAGGAACAGGAAGTCCGAGCGATCGCTGGAACTGCTGCCGAAGTGCTCGATCTGAAGGGCAAGATCGTTCTCCCCGGATTTATCGATCCGCACACCCATGTCGTCACCGGAGCCGTCGTCGACAGCGTCATGGAGTACGTTGGGATGGCGCGTTTTGCGAAAACTGCCGAGGTGCTCAATCATCTCCGCGCAATGGCGACATCCAAGGCGCCGGGAGAATGGATTGCTGCCCGCAATTTCGATCCGGCAATCCAAGAAGGTCCCGACGCACTGACCTTCGCCGAGCTGAATGCGGTTTCAACAGAACATCCAATCTTTATTCTAAATGCCTCTGGCCATATCGCGTACGCAAACTCTAAAGCCTTCGCGCTCGCTGGTATTGCTGAAGATGTTGCGAACCCGCCCGGGGCTGAATTCGTCCGCGACTCGAAGGGTAGGTTGACTGGGGTGATGAAAAACAACGTCGCGTTTCTTAAGGTCATTGAGAAGTATCCGTCTCTGGCGGAAGTAGACCCGATCGAGGCCTTGATCGGTTTGTCGAACAGGTTGAACGCGACCGGACTGACCACGGTCAGCGAACTCAGTCTGGGCGCCCTTTCGCAAAGTGCAGCCGATCTCAGTGTGCTTAAGGGAGCGGCGGAATCCGGGAGGCTGACGACACGTATTCGGGCCTACCCTTTCTACACTATCGATTCACAGTGGGATGAAGCCGGTGTAAAACCTGGGCACGGCGACGAACTCGTTCGCATCGTCGGTTATAAACTGGTCGCCGACGGCTCCAACCAGGGATTCACTGGTTTTCAGCGCGATCCGTATCTGAATTCTGACAGCTACGGCATTGCCTACATGGAACCGGCAGAACTCAAGAAGCTAGCAACGAAGCGCGCCAGCCAGGGATGGCATCTGGCGATTCACGGCAATGGTGATAAGGCCATCGACAATGTGCTCGATGCTTTCGAAGCCGTGCGAGACGCCGGGATCGACCTGAACCAGGTACGCGGCCGGATTGAGCATTGCTCTATCCTCCACGATGACCAGATCGTTCGAATGAAGTCACTGGGCGTTTCGGCTAGCTTCCTGATTGGCCATGTGCATTTCTGGGGTGTAGCGATGCGCGACGAGATATTTGGGGAGGAAAAGGCGAAACTGCTTGACCGCGCTAAGAGCTGCGAGGAATCGGGTGTCGGTTTCACGCTGCACTCTGATTACCTGGTTACCGACCCTAACCCGCTGCAGATGATCGAGATGGCCGTCACCCGACGCACGTGGAAAGAACCGGACTATGTTCTGGCGCCAGCGGAAAAGATTTCTGTGGAATCGGCAATCCGTGCGGTTACTGCTGAAGCCGCCTGGCAACTTTATTCGGAGCATGAAATCGGAAGCCTCGAATCCGGCAAGCTCGCGGACTTTGTGATCCTGGATAAGGATCCGCGCAAGGTTGCACCGGAGGCGATTAAAGACATTCGCGTGATGGAAACTTGGGTTGATGGCAGACAGGTTTTCCATGTTTAGGTGCGGCGAGGTCGTTTTATTCAACGACGAAGTACGGAAGCGCGGGGTTGACGACTGGCTGTCTTCCGATTATTGACGTCATTTTGCATTGGCCCCTTGATAGGCAGCTCGTGGCCGGTCAGAGTCGATGGCCGCGGGAGGGGAAAGTTCGACCCGATGTGGTCATTTGCGATTTCGTTTAAGCTTGAGTGCATTTTGGCAGTGATGTCTCTGCTATCAACCGTTCAACTATGGATCAGCCGGAGAAGCAACAAGATGCGTGGATATACAACTACCATTCTGACGGGCTGGGCGCTCTTACTCATCTCGTTCAGCGGCCCCACTATTGCCGTCGATTATGTGAACAAGCCGAATGTCGTGATTATGATGGTCGACAATCTCGGCTGGGGTGAGATAGGCGTTTACGGCGGTGGTGAACTCCGCGGTGCGGCCACACCGCGTCTCGACAAGCTCGCAAGTGAGGGCGGCTGGAAAACTTCAACGTTGAACCTCAGTGCACACCGACTCGCTCGGCGTTTATGACAGGGCGTCGCCCCATTCGATCCGGGACGACAAAAGTGGTGTGGGGTATGCTTTACGGCTTAACCAATTGGGAAGTAACCATGGCTGAGCTGTTTTCGAGCGCTGGTTACGCCACTGGGATGTTTGGTAAATGGCACATCGGCGACATACCGGGCCGCTTTCCGACGGACCAAGGCTTCGACGAGTGGTATGGCGTAGCGAACACTACCGACGAATCCGAATACTCTTCGCAGTTCCAGTTTGACCCAAAGGTAGGCACGTCGCCGATGATCGTGGAGGCAAACAAAGGCGACGCACCACGGGGTGTGAAGCCTTATGATGTCCCGGCGCGCCGGGAAATCGATTCGGAACTGGCGCGGCGTGCCATTGACTTCATGCGGCAAAACGTCGAGGCAAAGCAACCATTTTTTGCGTTTGTTCCCTTCACTCAACCTCACCTGCCGACGTTGCCGCATCCCGGATTCGATGGAAAAACTGGCAATGGTCACTATGCGGACGTGCTGGCTGAGATCGATTTTCGAAGTGGGCAGATTCTCGACGCCATCGATGATTTAGGAATCCGAAACAACACCCTGGTGATTTGGATGAGTGACAACGGTCCAGAGTATTTCTATCCCTGGCACGGGACTGCCGGCCCCTGGCGGGGAAACTACTTCACGGCCTGGGAGGGTTCACTGCGCGCACCGTTTCTGATTCGCTGGCCTGGCAAGGTTCCCGCAGCTAGCGTCAGCAACGAGATTGTCCATGTTGTTGACCTATTGCCGACTCTGGCGAGTGTGGCTGGTTACAAGGTGCCGGACGACCGCATCATCGACGGTGTAGACCAGCTCGACTTCTTCCTTGGGAAGCAAGAAAAATCGAACCGCGAGGGATTCATCGTCTACAACAACGATGATATCTATGGTTATAAATGGCGTAACTGGAAGATGCATCTCGTGGAGCTCGAAAACATGAACAGCGAGCCGTTAAAGCTCAACGTACCCAGAGTCTATAACCTGATCACGGACCCTAAAGAAAAGTATAACCTAGCGTCAGAAGCCACCTGGGTCCTTCCGGTACTATTCGAGAAGATCGTCGCATTTCAGAAAACCCTCGCTCAGGAACCGCCGATCAACCTCGGCACACCGGACCCATACACGCCACCTAAATGACCGCTCCTGGCTGTCGGCTTTCTATTGCACCGCAATATCACCGTGCGGTTCTCCGCGATACCTTTATCGGTAAGGACAACGCCTGGACCCGACCCTAACCGTCATTCGCACCAGAATATCTGAACGGCAAATAACGCCTAAACAGCGGTCGTTCCCTTCACTGGAACACCAGGACCGCCAATTGTTGGTCAGGATTTCATTAAAGACTGCGGTCTTTGTCGCGGCTCGGAATACAAAGAATTACTTCGTTCAGAGTTACAAGGAATCGGGTGTTCCCCGGCAAATTTTACCCATGTCTGTCACTTAGCCTGACGTGCTTTGTCGCTGTCTTTGTGCTCAGGGTCTTCATCGCGTCTTCTCGTATCGCCCCCGTATCGTTAGCATTAACACTTCGTAACAACGATATGCCGAGATATTGCGTGACTACCGGGCAATAACCGATTATAACAGTCAAGTATTAATGTCCGACCTGGCAGTGATATGTGCCACAACCCGATAGACCAACTATTGGGCGACAGGGCAGGATAAGCATTCAGGGATGGCGGTTCTTGTAGTCTGCATCAACGCCTGGTGCATCCGTGGGGGATATTGCTCACAGGCGGTCCGGTTTTCTTACGCTCCTCTTGTTCGTACGTTCTTCTAAAAATCAATCATGATCCTCAATCAAGAGGACAAGGAATAAATATGTCTCAAAACAACAAAATCAAGCGTAGTAGCAAGAAAGCAGCAGCCACGTGCGCGCTGCTGGTTGTGGTGGGCTTTTCGGGCGTCGCCCTGGCAGCCCCCCCCGTTGAGCAACAGCCGGGTGGCCACTTAAATATCACCAATGTCGAAGTGCAGAATGATTTCAATACCACCACCATCGAGATTTATGGCGAGGATTTTGATTTCGGACAACCGCTGCAGATCACGCTTGCGGGGGTCGATATCACATTTAATTGCGGTTGGATAGGTCAGATTGTCAATCCCAACAAGATCATCTGCGAGTTTGATGGCGGGTTGTCTGCTGCCGGCGATTACGAATTGAACGTCTCCACGGGTACCGGTCAGAGCCAAAGCGACGAATACGTTCTGACCATCGGTGCGGTCCGGCCGCAGGATGCCCCAGATGCCGATGGTGGGCAAGGACCAAAAGGTGATTCGGTCGCTGGGCCACTCTTGACCCACGGCACCCAACGCCGCACGTACAACCCAAGCTGCGGAGAACATTTGGATTTCTCCCGCCCTTGCTCGTAAAGCCTGAGGGCACGTTCAACGAACTTCTTAGCGGAAGACTGATACGAATTACGTTTCGATAGTCCCCATATAACGCCTGATAGAAAACGTCTGGAGCACTTTCCGTACCGGACGTTCGAAATCATATCTTTTCGGGTGCCGAATGCCCGGTACTGGCCGTTTTGTAACGTTGAAGAGTAGGGTAATACTGCTAATCCGAATACAATAATTGGATCCAACAACTTCTAACGTCACAGTGTCTTCTTGACAATTGCGGTTACTCCCTTCAAGAGAATGGTTATGACGGCTATCCGCACAGTGAGCACAACCCCGTTTCCGGATCAGCAGCCAGGCACTTCCGGCTTGCGAAAGAAGGTTAGCGTTTTTCAGCAACCCCATTATCTGGAAAACTTCGTTCAGGCACTCTTCGACACCCTTGAGGACTGCCAAGGCCAAACTCTAGTCCTCGGAGGTGACGGACGCTATTACAACGACGTCGCAATCCAAACCATTCTTAAAATGGCAGCTGCGGCCGGTTTCGGTCGAGTACTGGTCGGCCAGAACGGTCTATTGTCTACCCCCGCCGCCTCTGCTGTGATCCGTAGACACAAGGCTTCTGGCGGCATCATTCTCTCCGCTAGCCACAATCCCGGTGGTCCCAACGGCGATTTCGGCATTAAATACAACATAAACAATGGTAGTCCAGCGCCGGAAAAAGTCACCGATGCCGTATTTGAACGCAGTAAGTCCATAGATAAATATCATATCCTAGCGAGAGAAGCCGTCGCCTTGGACCGACTTGGCGAAACGCGGTTCGGCGCGATGACTGTCGAGGTTGTGGATGCTGTGGAGGACTATGCCCAGTTGATGGGTGAATTGTTTGACTTTAACCGTATACGTGCCTTGTTGACATCGGGCCAGTTCACTATGCATTTCGATGCGATGCATGCCGTAACCGGTCCCTATGCGTGCACCATCTTCGAAGAACAGTTGGAGGCAGCCGCGGGCACCGTGATGAATGGCCAGCCATTACCCGATTTCGGCGGTGGCCACCCCGATCCCAATTTGGCCCATGCAAAGGATTTGGTAGCGCTTTTGAATCAAGATAATGGAGCTGATTTTGGAGCCGCCGCCGATGGCGACGGCGACCGCAACATGATCCTTGGACGTGGTATTTTTGTCAGCCCCAGTGACAGTATCGCGATCTTAACGGCGAACGCCCACCTAGTGCCCGGATATCGCGCCGGCCTGACGGGGGTGGCTCGATCTATGCCCACCAGTCAAGCTGTCGATCGCGTGGCCGCGCAGCTGGGCATACCCTGTTATGAAACCCCGACAGGCTGGAAATTCTTTGGCAACCTGCTGGACGCCAACATAGTCACCCTATGCGGGGAAGAAAGCTTCGGTACAGGGTCCAATCATGTTCGCGAAAAGGACGGGCTGTGGGCGGTATTATTCTGGCTGAATATCCTGGCTGTGCGCGGTCAGTCCGTCGCGGAAATTGTACATGAACATTGGGCTAAATACGGGCGCAACTACTACTCGCGCCACGACTATGAGGCATTAGACATCGACGCTGCAAACGGCATCATCGAGCACTTGCGTGCCTCGCTAACCCAGTTATCCAACAGATCCTTCGGCGGCCGGCAAATCAGTATCGCGGACGATTTCGCCTATACCGACCCAGTCGACCACAGCGTCAGTCAACACCAGGGTATTCGTATCGGTTTTAGCGACAGCGCACGGATTATCTTCCGATTGTCTGGCACGGGAACAGAAGGCGCCACCCTGCGAATCTATTTGGAACAATATGAATCGGATCTGGCCAAACTTCATCTAGACACCCAGGACGCATTGGCTGATTTAATCGCCATCGCGACACAGCTTGCTGAAGTTAAACAGCGTAGTGGCCGAGAAGCGCCGACGATCATTACATAGCCGCCGATGTGGTCATGATATGAATTAAGCGGCATCAACCGAGATCTTGGTGTGTATGGTTATGCAATGTATAACTGCGCAACCGACGCATGGGCGCGTCCTCCACTTATATCTGGAATAATTCGAAGTTCCAACACCGTCAACCCATCCAGTTCGACGGCCAAGTCTTCTAATTCGTGGGTCGTGTCGGGAGGACTGAAGTTATACTGCTGACGTACAATTTCCTGGAAAGACTTCCCGCCGTCTGGGGACCACCGAAGCACAAACTCATGCGTGCGCGCCTGCTCATCTTCGTGGAACACTAAACGAATATGCTTGACCTGCGCGGGTGTATCAAACAGCAAACGGACTGTCTGCTCACCGGGCTCTGCCGCCCGCCAGCCCGGTCCCGTATTGGGTTTTAACGCCGACTCGATCGGGTGCGCCGCGTCCTCGGACGTGAGTTCTGCCCGCGCAAGGTTTTCCAAATCCAGCCAATTTTTCTCGACGGGTGAAGTATCTTGAATGTCCTGTGTAATTAGTCGTTTGCGCATGAGCATGTCTCAAATGTTTTAATCCCACGGCAGGATTGATTGTTGTTGATCGAAAGATTTCGATCGAAGAAGATCGATTTCCCCAATTGTTCTTTGGGTGCCAGGGCCTGGGCGCCGTCGCTGCTCGCTGCGGTCATACGTAACACAGCAATTGAGTAGAAAATTTCGCGTCGCATGGTAGTCGCCTGCTGTCAGTCAGTTTTTAAGTGAATGTTTGTGGGCTAGCTTCATCCTTGTGGGTAGTCCAAAGATTTTTTAATTATAAAAGCGAAACGCGCCGACGCTCCATGAGTTGTATCAAAAAGATCGAAGAAAGATCCTCCATCAAAACAGATAAGAATTACCGGGGTGTAAAGACACAATGCAGCCCAATTAGGCGAGGCATACAGCTATGACCATAGATAGCGTTGCAGATATTTCGATAACACAAAGCAAGACTGAGTTGTGGTAGGAGTTAAAGTCGTAGGTCGCGCTTTGTTAAGGGTTATCGAATACGGCAGTTAGCGATCGATCGGCGCAAAGCGACCCAATCCAGACCCTGTAGCTTCGAACCCGGAACGACCGGTATTTGGCCTCAAGCACACATTCAATAAGGTCTTGATGGATCGTGAGGGGACTCTTTGGAGGCCTTTGAAACATAACTGTTGAAGCCACAATTAGGGCGCGAGGAAATGGAACGAATTTCCTCGGCGTAAAAAGCTGCGTCCTGCGAGTGCATCAGACTGTATCAGCTGCGGTTCAATGCGACACTCCGGCAATTTGACTACACAGTCGTCCGGGCGTACGGTGGGGGCGAAGTAAAGTTAGAAAAACCAAGCGGTTAGGTGGGAATCTATGTCTCGCTGCGCGCAGCGTTTTTCTAAGTTCAAAGCAATGACGTAATGGTGACGTGGGGGACCATCGTCGTATGTGGGGTGTGGTCCTTTACTTAAGTGACTCGGTCCGGGCGTGTACGCCCAAAGGCCGTGGTCGGGCGTAGCGCATCGATATCAAGCGATGTGCGCGTGGGGACGCTTATTGGGGTGTGGACTGATTGCGATGATGGGTAAGGGGGAAGTAAAGATGAGGAAGCGCATAGCAAGGGGTAACAGACCGAATCCGAACGCCGAGGTGCGGCGGTCATGGATTCCCCAGGGTTGGCCATTCCTTCGCTCCCGACTCTTCGTACTGAGTCTGGCGGCAATCCTCGCGGGTCTTGCCCATACTAAACCGGCGCTTTCGGCACAATTCAACCTTGCCGATCTCGATGGCCACAACGGCTTTACGATTCATGGCTCAGAAATATACGACCACTCTGGTTGGGTTGTCTCTTCAGCCGGGGACGTCAACGGTGATGGCGTCGACGACATAATCACTGGGGCACCGGTAGGATTGTATTTGTATGAGCCCGATGGCGCTGGCAAAAGTTATGTGGTGTTCGGGAAAAGGGCTGGTTTCCCGGCCGCGCAGGAGCTGTCCGCGCTGGATGGTAGCAATGGCTTTGCGATAAACGGCGTCGACGACGGGGACAACTTTGGCGTGAGTCTCTCGGCAGCGGGTGACGTCAACGGAGACGGGGTCGACGATGTCATCATCGGGGCGCCTAAGGCGGATCCCAACGGGCGAAGTCGGGCCGGCAAGAGCTACGTGGTGTTCGGGTCACAGCTTGGGTTTCCTCCTGCCCTGGATTTGGCCGCGCTGGATGGCAGCAACGGTTTCGTAATCCACGGCGTCCACGAATACGATTACTCTGGTGAAAACGTTTCAGCAGCCGGGGATGTGAATGGTGATGGGGTCGACGATGTGATAATCGCGGCGCCTTCGAGGGATCTCAACCGGGAAAACCTGGTCGGCAAGGGCTACGTGGTATTTGGGAAGCAGGCCGGGTTTCCGTCGGTTTTGGAATTGGCTGCTCTGGACGGCAGTAACGGCTTTGAGATCAGCGGCTTCGACGTCCAATATTATGAAGCAACTCCTGAAGATGCTGCTTCAGTCGGCTCGCACATTAGTGTCTCGGCAGCAGGGGACGTGAATGGAGATGGGATCGATGACGTGATCATGGGGGCGATATATGCGCGATACACCAACGATGAGAGAAGGGGCAAAAGCTACGTGGTATTCGGGACGCGGGCCGGTTTTCAGGCATCCCTCGAAGTGTCCACGCTAGATGGCGGCAACGGTTTCGTTATCCACGGCGTCGATGCACAGGGCTATTTGGGCTCAAGCGTTTCGGGAGTTGGTGACGTGAACGGCGACGGGATCGACGATGCGATCACTGGAGCACGTCATGTAGACTATGTAGTATTCGGAACACGGGCCGGCTTCGCGGCGGTCCTGGAGTTGGCTGCGCTGGATGGCAGCAATGGCATAACGATAAACGGCGTCGGCTACTCGGGCCGAAGCGTCTCCGCGGCGGGGGACATTAACGGTGATGGGGTAGACGATGTGATCATCGGCGTGGAGTACATGCGTTCCAATGGTCTCCTTGAGGCCGGTAAGAGTTACGTGGTGCTCGGGACACAGGCTGGATTTCCGGCGGCCTTGAATTTATCCACGCTCGATGGACGCAACGGATTCGTGATCAACGGCATCGACAAGCGGGACTACTCGGGTCACAGCGTCTCGGCAGCAGGGGATGTGAACGGTGATGGTATCGACGATGTGATCATCGGGGCGCGTCCCGGGTCATATTACCGAGATGAACCTCAGCCCGGAGAGAGCTATGTGGTGTTTGGTTCGAGACCCAAGTACGTCGACCTAGCCGCTATACCCGATTTGAACGACAACGGCAAAGACGAGTTGGGTGCCTTGCGAATACTCCTTGGCAACCAACCTCAAGTCGAGGTCAACGACAGCGGAACGGGTGCGGTCATCAACACGGTGAATGTGTTCGGGCCCAACTGGGATATCAAAGACACGATCGCCGTGTATGGCGGCAGAAACGGCCAGTTTGATCTGGCGGTGCTGGCGGTGAATCGTAAGAACGGCAAGGTCCTCGTCGCAATCTACGATATTGGCTCCGGGGAAAGGATCAAACGCCTGCAGTTCTTTACGTCTCCGTGGGATCCGATCGGTGTTGCCACGCTTGATGCGAACCTAGACGGTCGTTTGGATGTAGCGGTGCTGGCGGTGAATAAAGACGATGGGCGGGTCGCCGTTAAGGTCAAGGACATCCTGACACAACAAAGGCTGCAATGGATTGCGTATCCGAAGTCGCAGTTCTATCTTGCGTTGACCGCTGTTCCCGACCTCAATGGCACTGGCAAAGATGAGATGGCGGCCTTACGAGAACTTCCCGGCGATAAGCCTCAAGTCACCGTTAAGGACGGTGGCACCGTTGCGCTGATCAACAAAGTGGACGTATTCGGACCGGGTTGGGAGATCAAAGACATGTCCGCTGTGGATGGCGACGGTGACGGCTCATTCGATCTAGCTGTGCTAGCGGTGAAGCAGGCGACCGGCGTTGTCGTGGTCACGATCAGGGACATTGGCACCGGTGAGAAGATCAAGAGGTTAAAGTTCTTTGAGCCACCGTGGGAACCGATCGCCATGGCGGCCGTCGATGCGAACATGGACGGCCGTTTGGATGTGGCGGTGCTGGCGGTGAACAAAAGCAACGACCGGGTTGCGGTCAAGGTCAAGGACGTCGTATCGAAACAATGGCTGCAATGGTTTCGCTATCGGTAGCGATCACGTCATCCACGATTCCCGTATCATAGGTCGCTTACTTTCTGGGGGAGGTTTGAGGAAATAGAAGAATTGATTCCTTTGTGCAATGCCTGGGTCGTGACCGTCTTCATGTTGCGAAGGTACGACTACGAAGCCCCCCGGGGGTCCTTGAGCGGTGTCTGTCAAGGTAGCCGTCACTTTGGAAACTAGCGGATCGCCCAATGTGCGCGAACGACCGCAAAAAGGTTTGCACTCGCCATTCAGACGTGGCCCTTCCATCGGCAGGTTTTGGCCGTTTGCCGAATGATGCAGAGCAGCAGTCAGCACTGAATATTTCGTATTAGCGAACGGCAGTAACGAGGATGAGCGGTAGTTCCGCACGCCTGCCGCGAAGGCCACTCGTACTTGTCAACCTATGGGTACTAAACCGTGGCAATTCGCCGCTTACATATTTTCAGGATTCCCATCTGGTTACACGTCCTCAGGATTACAGCTTAAAATACTGAACATGCACCGCGTCCCCCAAATCGACAGGCGCACCATCTTGAAACTGATGCTTGCTTCCAGTCTGTCCTGTCTGTCCCGGCCCATGGCCGCGTCCAACACAGCGCAGAAGCGGTCCATATTGTCGCGTACGATTCCAAGCACAGGAGAGACCCTACCGGCAGTGGGTCTTGGCACCTCTGATGAATTCGAATCCGCTGGTGAAAATATCGAGCAACTGAGGGAAGTGCTGCGCTTGTTTGTAGACTTAGGCGGGCGCCTGATCGATACCGCTCCAGGTTACGGCAATGCTGAGCAGGTCCTGGGCGATCTCATTAACGATCTTGGAATTACTGAAAAGACGTTTGTCGCCACCAAGGTCCGCACGCGCGGACGGCAGTCCGGGGAGAACCAGTTCCAAACCTCGGAACGGCTTTTAAAAAAGCGCCCGCTGGACTTGATCCAGGTGCACAGTCTGGTGGATGTCAAAACCCAGCTGGACAATCAACGCAGCTGGAAGGACGCTGGCCGGGTTCGCTACATCGGCATAACCCATTCTCGCGTGTCGGCGTTCAAGGAATTGGAGCAACTTATGCGCATGGAACGGCTGGACTTTGTGCAGCTCAACTACTCGTTCACTGAACCTGATGCGGAAGAGCGGCTCCTGCCGCTCGCCGCTGACCGGGGCATCGCAGTGATTGCGAACAGGCCGTTCGAAAATGGTGCGCTGTTCAGGCGAGTGAAGAACAAAACCCTGCCGGACTGGGCTGCGGAATTCGACTGTGAAAGCTGGGCACAATTTTCACTCAAATACATACTCACGCATCCTGCGGTAACCTGCGTTATTCCGGCGACCAGCAATCCCCTCCACTTGGTTGACAACATGGAGGCCGGTACCGGCAGTATGCCGGATGAGGACATGCGTCGCCGCATGCGCGAGCTCGCAACAGATCTTTAGACCAAGGCGAAAGCCTGACGATTCACTCGTTCAAACTGTTATTTGTTAGGGCTTCAATCTTGCTGCTATTCAACAGCTATAACGGCTCGCGACCCGAGTCGGCCGTTGGCATATGCGTCATATAGCCGACATCCGCTTTACATTAAGGTTTCTTAAGTGCCGATAGTGGGGGACGTATTTGCTAGAATGACAATTGTAGACTCTACATATATCTCAAATGATCTATCGTTATTCGTTATTCAAGTTATTTAGTCAGAAACAATCGGACTTGTTGCCGGCTTTGTTTATAAGCATTCCGTAATTACCATGATCGAAGGGATTTCTTTGCGATTTTTTACGAATCGGATATTAACCAGTAATTCAAATCTGCATGAGAACCGAGAATGACGCAACAGATTCAGTAACCGTATAAATAAGAATCAAACCTTTCATGCCAAAAGCCTTATTAATCGCAACTATATTTGCGTTGTTCTTCGCAGTGCCTATAGGTGCTGCAGAGAGGAAATACTACTCTGATATAAAAGAATTATCCGAGAATCACCAACAGCTTTATCAAGTGGTCCGATCTACCCTTAACGATTGGACGGGGGAACTTGATAAGCTTATAAAAGCCGAAGATATGATAAAGAGCTTTCTTAAAACGGAACCTTATTTCCTCCCGATTTATATTGAGAAAACAAGATACACCATCATGATGGGCTATACCGGGGATAACGATACCAACAAGTTTAATCTGGAAGCCTTACAGATTCTGGACGATGTCCAGCAGAAGGCTCCGGAATACGCCAAATCCTATGTTCTAGCTGGGCATGTTTACACGAATCTTAAGGTTTACAGTAACGCTCAAAAATCCCTAACTATGGCAGAGAAATTAGGAACAAATGATCCTTGGCTTCACAATAATTGGTCGACTCTTTTAAGGGCACAAGGACGCTATGAGGAGGCTCTTGAGCACACAATAGAAGCCATCAGAATTGCTGAAGAAAATGAAAAAGCATTGCTATACGCGTTTTCAAGCTTTAAGTATCTGTCCTCAAGAGTGCGAAAGGGCGCACCGAAAATTGACATAGTGGATATTGTCTTCAGCAATTTCGAGGACCCTCGCAAAAGGTTACGCATAGCAGAAAGATTGGTTGATTCCTATAGTGGTAAAAAAGAAGTATTGTTCTATGCCTATCAAATTATTTCTCGACAGAAGCAAGAATCTCCGAATTTGGTCCAGTGTGATCTGGAGATGGCAAACTTAATCTTGACAAGCGGCTTTAAATACACTGTCTCAAACGTTAGCAAATACACTGAGCAAAGCCATGTAGCAGCAGAAAAGTTACTGTTACCGCTACAAAGAGATGAAAAAGTTAAAGAAAGAGTGTTTGGCATGCTTGTAGACATTGCATTCAGTGAAAATAATTACGCTAAGGCCAACAACTTAATTGAGGGGGCGTCGGAGAATGGAATTACTGAAAAACATATTAAGTCAAAAAAAGCGGTTTTATATTTTTTGACTGGAGAATATCAGTCGTCTATTGACACTTTTAACGAGCTAAGTGAACTTGATATCTCTTTCAGAGATAACGCAGTGATGATGTCTGCATATGAAAAATTGGGTCGAATTGACAAATTGGAGGAATACCATTTAAGGCGAATAAACCGCTATCCAGAGCGTGCTTGGGCGCTAGGTGACTACGC
>CAMYNX010000046.1 GCA_947259875.1 uncultured Gammaproteobacteria bacterium | reverse complement strand
ATTGAGTTCTTGACTTTGGGTTCCGGCGAGCAAAGCAAGTATCGGGATCATGCTTTCTGGCATCGCCGTGCCCACAGCGGCAAACAAAGATCCGGTCACACCCTCGGAAATTTTCAACCGCTCGCCAAGATGCTCCAGGGCATTGGTAAAGATTTCGGCGGCGATGACGATAATGACCAGTGACCCTATAAGCTGGATATACAGATTCATTTGACGGAACGGGCTAGGCTGTATGTGACATTGGCATGCCGGATTATCCCGGGGGCTGGGTACAAATCTATCATCGCAATCTAACTAATTGTTTAAAAATAAGTTATTTTAAAAAAATATCTAACCGCCACATGGAGAAGTCCAAACCTTCGTACTAGACTTTAAGAGTATCCAACCCACCGAAGATGGGGGCGTTCTTGTACTACTACATCACAGATACAGATAGTGGAGATATCCTGCGATGAACGACCAGGGAGTCGAGTATCGGCGCGAGGTCAGATATCAGGTAAAAGGCGCGATTGAGGGTTATATTAATCTCGCTCCCGGTGATGAGAATATTCCATTCAAGATCCTGAATGTTTCAAAGTCGGGCATGTGCATCGCCACGCGTCGACGGTTACCGGATGAACCTGAATTAACACTCATCGTCAATCAATTGATAGCACAGGTGTCAGTAGCGTGGATGATACCTGATAGTTCGCCAAATGGTAGTTTCAGGTACGGTATTGGCAAGCTGGCCGAAGAAATTGATTTCGTCGATGCACTGCAAGCCAACGGACTATTGTCCGAGAATGCCATGCGCACCACGACTTCGGACTCGGAGGCCTTCGTAGACGAGTTCTTCACGGCAACGATAAAAAGATAGTATCAATCTTTCTTCCCCTTACATCACGGCCGAGACAATCAGGATCGGCACGCAAATTTATCACTGAAACTTATACATAGACCCTTCCGGTGTTACCGCCACCCGAGGCGGGCTCAATACCGGTGTGATATGCGGGTCAGCGTACTCAGCTCCAAGCCTATATCAGGTCGTTGAAATAGGCGTGTTTCTCCGTATTCACGTGGCTGATGCGAAATTCGACCGGCTGCTCGTTGTAGGTACATGCGGTGCGCGCTATTTGCAAGATCGGCTCGTGTTCGGACAACCCAAGCAGAGCAGCGCTCCGCGCGACCAGATCATAGAAGTAAAGGTTCGCGACGACGTCCCAACGTGTTTCGGCGAGACTTCGGAAATTACCGGCGCCGAACAGGTTTGTGCGTCACGGGCAAAAACGCCGGAAGTGGTTAAGAAATTCACCGACACCTGGCAAGCCTACATGGACGAGGTCATCGAGCCGTACAAGACCAGCGATTTATTGGAAAGCCGACCCACGAAGGGTAATATCGAGGGTGGGCTTACGGCTATTGAGGAAAAGGCGTTCGGCAATCTGGAAACGATTGGAAACAATACGCGATATATCGATGTGTTAACGCCCGCGGAACAGCCCAGCAAGGGACCGGGATTGTATTGCATGGATACGTCATCGGCGGCGGCGGAGTGTGTTACCCTGCAGGCGGCGGGTTTTGTGGTCCATTTGTTTCCGACCGGCCAAGGCAATATCATTGGTAATCCGATTGAACCGGTCATTGAACTCGCTGGAAATCCTCGTACTGTACGCACGATGAGTAAACACTTGGATCTCGATGTGTCCGGCTTATTGCGCCGCGAGATGAATTTGGACGAGGCAGGCGATCAATGCCACCCCTAATCAACACGATGATTCGAATCTGCAACGGCCGGCTGACGGCGGCGGAGGCCTTAGGCCACCGTGAGCTCGTACTGACAGACTTATATCGAAGTGCGTAGAAGGTTTGTATTAACGATTTAACGGGAGAGAAAAATGTTGACGACTATAAAGCGGGTAATCCTTGCGCCGTTGACTGCGGCGTTGATGATATTGTCGGCGGGTGCTATCGCCGAATATCCGGAAAAAGCAATAAGTTACGTGATTCCATTCGGACCGGGCGGGGAATCCGATATCACCGCCCGCCACCAGCAACCGTTCTTTAAAAAGAAGTTTGGCAAGGACCTGGTGATTTCCTACAAGCCCGGCGGTGGCGGCGCCGTCGGCTGGGCGCAGCTCAACAAGATGCCCGGCGACGGCTACAACATCATGGGCGTCAACCTGCCCCATATTATCGTTAAGCCGCTGCAAAAGGATGTGGGTTTTAAAACCGACGACCTGGCATTGATCCACATGTTCCACTACACGCCGGATGCGGTGGTCGTGAACATCGACAGCCAGTTCAAGACCCTGCAGGATTTGATCGACCACGCTAAAAAGAATCCGGGCAAAGTCACGTTCTCGGGCTCGGGCAAAGGTACCGCCAATCACCTCGCCCAAGTGACCTTCGACAAACTAGCTGGCACCAAAACGACCTATGTGGCATTCAAAGGAACCGGCGCATCGGTGACCGCGTTGTTGGGTAATCAGGTGATGGGGCAATGGGGTTACACCTCGGTGGGCGCCAAACATTCCGACAAGGTACGCTTATTGGCGGTGGCCATGGAGCAACGGCATCCCAGATTCCCCGATGTGCCCACGTTCAAAGAATTGGGTTTTGACATCGTCTCCGGGGCCTATCGCGGCATCGCGGTACCGAACTCAACGCCCGAAGACATCCGCGTAAAGTTGTCCTCTTTGATCGACCAGATCAACGCCGACGCCGCGTTCAAGCAAAAAATGGAAAACGATGGATTTGCACTGGTAAATGTGGATTACAAGGGCATGAAGGCGTTCATGGAGGAAAAAAGAAAAGGCTATGCCGCTGCCGCCAAGGAAGCCGGCGTCATCAAGTAAGTTTATCGAGGTTGGCCGCCGCTGACAGCCGGCGACCAGTTGTATGGACAGCCTGGGTTACTTACTCGCAGCACTCACGCCCTACCATGTAGCGCTGGCAATAGGCGGCGTGGTGGCGGGAACGGTCGTCGGCTCGCTGCCGGGGCTAACCGCCACCATGGCGGTGGCGGTGTTGATTCCGATCACCTTCTCCATGGAACCGGCATCGGCGTTGATCCTCATGGGCGCCATTTATACCGGGGCCATCTACGGCGGCGCCTACGCCGCGATCCTGCTCAATACACCCGGTACGCCGTCGGCGATTGCTACCACCTTCGACGGCTACCCGATGGCCAAACGCGGCGACGGTGATCTGGCGATTACCCTCGCGTGCATCGCATCGGTATGCGGTGGGCTGGTCGGCGCACTGTTCCTGTTGTTTCTGGCGCCACCGCTCGCCAATGTGGCGCTCTCCTTCGGACCCGTCGAGTATTTCTGGTTGGCGATCCTGGGCCTGACCCTGATCTCGGCACTGTCGCAGGGAAATCTACTCAAGGGCCTGATTGGGGCCTGTTTTGGGTTGTTGCTATCGTGTATCGGTGTGGCTGAAATCAGCGCCGACGTGCGCTTGACCTTCGGCAGCCAGACCCTGCTTGGGGGCATCGAAACGGTCTCGGCGTTGATCGGCCTGTATTGCATTCCGGTGTTGATCGACCTCGTGGCAACGCCCGACCGCCATCTCAAGGTGGAAGATGTCTCACGCGGATTCCGACTGCATGAGGCGCTGGATATCTCGTGGCGATCCAAGTTCAACCTCGCGCGCAGTTCTGTGCTCGGCACCCTGGTCGGTATCCTGCCGGGTGCCGGGGGTTCCATCGCCGGCCTGGTGGCCTATTCCGAAGCACGGCGATCGTCAAAGCAGCAGCAAGATTTCGGTCATGGCGCCCCGGAGGGGGTGCAGGCGACTGAGTCGGCCAACAACGCCACCGTCGGCGGTGGCTTCATCCCGACCCTGGTGCTCGGCATCCCGGGTACGCCCCCGGACGCCGTGATCCTCGGCGCCTTGCTGATCCAAGGCGTACGCACCGGTCCCAATTTGTTTACCGAGCATGGTTCGATTGTCTATGTCTTTATCTGGGGGCTGTTGCTGGCCACTGTGCTCATGTTGCCAATCGGTCTGCTGATCGGCCGTTACGCCTATCGTTCCATCGTCACCGTGCCCAAGGCGCTGCTGGTGCCCACCGTCGCGTTCATGACCCTGATCGGCACCTACGCCATTCGTAATAGTGTTTCCGATGTCGCAATCATGATCGTCCTCGGCGTATTGGGATGGGTCCTGGGGCGGTTCGGCTTCTCCGCATCACCCATCGTGTTGGGGCTGATACTAGGGTCAATCGCCGAGCAGGGTTTCGTGCAAGGATGGATCATCGGCGCGGCGGCAGACGATCTGTGGGGTCAGTTTTTTGGCCGGCCGATCTCGGTGGGCATCTTCGCATTCATTTTGCTGTCTTTGTTTTCACCTTTGTTGTTGAGCCGTTTTCGTGTCAAACGGGAGTTGACCGGTGCCGACTGAGCCGCAATCCCGCGACACCGGCGGCATGATCGTAGCCGCGATTTTCATTTTGATCGGCGTGTTGGCGTTGTGGGACACCTTCGACTACACAGATGCCGACTCCTTTGTGTTTCCCCGCACGGTTGCCGCGGCGATGATCGTTTTTTGCATCGGCTTGATTGCCTGGAGCCTGGCGCACCCGATTGACGTCGGATCGCGCCGAGCCCAATCTACACCGCGCCGCGTCGGCCTGGTGACCGCAATGCTGATCGCCGCCTTACTGATGCCCTACACCGGGTTCTTGTTGTCTGGCCTGTTGGCGTTTGCCGCGATCGTGTGGCTGGCGATGTACGATCCGTGGACACGCGGACGGTTGATTGTTTATCCGCTGGTTGGATCCGCCATTGTGTTGGGATTTTATTTTCTATTCACCAAGGTACTACTGGTCCCCCTCCCTACCGGACGTCTGTTTATCGGATAGGTCCATGCGAATTGTTGAAATACACGAGCGCAACGCGTCCATCAGCTCGTCAATACGCAATGCCTACATTGATTTCAGCCGTATGACGGTCAGTGTCGTCGCGTTGATCACGGATGTGGTGCGCGACGGTTCGCCGGTCATTGGCTATGGCTTCTGCTCCAATGGACGTTATGCCCAAGGCGGGATCCTGCGGGAACGATTTATCCCCCGCATTATCGAAGCCGATCCCGAAAGCCTGCGCGCCGACGCCGGTGACAATCTCGATCCGTTCAAGATCTGGAACACATTCATGGCCAATGAGAAACCCGGGGGACACGGCGACCGGGCGGTGGCGGCCGGCGCCCTGGACATGGCGGTATGGGATGCGGTGGCCAAGATCGCGGAGCAGCCATTATGGCGGTTGTTGTCCGCGCGATACAACCATGGACAATGTGATCAACGGGTGCTGGTATACCCCGGCGGCGGCTACTACTACCCGGGAAAAGAACTCGCGCAGCTACAGGAAGAGATGCGCGGATATCGGGACGCCGGCTATCGCGTGGTAAAGATGAAAATCGGGGGCGCCGACCTGGACACCGACCTGCGCCGCATCGAGGCGGTGCTGGAAGTGGTCGGCGATGGCCGCAATCTCGCGGTGGATGCCAACGGGCGCTTCGACTTGCCGCAGGCGTTGGCGTACGGCGAGGCGATGCGCGGCTACGATCTATGCTGGTACGAGGAACCCGGGGACCCGCTGGATTATTTGCTGCATGCCACCTTGGCACAGCACTATCCTGCCGCCATCGCCACCGGGGAAAATCTGTTTTCTCATCAGGACCTGGTCAACCTGTTGCGTTACGGTGGATTGCGGCCGGACCGAGATTGGGTTCAGCTCGACCCTGCCCTGAGTTACGGGCTCACCGAATACCTGCGGGTAGTGGAGGCGACCGAGGCCCACGGTTGGTCGCGGCGTCGACTCATTCCCCATGGCGGACATCAGTTGGCGTTGAACATCGCGCTGGGACTACAGACCGGCGGTTCGGAATCCTATCCCGGCGTGTTTCAGCCCTTCGGCGGATTCGCCGATGATGTCCCCATCGTCGATGGCTACACCGTCGGTCACGACACCCCGGGTATTGGCGTGGAGCGAAAGCAAGACCTATACGCTGAATTGCAACGTCTCACCGGAGACTGAGATGAGTAACCCGCATATTGCATTAGTCGCCCCTGTCCTGCTCCAGCTTACCTGATACTGGTGCAATATGCGGGCTAAGATCCTGATCACCGAGTTTATGGACGAAGCCGCGGTCGATGATTTGCGCCGTGACTTTGAGGTTTATTTCGATCCAGCCCTGGTGGACAAACCCGAAGAGCTGTTGACACGCATAACCGACGCCGACGGCTTGGTGGTGCGCAATCGAACCCCGGTTCGCGGCGCATTGTTAGAGCAAGCCCGCCGCTTACGGGTAGTCGGCCGCCTGGGCGTGGGACTGGACAACATCGACGTCGCGGAATGCGAACAGCGTGGCATCACGGTCTGTCCGGCCACCGGCGCCAACAATACCGCAGTGGCGGAATATGTCATCGCCACCGCAATGTTTCTATTGCGCGGCTGCTATCGGGCCAATGCCGCGGTCATTGCCGGGGCGTGGCCGCGGCAACCCTGCATCGGCCGCGAGCTCCAGGGAAAAACGCTCGGCCTGGTGGGCTTCGGCGGAATCGCACGCCAGACCGCAGACCGCGCCCGGGCCCTGGGGATGACCGTCGTGGCTCACGACCCGTTCGTATCCGGCGGCGACGCCGCCTGGGACGGCGTCCAGAAGCTGGAGCTGGGACCGGTGTTTGCAAGCGCCGACGTGGTCAGCCTCCATGTCCCCCTCAACGACGCCACCCGCGGATTGGTCGACGCGGCACTGCTCGCGGACATGAAACCCGAAGCGGTGTTGATCAACACCGCGCGCGGTGGCATCGTCGATGAACAAGCGGTCATCGATGCACTGGTCGCCGGCCGGCTCGGCGGTGCGGCGCTGGATGTGTACGCAAGCGAACCGTTGACCGCCGCCGCGGGTCGCCGGTTCCGGAACGTACCGAATCTCGTCTTGACGCCACACATCGCCGGGGTCACGGAGGAATCCAACGTACGGGTCAGCGCAGTGACCGCCAATAACATAAAACGGGTGTTGGCGGCGGCGTGAACGACGTGGTCACACTACCCGTTGATCAATGCCGGTCGCTGAGCGTCGCGATCCTGCAGCATCACAACTCAAGCCGGGGGAATGCCGAGTGCGTCACCGACGCGCTCATCGCCGCCGAGATCGACGGTCAGTCCGGACACGGTTTGTCCCGATTGCCGAGTTACGCCGCACAGGCGGCGGCGGGTAAAGTCAACGGTCATGCGGTTCCGGTTGTCCACCCTGTGGGTGCGGCGGCAGTGCGCGTCGATGCGGCCAACGGCTTCGCGTTTCCGGCACTTGCTAAGGCGATCAGCGAACTGGATAGCCTGGTTACCGAGACCGGGATCGCGGTCGCTGCGGTGCATCGGTCTCATCACTTTGGCCAGGCGGGTTATCATGTGGAACAACTTGCCGTGCGCGGCCGGGTGGGCCTGATCTTCGGTAACAGCCCCAAGGCGATTGCCCCGTGGGGGGGACACCGCGGGGTGTTCGGCACCAATCCGATCGCGTTTGCGGTGCCGCGCACCAACCAGGCACCGTTAGTCATTGACCTTTCTCTGAGCAAGATCGCGCGGGGCAAGATCATGGTCGCCGCCCAGCGTGGGGAACCCATCGACCCGGGTTGGGCCCTGGATCCCACGGGACGCCCGACCACCGATCCGCAGGCGGCGATGGCGGGGACCATGCTACCGATGGGTGACGCCAAGGGGGCTGCGTTGGTGATGATGGTGGAGATCCTCGCCGCGGCGTTGACCGGGGCCAATTTCGGGTTCGAGGCATCGTCGTTTTTTGACGCCGACGGACCGCCGCCCGGCGTGGGTCAACTGATGATCGCGATGCAGGGGGAGGCGCTGTCCGGCGGCAGCTTGGCCAACCGCCTCGAGACGCTCATCGCGGCGGTGCTCGAGCAACCCGGCACGCGTCTGCCAGGCAGCCGACGTCTTGCTGCCCGCGCAGACGCCGAGTTGATTAAGATCCCGCGAAGTTTGTACGAAAAGTTACGATCTTTAGCGTGAAGTACGTATAAGGGCCAGCCGGCAGACGCACCATCCGGCCCGACGTCGTCGAACGGCAGTACAATCTAGATCGCATCAGCGGCTACCACCGCGCCTTGGCAAAGCAGCAACACAAACGCGAATACCATTTGGCGCATATAGCAAACATACGTTAATTGATGGTGCGATCAACCGGCACTGCCGCCGAGGCCTTGGTGATTTTCAAATCGAGATCCCACTTTGCTTTTGACGCGCAGTCGGCGATCAGCTTGCACAGCGAATGCGTGAGCGTGCGATCCACAACGAACTGCAGGCTGCGGCCCTTAGCGGTACCGAATATCATTTGCGTGCGGCCATTATCCAATCGCTTGGTGCTGAGCTTGGTGATCAGGAACGTAACCTGATTGACCGGCTTGACCTCGGGCGGGGTCTGGTAGCTCTTGGTGAACCGGGTTTTGCTAATTGCCTCCTCATGCCGGAATGACAGCACTTCTTGTTTGGTCTGGGTGTTCGATTGTCCAACGACACTGGGATCGGACTCGAGCATCTGCAGCATCACCGGCCACAGGACCGTGATGAACCGGCGCGTCAGCCACATACGCATCTCGGTGTTGTCGGTAGTGCTAACACGTACCAGAATGCGGTCCTGGGCGGGGACGTAGTTGACGAAAATATGCTGGATGCCGCTCATTTACACGTGCTCCCAGCCCGCAGTTTGCACCGAGGATTCCGGATGATCGCGGGCCACCAACTCATCAACCGCACGAAGGTCCTGTGTTGCGGCCCGTGACACGGGTTAAGACACTACCGATTACTTGCACGTCTGACTCGCGTAGTACGCGGCAATATTGTTGATATCGTCGTCCGACAGGGCTCCGACCATGGCCTTCATGATCGCATCGTCACGCTTGCCCGATTTGTAATCATTTATGGACTTGATCAGGTACTGTTCCTTTTGCCCGGCCAGATTGGGATTAATCGGGGCGCCACTGATCCCGGTGTCGCCATGACAACCGGCACATGTCGCGGCCTTGGCCTTGCCCTTGGCAGCATCACCCGCCTGGACCACATTAACCTGCGCGCTCAATACCAACGCTACCATGATGAATATTGTTTTGATGGATTTCACGGCAATTCCTCCGTTATATGTTGTCTACTCAAACAGTGAATTTCAATCCTTCGCTAAAGCCCTCCTGTTGCGGCATATCATACACGGTCAAGCCGGTAGTGCCCGTAAATCGGTGGGCGTCCACCAAGACATGTTGACAGGGTGTCGATTACACCTTAGGTTGCCAATCCCACTTCAGGTGCTCCTGTGGTGACACAGGGGTGAAACGGGAAGTCGGTCGAAAGCCGACGCTGCCCCCGCAACGGTAGGTGACTGAAAACGGGTCCCCACGCCATTGTCCTGGGAATACGATCGGTTCTTACAAGCGATTGATTCACTGGATGGGAAGGCGACCCGCTTAGGCGTTGTCCAGTCACGAGCCCGGAGACCGGCCGGAAGTGTTCTCGAACGTGTTGCGGAGGGCGGCCACTGGGTTTGTAATCACCAGGTTCTCCTCAGCTAACACGAATCTTGTGCGGGTGCGCACAAACTATGAGGAGACCACGCGTGACGCTTCGTTCCATCCTTATTGCCGGTTTTTTGGCCTCGTTCGTGCCATCGGTCAGTGCCGTCGAGCTACCGGAAATCGTTGTTACCGCCACTCGTACGCCGTTGTCGATCAGTCAGGTACCGGCGGCCTCCACCATCGTGACCCGCGATGACATTGAGCGCCAGCAAGTCAAAAGCTTGCCGGAGATCCTCAAAACGTTGGCCGGCGTCGATATAACCGAAAGCGGTGGTCCGGGCAAAGCGACCGGCGTATTCTTACGCGGCACCGAATCCGACCATGTTCTGTTTTTAGTGAACGGCATCCGCATTGGGTCTGCCACCGCCGGCCTGACTTCATTAGAGCTGTTACCGGTGGCACAGATAGATCGTATCGAAGTGATCCGCGGACCGCGGGCAAGCCAATGGGGGTCGGAGGCCATCGGAGGCGTGATTCACATATTCACCCGTACGGGGTCGGGGGATCCAGGCATGTCGGCTGACGCGGGGGCCGGGACCTTCGGAACCTACGCGATCAACGGGGGTATCGGCGGCAAGATCCACCACACCGATTACCGTTTGGATGGGTCGTACTTTAGAACCAGAGGATTCGACGCCCGCCAACCCATTCCCGGACCGTTCGGTCTGGACCAGCCGGACGACGATGGATATGACAATGCGTCGATACACGCCCGCCTCGGCCACCGGTTCGAGAACGGGGTCGAGGTGGATAGCTTCATATGGCGGGCAAGCGGCACCACCGAGTTTGACGGGTCGTTCCAAGATGAAACCGACTTCCTGCAGCAAGTCATCGGTGGTTCGGCTATTTTCGCGCCGACCAAGCGATGGAAGTTCACGCTTCGCGCAGGTGAGAACCGGGATGACAGTGACAACTTCGCGCCCGATGGTTCGTTCGCATCACGGTTCAATACCAAACAGCAGGAATTATCGATTCAAAACGACTTCTCCGTCGCAGAAAATCAGCTGTTCACACTCGGAGCAGACCTGCGCAAAGAAAAAGTCGCTGGCAGTGCGGATTTCACCGAGACATCCCGGGATAACGCCGGTGTCTTCACACAATTTCTCGCCGAGGTCGGCAGCCATCAGTTGCTTGCCTCACTGCGCTATGACGACAACGAGGCGTACGGTACCGATACCAACGGTGGTTTGGGATGGAACTATCGCTGGCCTGATGGCGCGCGTGTATATGCCTCCTATGGCACGGCGTTCAAGGCGCCGTCTTTCAACGAGTTATTTTTCCCGGCATTCGGGAATCCCGATCTTAGTCCCGAGACCTCCGACTCCTATGAACTCGGTGTCGAAGGCCGCCAAAACTGGGGCGAATGGGGTGTGCACGCCTATCGCACCGATATTGACGACCTCATCGTGACCGTATCAGATCCGGTCACTGGTGTTTTCTTTCCGGACAATGTCGATCGGGCACGCATCGAGGGTGTTGAAGCTGAACTTGCGACCGATTTTGCCGGGTGGCAGGTAACCACCGTCGCCAGTCTGCTGAATCCCAACAACCGCATTACTGGAAAACGTTTGCGCCGGCGGGTCAAAAAGAGCCTTTCCCTCGATGTGTCACGCGGGTTCGGCCGTTGGATGGCCGGTGCACGGTTGCTGGCTCAGGGCGATCGATTCGAAGACGCGCAAAACACGATTCGCTTGGCGGGCTACGGTGTCGTTGACCTGATTGGGCAGTACCGCTTCAGTCGGCAATTGTCAGTGCGCACCAAGATCGGAAATCTGTTCGACAAGCTATACCAGACGGCGGATACTTTTAATTCACCCGGTCGCAATATCTTTGTGTCTTTGCATTACGCAAACCATTGACACACACAGGAAACTAGCCTGCATATTGCGCTGACGAGGGATCCTGTCTTACGCCTCCGTTTCTTGTACACCCGCCGGCTGCGAAGAAATGACGTCAAGCACGCACCAAGGCGTCCTGTAGGATCATATCGGCGCCCTTCTCGGCAATCATAACCACCGGCGCGTGGGTGTTTCCCGATACCAAGGTAGGCATGATCGAGCAGTCAATGACCCGCAGGCGCTCCAGTCCGTGGACGCGCAATCGGTCATCCACCACCGATTGCGAATCGTTTCCCATCTTGCAGGTCCCGCTGGGATGAAAAATCGTTACCCCGGTTTCGCGCGCGAAATTAAGCAAATCATCATCGGACTGCGCGTCCGGGCCGGGACTATGTTCTGCCACGATGTATTGCGCCATTGCCGGTGCGCCGGCGATCTTGCGGGCGACGCGTAACCCGTCCACCACTGTCCTGCGGTCGATGTCAGTGGATAAATAATGCGGTTGCATGGACGGAGGCTCGAGAGGATCTTTAGACTTGATCATCAACGTGCCCCGGCTCTCGGGTCTTAGCTGGCAGATAGAGGATGTGAAACCCGAGAAATCGTGAAGCGGCGCACCGGGCATGTCCGCCGACAACGCGGCGAAGTGAAATTGTATATCCGGTGACGGAACTTCGGGTCGGGTGCGCACGAACGCACCGGCCTGATTGATGCCGATTGAGAGCGGCCCGGAGCGGAATAGAATATATCTCACCCCCATCTTGAGCTTGCGATAAAGACTCCGCATGTCATCGTTGGTGGTAATCGCCTTGTTACAGCGATGAATCAAACGAATCTGGAGATGATCTTGAAGATTCCGGCCGACACCCGGCAGGTTGTGAACGGCTTCAATCCCACAATTATGCAGATGATCCGCATCTCCGATCCCCGATAACTGGAGTAGTTGCGGAGACTGAATGGCGCCGGCGCACAAGATGACTTCACCCAAGGCCTGGGCGCGATGCTCCTGACCGGATTGGCGGTACACGACACCGCGAGCGCGCTTTCCATCAACTAAAATCCTTGTGGCGTAAGCATCGGTCTCAACGTGGAGACCCGGCCACTTGCGTGCCGGTTTGAGGTAACCAACCGCCGTGCTGCACCGCCAGCCACGCCAGGTAGTGAGCTGGTAATAACCGGCACCTTCTTGCGATGACCCATTGAAATCGCCGGTGCGCGGGACACCGGCCTGTTCCGCGGCAGCGATGAACGCCTCCGCCAACTCACTCGGTTCCCCGACATCGGATACCCCCAGTTCGCCGGACGCGCCGTGAAAATCGCTCGCTCCGCGCTGATTGCGTTCCGACTTCACGAAGTACGGGAACACATCCCGCCACCCCCAGCCTCGATTTCCAAGCTGCTCCCAGTGGTCGTAGTCTTGGGGATGTCCGCGTACGTAGATCAAGCCGTTGATCGCGCTGGAGCCGCCCAATACGCGCCCCCTTGGCCAATAGATCTGACGATTGTTCATACCCGGATCAGGGTCGGTGTAGAAGCACCAGTTGTACTTGGGATGAAACATGGTCTTCGCGTAACCGATCGGGATGTGAATCCACGGGTAACGATCCTTGGGACCCGCTTCGAGCAGCAGCACGCGATGGCGGCCGCTGGCCGATAACCTGTTGGCGAGCACGCACCCGGCGGAACCGGCGCCGACAATGATGTAATCAAAGTGATCAGCCTTCACGATGTCTTGACTATCGATTAAATTGCGACCGTTGCGTTCGACCTACCGTGGACCCAGGTAGTATTCAACCACAACGAGCGCGAAGGTTCATCGGTACACGACAATTCAGTTATGATTCATGCGGACAGAGCATGGCTGAGTAGAGCAACACCGAAGCGTCGTTGATATCGAAATTGCTGCGGCGAAGCGGTCGAATACCTGTCACGTGCCTCGATCATGATCGGGCCGATGCTCGTTGCCGCTCAGATTTCCAGGCTGCCTCACTACCACCTTTAGGCGACTCGCCAATTTTTGTCACCCAGTGTGGCGGGAATTGGCATCGGGGGCCATGGAGACCGGCTGACAAGCCATGCTACCCCGGTCGATGGCCACAACGTAACGCTAAGATTTTGCTCGTTTTCCCGGCTAAAACACACGATTCTCGGAGTTGGCATAGTTAGTGCTCCATCTTGTTAAAGTAGGTAAAACACCTATGCTGAAAGAGAACGTCTATGGCCTCCGTGGGGTAGGGCGTGACAATGTCAGGCAAAAGATGGATAACGGTGCAGTTCAACTGTAATAATCAATGATTGCGCAACGTGGTTTCACATTGATCGAACTGATGGTCGTGGTCGGGGTACTCGGCATCCTGGCCTCGATAGCGCTCCCCATATACAAGGACTACGCGATTCGGGCGAAGATCGCGGAGGGATTGCAGCTGGTCACAGCCGCTAAGCTTGCGGTGTCCGAGACCTGGAGTGTTGAGAGACAGCTACCCGCAAGTAACTCTAGCGCCGGCCTAGCGGCAGCGGATCAAATCCAAGGCGGTTATGTGAGCAGTGTCGCCGTGGGTGGTTCGGGAACGATTGTCGTGACGTTTTCGGCCAATGAACCGGCGATCAACGGAAAAACCATCTCATTCACGCCTGCGGCCGGAGAGGGAACGGTTAGATGGTCTTGTATCGACTCAACCATTGCTACCCGTTATCTCCCCAGCAAATGCCGTTTGTAGCCGGCAGGCTGTCCGTTCCGGAACAATACGTGGTGACCCCCAGCTGTTCACTGTATAGCTACTACACAACACATAGGCAATCCGCCAGCTAGATTCGAGCGCAATACCATATGTCAATACCAATACACCTCTCCCGACATCGTCCCAGACAGCCTGACAAAGCCATTCCATCGATTTCTTGTTGCTGATAACACACCTCCGGATCATATATCTTTGCCGCTATTTATCGAGACTTATGAAATAATACGAGGCAACTCGGCGGCAGTCAGCGACCCGTTCACACCAGCTTATAAAGGACTGGAAACATGAAACTATCGACACTTGGTATGATTTTTTGCCTTACCGGCGCGTTGAGCTTTTCGACTTCATTCGCGTCGGCAGACGAAGCAGAAGAATTGAAACTATTGAAGCAAGAAGTCGAGTCCTTAAAGGCCGGACAACGGGCGATTCGCCAAGAGATAAAAGGTTTAAAGACGCTGCTTAGCTCTCAAAGGAAACAACGCAGCCCAATTCGAGACGTGAATGTTACTTTGAGCGTTGCGGACGATCCATACAAAGGGGTAACCGACGCCCGGGTGACGATGATAGAGTTTTCAGACTATCAATGTCCTTTCTGTTCCCGCCACACGAGCACGGTATTGCCACAATTAGAAAAGAACTACGTTGAAACCGGGAAGGTAAAGTATGTACTTCGGGATTTCCCGCTGTCTTTTCACAAGCAAGCACCCAAAGCTCATGAGGCCGCACATTGTGCCGGTGAACAAGGCAAATATTGGGATATGCACGCCCAGCTATTAGCGAATCAAAAAGCGCTGCATCTGGACAAGCTGCCAACCCACGCGAAGACTTCAGGAGTTTCGGATCTGGCTGCATTCCAGGAATGTCTGGACAGCGGCAAGTACGGGAAACGGGTCAATCTCAGCATGGCAGAGGGCAATAAGTTGGGCATCAGAGGAACGCCAACGTTTGCGGTGGGACTGACGGAATCGAACGGTACCGTCAAGGCGTTAAAAATAGTACGTGGTGCGCAATCTTACACCGTGTTCCAGAAAATCATCGATGGCCTCCTGGCTTCTGGCGACGCCGAGAAGAAGGGTGCACCTAAAAGCGGCGAAGGTTAGCCTGCATATTGCACGAGAATCACAAATAGTGGCGTAGACATTCTCGGTTTCGGCACACGCCTTTCAAACTCGCGCCCGTGTGGGACTTCAAGCGAACGCGGCCCGCAGTTTCCGCCATGCGCGCAGCGGATCGGTCAAATATTGTCTAGCGAAACAGATGCGTACACCGTTTCCCATTCAAGAGTCATCGCTATCCTTGTGCTCGAGATAGATGCCAACCACCTCGATGACAACACCGAGTACCAGGATGGCAATACCGACATATGACACATCGGGTGCGAGCCACATTAATAAACCGCCGAGAATGACGAATATTCCCGCTAGAATCCTCCGTGGCTTACGATGCATGTGAAAAATCTCTAGTTAATCTATTCATAATTCATCGCCAATGATTTAGCCTATTTCTTTACCGACAAAGCGGATTTGGTATAAATGTTCCACAAATCACTGCTCGAGATCGGCCAATGAAAGACTATGTCGACATATTCAACGCGAGCTTCGTAAGGGCGTTAACGAACGACAGCTATAACCGCGATTTTATCAGCAGATTCTACGACATTTTTCTGGCCAAGTCCGACGACATTGCCCAGCTGTTTGCGGATACCAGCATGAGCGCCCAAAAAACCATGTTGCACGACTCACTGCACCATATGCTGGACTTTTTCAAATCCGCTGAGACTGGCCCACATATGGAATCAATCGCGCAAATCCATGGTCCGCGTCATCGCGCCATCAGCGACGAAATGTATGATCTTTGGCTGGCGGCGTTGATGGAGACATTGCAGGAATTCGATCCGGAATTCGATGATGACGTAGAACTCGCATGGCGTCTGGTCCTATCTCCGGGTATTACCTATATGAAGTACATGCGTGATAAAACGTAAATTGATGAGTGGGACTACCCTTCCGGTACAAGCGCCCGTTCGGGCATAAATACCCTGCAGGCACAAGCAGCCTGCGGGCACAAGTGGCGTTCACCGCCACAGGACCTATTAACGCTCGATTTTAAACAAGATATCACCGCCGCTTTCTTGACTCGACGACTCGGTCTGCAGCAGCCAGCGCCTGGACAATTCATATCGCACACGAAATACGTTCAGTGTATTTGCGACGCCGGCGGCATATGCGATGTAGAGTCGGGGCGTGAGATACTTGCCCAGTACCAGCGATGTTTCCCGGGTTTCCTGCTCCGCGTCTTGCCGGGTCTCGACCGCCAAGGTCTCCAAACCAAACGCCGACTTGATGCGGTCGGTCACGCCGATGGCGCCCCCCTTGGGCAGCAGCGTACTCGCGGCGTTCAACAATAATGTGGCGTCACCGCCACCGATCTGGTTAGCGGGCCGGCCCAAGACAAGATAAGACAGCATGTCGGTATCCGACATCACCGGCTCCGACATCAACGAAAACTCTGGTTGCCGTAATGTCCCTCTTAGGCGCGCGGTAACGGTTACGTCATCAATCTTACGCACCGCGCGCGCATCAATTCCGGGATTATCAATGGCACCTCCAGCGAATATCAACCGACCGGTACTGATGTCGAGCTTGCGTCCATAAATGGAATACACGCCATCTGATATGGTGATTTCACCCGTTGCCAAAGTCGCCTTGGATGGTTCCTGGACAATATTGACACTGCCGCGCAACTTGCCAGTAAGCCCGTAGCCCGCGAAGTTTACGTCATCCCCAAGCTCTATTCTTATCCTGCCATGCGTTTGCAGGACCGCTGCCGAGAGCTCGGCGTCGTCCCGAACGATAATGACATCGGGCGACAGCGTAACTCTGGCGCCGACAGCGAGTTCGGGCGATATCGTGGCCTTATCTATGCGCACGACTCCCCCGAGGTCAAGGCGGCCCGGTTGCATCTTCAGCTCTAGATTCGGCGTTGCAATCACTTTGGCTTCCGGAAGATTCACCGCTTGCACGTCGGCACCGCCAATCCTTAGGTCCAAGTTCCAATTCTGCGGGTCGAAGAATTGCGATGTACCGGTTACATTTAACGAGCCATCTCCGGAACGGGCGTCAGCGGCCAAATCAATAGTTGAATCGTCTTTGCTCTCGAGCTTGATATTAATGTTTTCCAACCGCGTCCCCGTTTGTGAAACCGCGACCGCGGCATTAGAGACGCGAGCCACTGCTCGTACCGCCGGCTGCGCCAGGTTACCCCCTAAATTCAGTTGCGCGTCGAGTTCGCCGCCCTCGACGCCGAGATCAGGCAACACCGCACGTAGCGAATCCAGCGTCGTAAAATGTGCGTGCAGGTCGGCCTCGATTGGCCGTTTAGCAGTGTCATCGAACAATTTGTCAACCGCGATTGTTCCACGCAGTGCGCCGTGATCGTTGATCGTGCCACGCACGCCGCCGCGCAGTTGATTGTTTTCAATCTTGGCGTCGATGCGGATGTCCCGGTAGGACAGAACCAGCGGCTTTTCATCGGCGACCAGAGTGGCGGATCCCTCTCTTGACCCGAGATGGGCGGTTACTGTCATCATATTGTCCGCGTCGGCGCTGAGACGTGTGCCGCCGGAGACCACGCCCGTCCAGGTGACCTCCGGCCTCCACAGTTCACCCAGCGAGGAAACGGACAGCGCATCCACATCAAGATCTGCGCGCCAACCCTTGTCCCTTTCCCATCGCCCGGCCACGCAAACGCTGCCTTCAAAAACACGCCAACAGGCACGCTGCGCCTCGATCTCAGTTTGCGCCACGGTGAGCCGCACGTCACCAGTGGACAATAACCAATCCGTTGACAACACATCGCTCAAATCAAATCGATGCAACGCTACAGTCCAGCTTGGATCTTGCCAACCACCAGACCCGGCGATATGCAACCTGGATTCCTGTCGTTTCGCCAAGATCTCCAAAGTGTGTTTACTGATACGACCTTTGCTTCGGATCTGCACATCCGTAAGGGTCTGTTCATGACGCTGAAATCCTGCTATCGAAACGTCAATATGGGACGGTCGCGTGTCCGTGGTGTCGATGTCTATGTCGGCGCGCAAGTCGTTGGCCGTGTATTCAGCGATTCGGAGGTACGGCACCTCGGCTTTTGCTTTGATGCTGGGTCTCCCACGCAGGTCCTCCACCACCGCTTCTAGCGTCACCTTCTCCGCTATGCGCTCATGCCCCACAGGCGGAGATCCGGGCGCTGACACCATAGCGTCGACGTGGATGGCGAAAGAATCCACATCCCCCTTGGCGTCAAATCGGCCCTCGGGCGTCACCCACTCGGCGGGCCCCTGCCAGGGATACGAGATGTCTTGCCACTCGCCACTCAGATCAAAGGACACCACCGGCGTCTTCCCGAGGGCGACGCGGCCAGTCGCGGTGAGTGATGCCGGGCTGCCACCACGCGTGATGTTGACGCGGTTGATGCGAAGCTCGGGTGGCGCCCAGTGGACATCCAGCGCCGATGACAACACGCCCCAATCCGCGTGTTTACTTTTCATATTTCCGGCAACCGTGGCTGTTTCGAGGTCGCCTGTTGCTTGCAACTCACCGCTCAGTTGCCACTGGGGCCAGCGTTCGTTCAGACCTCTTAGGTCGAGGGGTTCCATGCTCAACCGACCTTGCGTACCTTCGAGCGCGCTGCGTCCCCGCAGCGAAGCCGCGATCATTGGATGCTGCACAGACCAATCGATGTTCACAGTCAACGGATACTCCCCTTGCGGCGTGATCTGCCCGGCAGCGCGTAGCGAATAGTCCTGCGCATTGATCTCCAGGCTCTCGATGACTATCGCATCCTGGTCCGCGCGGCCGCGCAATCGGACTGACTCGACCACCAACGGCTCTTGCGTCCCAGGTCCCAACAACCGCATGCCAATGATGTGCGCGTCGTCAACGGCAATGGCAATGGGGAGCCGTACCTCGGGCATGGATGCGGCGGCTGCATCCTTCGGAGCTGCTGAGCCCTGCTGCACCACTACCTGCTGCACCATCAGACGCCGAACATGCAGGGTTCTGTCGAATAAAGCTTGCGGACGCCAGTCGAACTCCAGACGGTGAACCGCCATCGTGTTGCCGTCCTGGTCACGGTAGCGAATATTCCGCAGCGTCACCGGTCCCAGCAAGCGGCCTTGGACTTCATCGGTTTCGATATCGATCTCGAGATGCTTGGATGCCAGGTGAATAGCCCACTCGAGACCTTGCGCAGTCGCGATTAGCCATAGGACGCCGGCGACAAGCGCGAATGCTGCGATCACAAAACTAATCCATAACCGGCGCATCTACAGATCCGGTCCGATGGTAAAATGAAGACGCCAAGGATTCCCGGTTTTCGAGATCGCATTGGCGATGTCCAGGCGTACCGGGCCCACCGGCGATCGCCAGCGCACGCCGAATCCCGCTCCCTGTTCCAGGGGCTCGTCGAAATCGTCAAACGCATTACCCGAATCGAGGAACACCGCGGCGCTCCACTGGTCGGTGATCCGATGTTCATACTCTATGCTGCCGACGAGCAGATACCGGCCACCGATGACGTCGCCGTTTTCGTCCACCGGTCCGAGCTCCTTGTAGTCATAACCCCGCACACTCTGGTCGCCGCCGGCGAAAAACCGGATCGAGGCCGGCAGAACCGAGACCTGTGAGGCGATGGTGAGACCGGCCTCGCCCCGCAGGATGAGACGGCCGCGTGAGCCGAGGGGGTGGAGCCACTTTCCCTGTAAACGGGTCTGCGCGAAGCTGACATCCGATAAAATGCCGTCGTAGCTCAGGATCAGGCCGATGCCCGCACGCAGACCGCGTCTAGGAAATAAACGGTCGTCCGCGGTGACCCACAAGAAATTGACGCCGGGTGCGAGGAAATCAACGGTATCCTGCTGATCCGCCACCGTAAACGTCTCGTGCTGAAATGTTAGAAGATATTCCCAGCGCGTCCTGCCGTGCACCGTGGAGCGGCTGATTCCGATGCGTCCCAGTTCGCTGTCACTGGTATCCGGATCGTCGTTCACGTAGCTGGAAAAAATCGAAAAACGATCGTTGCGGGGATTACGAATAGGGATCACATAGCGCACGCTCGCATCTTTGGTCCGCTGCGACACTATGAGATTCGCCACAAACTGGTGGCCACGACGGTTGACCCGGTGCCGCTCCCAGCCGATCCTGCCGCGGACGCCGGTATCAGTGCCGTAGCCCATTCCGAATACGTAGCTGGACGGCTTTATCGACTTGAATGTCACGTCAATCGGCACCCGTTGATTCTCGGCGGCATCGAGCTTTGGCTGAACCAGCACTTCGAGGAAATAACCGCTGTCACGGAGCGCGTTTTCCAACGCGATAACTCTCGTTGTCGAATATCGTTGTCCGGGTTTTATGTCGACGTAACGTTCGAGGAAGGCGTTATCGAAGTCGTCCTGAATCAAGTTGATATTCCCGAAGTAGAACAACGGTCCTGTATCCAAGGTCAGAGAGAGTTGAGCTTGGTAACGTTGCATATCGATACGGATCTGCCGTTTGCTAAGCCCGGCGTCCAAATACCCTAAGCCGATCGCCGTACGAAGCCACTGTTGTTTCGCTGCTTCATACACCGTGTGATCGACAATGTAACCGACCTTGATAGGAAAGTTTTCGAATAAATTTTGCAGACCTGGCTCTTCGCGGCCATCACCCAAGATTGCAATCTTGATATCTTGGTATCGTAGAGGCGGACCCACGGATACCACATAGCTCGCTACCCATTGTTGATCTCGTCTGTGCAGGCTGCCTTTGACGCTGGATTTATAGAATCCAAACGACTGTAGTGCGGTGTTGATCTGAACTTCCGCCCGGCGATGCAGTGTCCGCAGCTGCTGTTCATCCAATGTATCCTTGCCGCGTTCCCGGTATATGTCCAAGGTAGAGGTAAGTTTGGGCAGGATCCGTTCGGGCACACCTTCGATAATGACCTCGAGCATCGGTGTAGAGGAATACGCCGCGCTGTATACGAGGGTATTCAGTACGACCGGGATAAACACAAGCACCCAATCGGTGGCGCAGATTCGCTTGATTCTCATGTTGCTGATAAGGACGAGCCGCGCCGCACTATCCATTTGCTGATCTCGAGTACTGGCACCACGGTAAACGCAAAACCCGCAACAATCATCCAATCCCCAGCGCTGAAGGTATAGGTCCCGAATGGTTTTTGCAGGACGGGCCAATAGACGATCAGGCTCAACAACACAAGCTCCCACATAATTGACAGGTTCAACCACTTGTTAGTGAATGGCTCACTCAACACCGACTCCCGCTCAGAGCGAAAATTGTAGGCCTTAAAAAACTGAATGAGCGTCAACGAGACGAATGTCATCGCCATCGCGTGCTCGAGGCCTCGGCCCGATCCCAGTGCCCAAGAGAACAATGCGAAATTTACCATCATCGACCACACACCCCCGACCAACATTAATGCAACGACGGGCCGGGTAAACACGCCGCTGCGCGGGTCCCGGGGAGGACGACACATGAGATTCGCCTCGGGAGGGTCTACCGCCAGGGCAAGTGCCGGCAAACCATCGGTTGCCAAGTTAATGTATAAGATCTGCACCGCAGTCAGCGGTAAGGGATATCCGACAAGCGTGGCGATGCCGATCAAACCAATCTCACCGATGTTGGAGGATAGCAAATACATCAGATATTTTTTGATGTTACCGAATATGATCCGCCCCTCTTCGACAGCACCCACTATCGACGCAAAGTTATCATCGGCAAGGGTCATGTCAGCGGCCTCCTTGCTGACATCGGTACCGGTGATACCCATGGCCACGCCGATGTCGGCCTTTTTGAGCGCCGGCGCATCGTTAACGCCGTCTCCGGTCATTGCCACTATATGACCAAGTTTCTGCCACGCCTCCACTACCCGCAGTTTGTGCTGTGGCGAGACGCGTGCGTATATCTCGATGTCGCGCACCTGGCGCTCTAGATCCGCATCCGTCATCGTGTCGATGTCGGTGCCGGTGACGGCACGCTCAGTCTTCGTTAGACCCAATTCAATCGCCACCGCTTGCGCGGTTTGCGGATGATCCCCGGTAATCATCACCGGTTTGATGCCGGCCTGCACACAAGTGTGAATCGCAGCCCTGGCTTCTGGCCGCGGTGGGTCGCTGATACCGATCAATCCAACAAACACCATAGCGTTTTCCGCGTCCTCGATGGCGGCGTCGGACTTATAGGCCACCGCCAGGACCCGTAACCCACTCTGCGCCATTTGCCGTGCGGCGTCCCGGATTGACTGTGCGGCGGCGGCATCGAGTGACCGCTCCCCGTGTTCCGTGAGCTGACGGGAACAGGATGCCAAAATCACCTCGGGGGCACCCTTGGTGTATGCGATTTGACCGTCTGCGGTGCGGTGTAGCGTCGTCATCCGTTTACGTTCCGAGCTGAACGGAATTTCGTCGACCCGCAAGAACGAGTCCTCCAGTTGGTCCTGCCCAAATCCCGCCTTTGCCGCGGCGACCACCAATGCCCCTTCGGTGGGATCACCGTGAATATCCCACCGGCCGTCCAGTCTTACCAATCGCGCATCCGATGCCAGCGCCGCGCCCCGTAACAGCTGTTTTAGAACGTCGGTGACCTGGATTTCACGCCCATCGTGGTGAAAAGATCCTTGTGGCTCGTACCCCGTTCCTGTTACTTCTATCACTCGCTCGTCGACAATCAACCTCCGCACTGTCATCTCATCTTTGGTGAGCGTCCCAGTCTTATCGGAACAGATCACCGAAGTGCTGCCCAGCGTTTCCACCGCCGGTAAGTGACGAATGAGCGCGTTGCGTTTAACCATGCGCTGAACTCCGATGGCGAGGGAGATCGTCACCACCGCGGGCAATGCCTCGGGCACCACAGCAACCGCCAGTGCGACGCCGAACACGAACATGTCCAACAACCCCGCGCCGCGAGTCCATCCGGCGATGACGATAAACATCACTATGACGGCTGCCGCGATTGCCAGGATCCTGCCAACCCGGTCGAGATTTTCTTGTAAGGGCGTACGTCCAGTCTCCACGGATCGCAGCATTCCGGCAATCTTCCCAAACTCGGTATGCACACCCGTCGCAAACACCACCGCTTGTCCGCGACCGTACGTAACTGTGGTTCCGGAGTACGCAATATTTGTCCGGTCACCGATCGCAGAATTCCCGTCCGCGAGCCGCTCACTTTGCTTGTCTACCGCTTCGGACTCCCCGGTCAAAGGCGCCTCGTCAATGCGCAGATTGACGGTTTCAATCACGCGTGCATCGGCGGGGATTTTGTCTCCGGTTGCCAGCAACACCACGTCACCCGGCACCATGTCGCGCGCCGGGACATCTACCTCCCTGCCATCCCGCAATATCCGCGCCGTCGGCGCCGTCATTTTGCGTAACGCCTCAATTGCGCGCTCGGCGCGGTACTCCTGGACGAATCCAAGCAAGATAGCGAACAGTACGATGACCGTAATGGCAATGGATTCGAGGTGGTGTCCTAGAAACGCAGAGATGACGGTGGCAATGAGCAAAATGATGATCAGTACAT
>CAMYNX010000045.1 GCA_947259875.1 uncultured Gammaproteobacteria bacterium | reverse complement strand
GGCGATGCATGAGATCGACATCACCCGAGGGGCGGTGTTGGAAAAGGGTTGTGTGTACATCGTACCGTTGATGGAGAGCCTGAATCTCAGTAATAACCTGTCCGCTGCAGGGAATCCGAAAAGCTCCACCGGCCGGTTGGATGTGTTCACACGCCTGATCACCGATTACGGAAACGAATTCGACCAAGTCCGGCCCGGCTACTGGGGTACGTTGTATGCTGAGATTGCCCCCCGCACTTTCAGTGTGCTGGTACGCAAGGGCTCGCGCCTGGGGCAACTCCGCGTGCGCCGCGGGGAGCCGCCGAACCCCGATGACGTGCTGCGGCGGTTGCAACAAGAGCACCGTTTGGTCGATGACAATCTTGACGAACAGGACATCAAGCGAGGCGTGCCGGTGCGTGTCGACGTGCACGGCGACCCCGAGACCGGCCTCATTGGCTACCGTGCCAACAGTCACGCCGGGCTGATCGATATCGACAAGAAATATCACTATTCAATCGAAGATTTCTGGGAGCCGGTGTACCGCCGCAACGGTGCGGGACTGATCCTGGATCCCGGCGAGTTCTACATCCTGGCGTCGAAGGACCCGGTACGGGTGCCGGTCGGGTACGCCGCGGAGATGCTCGCCTACGACACCCTGGTGGGTGAGTTCCGGGTCCACTACGCCGGGTTCTTCGATCCCGGGTTCGGCGACCCCGATGCGGGAGGACAGGGCGCGCGCGCGGTACTCGAGGTGCGTTCCTTTGAAGTCCCGTTTGTGATCGAGCACGGCCAGATCGTCGGCCGCCTGATCTACGAACCCCTCACCGAAGCCCCCGAGAGAATTTACGGCGAAGAACTCAACTCCCATTACCAGCGACAAGGCCTGCAGTTGAGCAAACACTTCAAGAGCTGACGTTGCTCCGATCGGGTGCAACTTTTGAGAGATCACTTGGACCGATCATGACAAGAGTGCATCCTGTGGCTAATCTGTCTAACGCAATCGCCTAACAGCGTGGCAACAAAATCGAGGTCACGTCCCAATAGACGTAATATGCATCGTTAGTGACGTACAGACGGGCAAGAAAAAGGGAAGAGTATACTTTGTGGCGTATCGGGATTTTTGAAAAACTAGAATGGCTCCTTGTTCTTTACCTCAGTTACCTTAGACAATAGAACGCGCGTCATATGGCGCTTGGAGAAAATACGGTGTCGGACCACAAGTACTGCGGACAAGATGACAGTGATCCCTGGAATCCAAAGCAATATCTGAGGTTTTCCGACCATCGCTTGCGGCCGGCAATCGAACTTCTGGAACACGTTCCGCTTGAATCGCCGAAGTTGATTTTTGATCTGGGTTGCGGCACCGGCAATGTAACCCGGATTGTTGCCGAGCGTTGGCATTCAGCGAGAGTATACGGGGTCGATAATTCAAAGGACATGCTGCAAAAGGCGCGGAATGAAGCGGCGGAAATTCAATGGATAGAGGCCGATATCGAAAACTGGACACCGGACGAGGCGCCTGACCTTATTTTCTCGAACGCCGCATTACATTGGGTAGAAAGGCACCAAGACCTTTTTCCGCGTCTTGCAGGCTTAGTGAACCGTGGTGGTTGCTTGGCCGTGCAGATGCCACTCAGTTGGGACGCGACGTCGCATCGCTTGATGCGCGAGACATTGGCGGACGGTGGTGCAGCAGGACGCCCGCTCGGAACCGCAGTGCTGCGAGCGGCCGTGGCGCGCAGGTGGGTGGAGGACGCAGAGTTCTATTACGATCTTTTAGCCGGCGATGCGCGTAGCGTTGATATCTGGGAAACGGAGTACCTTCAAGTACTCGAAGGCACAGATCCGATTCTCGAATGGGTGAAGGGAACCGGCCTCCGACCGATACTTAACGGGCTGGAGGATGACGAGCGAGACATTTTTATGACCGAATACCGCGGCCGTTTACGCGATGCATATCCTATAAAGCCCAATGGATATACGCTCTACCCGTTTCGCCGTCTTTTCATCGTCGCACGGGTATTATCCGATACGCGAGATTCGCGTTGAAATAAGGGACAATCGAGATTTTTGGCGTAAATGCACTGCTAAAAAGCAGAATGTGGTTGTTGTTGCATGATCCAACCGGAGGACAAGACAATGGTGGTAGCGCGCTGGCAGATCGAAGCCCAGTTCGGGCACAAGCAGATTGTGATTGACTTACTGAAGAAATGGCACGAAGAAATCGGGTCGCAGATCGGGTGGACCCCAGACAAGGTCCGCATCCTGTCTGGCTCGGTCGGTGCACTGGAGTCATCGGTGGTGACCGAGGTTTTGATTAATGACCTTGCAGAATTGAGCGAGTCGTGGCAACAGCTAGGCGGTATCGAAGCTCATCAGCAATGGAGCAAGGACCTGGAACCTTCTATCGTTTCCGGCACACCGCACTGGCAGGTGTTCCACGTCGTATGAGCGCAACGTGAAATCACGCTGATTACAACTATCGGACGGCAAGAAAGACGAAAGCGGAAAAATGATAATAGGGTACAGACCCTGCGCTATTACCGACACACGACGATACGGGCTGGATTGTGGTCGTTGCCAAATAACGATTATTATCGGGCTGTCGGACGGCTTCGATCTCTAATTCTTTGGACGATAATTGATGAAAATTATTCAAAATGTCGGTAAAAAGTCTCTCACGGTCATACAGGATTTGGGATTAATAATCATTGCGGTTGCGACAGTCGTTGCGATTGGAATCGAGGCCCGAACAATGATCGACGCACGTACGGTAACGTTGGCCGATTTGTTACTGTTGTTTATTTATCTGGAAGTTCTTGCGATGGTGGCGATATATCTCGAGTCAGGGCAACTCCCCATACGTATACCTTTATATATCGCCATCGTGGCGTTAGCACGTTATATGATATTAGATATGAAAAGCATGGAAACCTGGAGAATGTTGGCGGTTTCAGGCGCAGCGTTATTGATGGCGCTGGCAGTCTTGGTAATCAGATATGGACATGTTCGTTATCCATACGGAAGGGAGGAACAGTCATAACAGTTAATACTGAGGAGCCAACCACAACTTGGCCGACGGGTTACACGCTTTAAATAAAACTCCAATATGTTAAAAAATCCGCGGCAGCCAAGTACGTAAAACTACACTTTTCGCGTCCACCGGGCTAAGCCATTAGGATGCGACCAGATCCAATGCCAACCCTGCCTTATTTTTTGATTCTTCCCGTGTTGGGCTTACTCGGCGTGTTATATGCGTGGTGGTCTCAGCCGTATCTGGGCCCTGCCTCGGCAGCCAGCGTCGTCGCTCGATCTTTGGTGATAATCATGTGGCTGGCCGTGTTCGTGATCATAAGGCGGTCAAAATCCACTGCGTGGTCGTGGAAATATTTTTTAATCGGTGGTGTACTCGGCGGTGGCTGGTGGTCGTTGTCGTTTCCGTTGAATGAAGCGCAGGGCCTGGTCAATGTCGCCATGGGACTTGTAGTAGGATCTATATCAGGTTTGTTTGCAGGGCTTGCTTCAACCGGTGTCCGCGCGGCGCTGACCGGAATTGGGATTTTCGTTGGACAGATCCTCGTCAATGTTTTAATACATGTTGCAGGCTGGACTAAGTTTAGCTACGGGATGTAATAGGAAAATCTCGCGATCAGCGGCTTTCACGACGATACTGCGTTGAGAAAATTCGACCGGTCTTGCTAGACCGGTAGTGTGAGCATTGAACATCTACTTTATCTCAATATGTCCAGATTGTTTGCGGTAGTCGTATTCAGCTGTGTTTGGATGTTGTCAGCAAAGCCAATCGGCGCTGAGATATACAAGTGGGTTGACGAGGAGGGGAAGGTTCACTTCTCCGACCAACCTCCCTCGGAGGCAAACGTTGAAAGATTAGAGCTGCGAATCAATACCTATGCCAACCCAGAGGTGACAGATGTAGCGCAAGAATTTGGGACAGACAAAAAGGTGACGATGTATGGGGCGAGTTGGTGTGCAGTGTGCACGAAAGCAAGGAAATACTTCCGTGCCAAAGGGATTGCGTTTGTGGAATACGATATTGAGAAAAGCAGAAAGGGCAAGAGAGACTTCAAGAGACTGGGTGGGAAAGGAGTACCGATCATCCTAGTGGGTGGAAAACGGCTAAATGGATTCAGTCAGGGAACATTCGAAAAGTTGTATTATCAGTAACAACCAAAGCTCGGTACGCATATACTCACTATCGCAAATAAAGTATGGGCCGGCGAGCAATATCGTAGCCGAAAAGCCGCCGTTGCTGAAGATGAAAGCGCGCACGAAAATTGTATGCTGGAAGTGTGGCGAGCCTGTAAAACGCTCGCGCTTACCGATCCGTCGCCTCGACGAATGTCAGGTATGTCGGACGCCGCTTCACGTGTGCCGCATGTGTCGGCATTATGACACTCGACTCATTAATGGCTGCCGCCACGATCACGCCGATAAGGTGGTGGAAAAGGAGCATGCGAACTTTTGCCAGTTTTTCCGGCCACGGTCAAATGCCAACCTGTCCCCAGTAAATCGGGAATCTAACGCCGCTCGATTCGAACTCGATGAATTGTTTGGCGGCGAAAACGTAGCGCTTCCAGAAGGTCGAACCATTGCTGATAATAGACGTGCACACACCGGCGCTTCGCGAACAAAGCTGGATGAGCTGTTTGGAACAAATAAAAGGAAACGTTCTCAATAGTCTTGCGGCGCGAATTGACTCGGTATTGGCAATCCAGGGATGCCACATTACCGATACACCGGCATGATGCCGAAATTACACCCGCCATCCAATAGATTGCTGTCCCGGTCTCCTCCCCGGGTCGTCCGGGCCGACCCACTTTCCACTAGAGATTGTCGATCATGTCAGGGCCAAGAAATGTGATTACTCAGTCGGTTGTATTGCCGGCGGCAGCGCAAACGCTGTTTGAAATGTATCTGGACCCGATCGCGCACGAAGCGATAACCGGAGGGCCTGTAGTTATTGGAACGGATAAAGGTTGTGAGTTTCGAGCATTCAACGGGGTCATTACCGGAACCGTATTGGTGGTCGTTACCCCGACGTTGATTGTACAGTCGTGGCGTTCTGCGGAGTTCAAGCCCAATGATAGGGATTCCACTCTCATCTTGATGTTTACGCCGCAACAACAGGAAGGGCGGATTGATCTTGTGCACTTAGATGTTCCCGATCATGATTATGACGGCGTAACTGAGGGCTGGGAGAAATATTATTGGGTTCCTTGGCGACGATATCTGCAAAGTCGATGACGGCGTTGGTCGCGGCAACGCGGACTTCTGATTCAGGCCGACTTCCAACAAGATAAGGAGAATAGAACATGGTCAAGCGTGGGATATTGGCGGTCATTGCGGTATTCATCGTATGGTCAATTTTGGATTTCATAATCCATGGCGTGCTTCTTCAACCGACCTACGAGGCGACGGCTGAGCTATGGCGCCCCATGCAACAGATGAAGATGTCGATCATGTATGTCGTCACGCTATTATTTATCGTTTGTTTCGTAGCAATTTACGGATTCCTGATCACGAACAAATCCGTCCTATCGGGTGCCACGTTCGGCGTGCTATTCGGTCTGGCAATGGGTATCTCGATGGGATTCGGATCGTACTCCTACATGCCTATTCCACTGACGTTGGCATGGAGTTGGTTTTTCGGGAGCGTGGTTCAGGCAACAATCGCGGGCGTGATTGTCGGCACGGTAGTCAAATCTTGAAACGGTTTATACAGCCTTAATCTGAGGCACTGCGCGCCTTGACACGCGTCTGTTCGTAACGGTGGCTATACAAACGAAGGACTATATCTTCGAGACTATGAACATCGATCAACCCGTCACGTAATTGATGTTTTTATCGCTTGGCATAAGGCTATGAGACGAACAAAGCGTCATGCAAGGTTCAACAGATTCATTCGTGATGTCTCCCTGCACACGCCGTTTATCAAAATGATTGTTTTATTAATCATCTTATGGGTCGTGTTTTCGGCGGGTCTGTATTTAGCTGAACGAACTGTTGACGGAGCAGCGATAACTTCTTTTGGCGAGGCCTTGTACTGGGGTATTGCCGCGTTTTCGACAGCCGGCATAGCCGATACCCCGCAGTCCAATCTTGCTCAATTGGTGGGCGGCGTATGGATCGTAGTAGGTTCGGTGCTTTTTTTTGGAACTATCGTAGCGACTATTACAGCGTATTTTATGCGTCCGATGCAGCGACCGGCAAAAAGGATAATCGATACGATTGAATATAATCTCGAACAGCTAGATGATCTCACAATCGACGAACTCGATCTGTTAAAGGAAACCGTAGACACGCTCATTACTCATGTCGAACGTCTCAAGGAAAAGCAATCCAAATAGTAATTAACGCCGATCTTGTCGATTTCCAGCGTTTGCGGGATTGCTCCTTGATATTGATGTTTTTCGCAAAGCCATAACTGACACGAGTCGGAAGCGCCAATGAAATCAAATAAAGCGGTATCCACTTGCGAATTTCGCTAAACTCGCATCGCAGCGCCATGGAATTTTTGCCAGTTGCAATTATTGTTGTCGTGGTAGCAGTTTTCGTCAGCGGATACTGGTGGCGACATCGTTGGCTCGTGTGCCCTGCGAGTCTCTCCTGGCTCCTGGAGAACCCGTACTTCAGGGCGGTTGCCGGACCCGACACAATATTTCAGCGAATCAGACTGGAGGAGGGCATGAAACTGCTGGACGTAGGGTGCGGTGCCGGGCGGTTGGCGGTGCCGGCAGTCGAGTGGGTCGGAGATACAGGCGCAGTGACGGTGCTGGGTCGTGTAGAGATACGCGCAAGCAAAGTGTCGTTTCTTGGGGAACGTGTTGCATCAGCCGCGGTATTCCCTAGAATGTGACAAATGAAAACTCAGGAAATCAAGCAACTTATAAAGACTCGCTATGGTAAGTGCGCCGAAGCTGGCGAGGCGACCATGACGTGTTGTGGCGCCAGCAATCCGGGCGCAAGTTCCAGCTTGGCCGCGGAGTGTGGACTTTATTCAACAGCAGAGTTGTCGTCGGTACCGGAAATATCTCGGGGTCTCTCCCGGGGTTGTGGAAACCCCACCGGCTTTGCCGGGCTCAAACCCGGGGAAGTGGTTGTAGACTTCGGCTGTGGTGCCGGAATCGACGTTATTCTCGCCGCCCGCAAGGTTGCCCCGGATGGGAAAGTGATCGGTGTTGACTTTGCTCCACAAATGATTGAGCGTGCCAAACAAGCCGTATCAGAGGCGGGGTTGCTGGATGCCGTTGAGCTTGTCGTTGCCGATCTGGAACAGGTCACTGTCCCCGATGGTTGTGCGGACGTGGTGACATCCAATTGCGTAATCAACCTTTGTCCTGATAAGGGCGCGGTGTACAGGGAGATCTTCCGCATTCTCAAACCCGGGGGCCGTGTTGCCATCTCGGATATCGTGCATGAAGAAAAGATCGATCCAACGGTGCGGGCGCATTTTGAGAAGACCTGGTCCGGATGTGTGGGTGGTTCGATTGACGAAGAGTCGTACTTTAAGATTTTGGACAACGCCGGATTTGCTGAAATCGAGATTATTGCCCGGCACCTGCTGCGGGAGACGGAACTGGAGGAGATGGCATGTTGTCCGGGACCAGAGTTCGCCCCGGGGCCGGATGAAGCTGATCTCCAAGTAGTGCAAGGGAAGGTTGCCAGTATTAAATTTACCGCTGCAAAACCGCCAATCAACAGCTAGTCGGTGTGGTTGCCAACCAGCCGCTTGCACGAAGGTACGGACGCTTTCATTAGTCTCATCGCCATCATCCGGGATCCTTGGCGCAATACACGGTCTAAGCAATTATTCGCGCGCGGTTACACTTTGACCCCCTATAGCGAAGCAAGGAAAAAGGGTGATAACTTGCTCGTTTTGACAACGGAGGCCGCCATGTATGAGAAACATAGTGAAACAGTAACGCTGCATCGTGACTGTCTCGCGGTCGCCGTACCGCAGGGCGTGGAAATGAACCTTCCCAAGGGAACGGTTGGTTCTCTGGTGCAAGCCTTGGGAGGGAGCTTTACCGTATACGTGCGCGGGAAGATGTTCCGTATCGCCGGCGAGGATGCGGACGCGCTGGGGAAAAAATCACTGCCCGCGATGCCGGAACTTCCGCCAGGCGCGTCAGATGAGGACCTGAAGCAACTCGTGTGGGACCAGATGAAAACGTGCTTTGATCCGGAAATCCCCGTCAATATCGTAGACCTCGGGTTGATATATGACTGTCGTATTGAGAAGCAGGAGGACGATGCACACGAGGTGTTTATCGAGATGACTCTTACCGTGCCTAGCTGTGGTATGGGCGACGTCCTTGCGCAGGATGTCAAACGGAGAGTAGAACTCATCCCGTCAGTGACCACCGCCCATGTGAAGCTTGTGTTCGATCCCCCCTGGACGCGTGAGCGAATGTCTGATTTGGCCAGGCTCGAGACGGGGTTGGATTAGCCCGGATTTAAATCAACTATTTCAGCAATTCCTGCTCTGATCCCTGGGATTCCCATTGTTGGTGATATTCGATTTGATCGGGTCCGACGGCGCCGCCTGACATGATAAAGGTCATCGCCTCTTCCACGGTCCACTCCGTGGGTGTGAGGTGGTCAACGGGCACGATCTCCATGTAGCCGGAAGTGGGATTGGGGGTCGTGGGCACATAGACTGCCGCGATCTGCTGGCCATTTTCCTTGTCTGTCATGACGCGGGTGATGAAGCCAACGGTCTTCATGTCTCTGTTGGGAAAATTGATCAGCACTACACGTTCAAGCTTTTGCGGTTTGTCCCCGAGTGAGGCAACCAGTTTCTTAGTAGCTCCATAAATTTTTTGAACCATGGGTATCCGCACCATCAAGTTGTCGAAGCCGTTTAACAGCCGGCGGCCCACCACACGGGTGGTGATCAACCCAAGCAGGTACAACGCAAAAAGCGTGACGATGACCGCCACTGTTGATTGAAGCCAGGGATGAAGTAGGAACTCGGATACACTGGGGGCGGTTTTATGAAATCCAGATGCCAACGCCCGTACCCACGGGGTTCCGATATTGGAGAGCTGGGTTAACACAAACTTGAAAACGATCCATGTGATCCATACCGGAACCACCGTTAATACACCGGCCAGCAGGTAACGCTGGATATGGGGGGTGCGTGCGGTGCGTTTTTTCATGGCATCCAGAATCCGGGGTACGACGGGGAATTTGCAGGCCAGGTTGTTTTGAACCCGTAATAGATTCCCATAAAAGATTTAGTATAACCTGTAAGGCGCGATCATTATCAAACAATCCTCGTGCGAGACGTATAAGATCGTCATACACACCAGATCCAAATACAGGAGGGCGAAGCAACGCGGACTATTCCCGTTTCCGGTTGCAGCGGGCATCCGTACGTCGGTTTGAGTGCCCATGGGGGGATGTTCCGGATGACGCGTTTATGGCGCTAGTACTGGATGAGGCATTGATGGCTGGTGTATTGGGCGTGGTGCGCTACCGGGACGAATTCGATGAGGCGATGTAATATCCGATGACGACATCTCGTGTCACGACAAGTCATGTGATCGGACAACTGAATTCTACTTTGTTCGGGGGATTGTGCCGGATGTTAGGAGTTGATGATGACCAATACACAGTTAGTGAATCGTGTGGATCATATCGTGCTGACGGTCAACGATATTGAACGAACAATGCTGTTTTACGAACAAGCACTAGGCATGGAACGTGAATCGTTTTTCGGTTCTGAGGGACAGCGGCGTCATGCGCTGCGGTTCGGTGATCAAAAAATAAACCTGCACGATCGCGCAACAGAGACCCCAACTAAGGCCCACGCGCCAACCTGCGGCTCTGCTGATTTTTGTTTGATTGCAGCCGTGTCGTTAGAGCGGGTGATTGCAAATCTCAAGGCAAGACAGATCCCGATAGAAGCGGGGCCGGTATCACGGCAGGGGGCGTTGGGTGCGCTGCGTTCCGTCTATTTTCGTGATCCCGACCGCAACCTGGTTGAGGTCGCAGAGTATGTCTAGCCCGCGGAGCAGATGCTATCTAAAAAATAGCAGCAGTGATGGGCGCGCTAACCTCGCTAGACGATCTTCCGCAACTCGTACTCCAGGATTCCCTCGGCGCCCGCTGCGCTTAGTTGTGGTATGAGATCTCGCACTCCGTTACTGTCGACCACCGTTTCGACAGCCAACCAATCTTTGTCGTAGAGATGATTTACCGTGGGGGCATGCAAGCTCGGAAGCAGGGCAACGATCGCATCGAGCTTGTCTGCCGGGACGTTCATGCTCAGGGCAACTTTTTGATGTGCATGCAAAGACGCTTGCAATAGCAGGGCAATCTGATCGACCTTCTGTTTTTTCCACGGGTCGTTCAATGCATCCTTATTGGTAATCAGCCGTGTGTGGGTCTGGAGCAACTCGCATACGATGCGAAGTCCATGGGCCTTGATTGTGCTCCCGGTCTCGGTGATCTCGACAACGGCATCCACAAGTCCTTCGACCGCTTTGGCCTCGGTGGCACCCCAGGAAAACTCGACCTCGGCCTCGATGCCGTGCTCTTCGAGATAGCGTCGGGTGAAATTCACGAGTTCCGTCGCGACCTTCTTACCGTTGAGGTCCTCTAGAGACTGAATCGGCGAGTCCTGCGGTACCACTAATACCCAGCGGCACGGTTGGTCGGAACTCTTGGAGTAGACGAGATCGCAGACCTCCACAACATCGGCGCCGCTCTCCAAGATCCAATCCAGGCCGGTGAGGCCGAGATCGAGGGTGCCGTTGGCGACGTAGGCGGCCATTTCCTGGGAACGGACCAAGGCGCATGAGATCTCAGCGTCATCGATATACGGAAAATAGTTACGCGTTCGCGAGTGGATCTGCCACCCGGCGCGCGCAAACAGGTTAATGGTCGCCGTCTCCAGGCTGCCCTTGGGGATGCCGAGTTTGAGGTTGTTCATGGTAGTCCCTGTATTTATTTCGCTGCTATGTGCCGAGGGGCCGGTATTGTGACAAAGGTCGGCAGTTTCAGGAAGGGATTTCCCGCCAAACGGGCCTATACTTACAGATATAACGCATTTATGGGGGCGGGCTTGATAAACGCAAACTTGGTTTCCGCGTCAGCGTCCAATTTATGCACACTCCACGCACACCAATGCCCGGTTCCAAATGGCCACGGCTCGCCTGGCAATTTTGGAATTGATCGATAATGCTATTTTTAGCATTAGTGAAGATGGTGGCCAGCGACCAGTGATACGGAAAATCTCTACTAACGATTTGCTGTGCGGCATGTATGTGGCTGAACTCGATCGGCCGTGGGAAGAGGCGCCATTTGAATGTCCCTTTGATCTCCAGGGATTTATCATAAGTAACATGGAGGAGCTAGCAAAGGTTCAGACTTTGTGCCGTTACGTATATATCGATCCTAATCTGGGTCTTGGGTCTACCAAATATCTATCGGAAGGGTACACGGATGAAGACATGGCGCACATCGTCGAGCAAATCACTGAGCACGTGGCCCTCAAAGAGTTTTATCCAGAATTGATTCCGGTAGAAGAGGAATATGAGCGCGCCCAAGAAATACTGAACGATACCCACGACGTATATCATCGGGTAGTTAACGATCTTGATGCTGGCAGAACCGTTAGTGGTAAATCTGTGGAAGAGGTGGTTGGTGCCTTGGTGCAAAGCGTGTTGAGGAATCCAGCGGCGACTGCTTGGTTAGTGCAGCTGAAACATCGCGATGAATCATCCTATGCTCAAGCAATATCGGTTTGTGTTCTGGCGTTGTCTTTGGGGCGGTTTTTGGGATTACCGATAAAGGACATGCATTACGTAGGGATAGCTGCCTTGCTGCAGGATGTGGGTAAGATCAAGGTTCCGATCGAATTACTGGAGAAGAAGGGATCATTAACTGAAGATGAGCTAGAGCAAGTACGGCAGCACGTTGAATACTCGATGCTCATGCTCAGGACCATGGAGGACATCAACAAAGAGATATTGGAGATCGTATGGAGTCACCATGAACGCTTTGATGGGACCGGCTATCCCCGTCATTTATCCAAATCACGGATAAACACTTTGGCCTTTATCACTGGTCTGGCGGATAGCTACGAGGCGATGATGTCGCAACGGCCTTACCGCGAAACGAAAACATCTTTTGAGGCGCTAATGGACCTCTATGGGCAACGGGATAAAACCTTTCCGAGTGGTTTAGTTGAGCAGTTCATTCAGTGCGTTGGTATTTTCCCCGTCGGTAGTTTTGTGAAACTGAATACTAACGAAGTCGGCGTTATCGTTCACCGCGACCGGGTGCAACAGCTCAAACCACGGGTGATGATATTAATCGGTAGAAACGGGAACAGAATGTCGCAGCCGCAGACCATCGACCTGGCGGCCCAGTATTTACTTCCGTCAAAAACACCCCGGTTTATCACCAGCATTGCGGACCCAAAAGAGTACGATCTCAATCCCACCGAGTTCTTTGATTTAGCCAGCTAACGCGGATCCCGCTTTCCACGCATTTTGGACAATCGTGGTCTGGCATACGTTGGTTGTCCCGTCATTGGATATTGAGTTCTCGCAACAGACCAGTTTTCTACCGATCATTTCGTAAGCTATCGAAGTCAATTTTATGGTAGCGGGACACATCTTCGATCGCGAATTGCCTGTGACATTGTCACCATCGGGAAGGTTGCTAGGCGTGGTTGCGATGCGATAGGAATTGTGGCGCACGCAAAACTTCAATATAAAAACAATGGCTTAAAACCGTTCTCGGCCGCGGTGTCGGCGGCCTCGAAAAGTGCAATATTCGACTGCGTTTTTTTGACACCCAAGCCGTAGGTACTAAACTTAATAGTAGATCTGGGGGTGTATTATGGTATCTATGAAACAGACCCGCGGCTGTGGTTGGCTGAGGCCATGGCTGGTGGGTAGCGTCGTATTTGTATGTTTCAGTGCCGTAGGGATGCCGATTGTCGCCATTGCCGGCGCTCCCAAAGTCACGATTTGCCACCGCCCGCCGGGGAATCCTGAGAATGAGTTCTCCATCTCGGTTGGGGCAACGGCACTGGCGTCGCATCTCGACCACGGTGATAGCGAGGGCGGTTGCTCCGGGGGAGGAGGCGGGCTAGGCGGCGGTGGCACCGGTGGACCAACATCCACTGCCAATTTCACGTTCATCTTGTGTGATAGGCGCGCGGAAGAAAGCGGGCGCAGTCTGCAGGTGAACGTCGCAGGACGCGGCGCGGTGGATACCTATGCGTGCGACTAGAACCTAAGCAGATGACGAAAATGACAACACATGACATGAAGTCAAGCAGATGTTCCAGCGCCGGGTTCACCCTTATTGAGTTGATGATCACCGTGGCCATCGCGTCGGTGCTGCTGGTTATCGGCATACCGAACTTCACTGAGTTCGTGGCCAATAATCGGATCGTATCGACGACCAACGAACTTGCCGCGCATTTGAACATCACCCGGGCACAGGCCATCGGCCGAAACACAGCGGTGTCGATCTGCGCCAGCGCGGACGGCGCGAGTTGCGGTGTGAGCACTCGCTGGGACACGGGTTGGATCGTGTTTACCGACAACACCGGTGTGGTCGGAGAAGTGGATGGCAGTGACGAGGTTCTGCGCGTGTATACGGATGCCAACTCGAAGGTGAACATCCTCGGTAGTGGCACATTCTTGCGCTTCGGTCCGACCGGGGCGGTGATCAACTGATTCGACGGCATCACTATCCCGCGGCGTGCTGTTAACGGCCGCGGCGATGCATCGCTTGCGGTTGTGCTGATCGGTGATGCATCGCGCATTGATCAACAGTATCCCGGTTTTTCACAGGCATGATCTGCCGGCACGGCCGGTGCCCAGCGCCTGACCCGCGCCGTATACGCCGCGATGGAGATTCCGGCGTGTTTTTAAGACGTGACAGCAATCTCTGATGCTGATCGCGTAGCGAGCTTGGGTGAGACTTATGTCGATCTGGATGGGGGAACTTTGAACGCTCGTCGGTAGTTCACGAAGAGACTGGCAAGATTACCACCCAGGATAATGTGACTCGGTTGCTGCGACAAAGCGTTCATATGTTCGAGAATACGACGATCGTTGACTGTATGCCTGTCACTGTGAGGCGGCGAGAAAAACTGGGTACAAGGTCGAATAATTGCTAATATAGTTGTTGATCAAAATGCCGGCGTCGATGTCATCGAATGTGTGCTAAAGCGGACTATCGGGAAGGCTTTCGCGCGTTGGTCGCAGAGTTCCAGCGGCTGACCAACGCTGCTGCGGCACGCCGCAGGCGATCGCATGCCGCGGATCGGCAACCGTGTCTCGCCGAGAAGGTCCGCGCTAGAGCACAAAGGACTTGAGCGGCGCGACGAAGATAGTGCGCGAAATCCCTCTCCGAATGCGTTTAGATATTCCTCGCCGCTGGTTCCTTGTTGAAGGAAACTTGACCTCAAGACTAGTTCGATGCGAGTTGCGACTGAGCTTGGTTCGTTGGTTCTGTTTGTTGCCGTTAGTTCCGGAAATGCCAAAATTTTCCTCTAGCTCATTGTCTTTGTAGCGCAATAAATGGCTCATAGAATCGCAACGAAGCCTACAGGACGCGCGGGTTATAATTTCGGCATTGCTTGCATAATAATTTCGATCTTGGGGCGAATCAGCGATTTGGAAGTTGCCGTGAAGGTAAAATAATAACGGACACAAATGCATGTCATTACAAGCTACCAGAGCATTAAGAGAACTCACCCGCTGTGTCAACGAATTTGGCAACGGTTACGGACAGCGAAAGCACGATCTATTATCCGCACTGGAAAACCGCACGCTTCCGCGGGCGACTGATGTCCTAAGATTGCACGAATCTCTCTGTTTCTTGCGAGCATTTCCCGATGATGCGAAGTTGCTCGCACAGCTTGAACGCATGTTGTCGGGGTTCGCCGAGCGTGTCGACGTTCGCAGACATCGGGATGAACTCGCTAATACGGGTATTGCGGGGACACCAATCTACTTTCGCTTTTTCGCGGCAAGTGCATATTGGCTTGCCCAGCGCTGGGGGGCCTATCTCACCATTGATTGGGACGAATTTGAACGTCGTGATCAACTGGAACTGTGGTTGGCGTCGATGACGCTCTACTGCGAAACCCAAGGTTTGGATGCATATGCATTCGATGTACGTGAGTGGATCGATCTACTGAAAGGACCTGATGAGACCGATGCCAAGTTTCTGCTGCAACGTTTCGAGCGGATGCCCATGAGTGGACGCGCCGGAGAGGTGTTACTAGAAGACCTGGATGTTCCGCTGGCTTTGCAACCCGGACCTGATACGCCGGCACGCACGCGAGAGAAGCACGCTAGCGCGGCGGTCGTATATCAAACACGTCCCTTGAGCCGACACAGACCAACAATTAAAGAGATCGCTGAATGGCGGATAAAGACGCGCAAAGTCTCGCCGCGGGAAGGACGGAAAGTAGTCGAGCTCGCGCGGGCCGCAATGGCGACACGCAGCCGGGATTTAGACGCGTTCGCATACGGATCTCACCACGATGTGTTAATGACCGACTGTGAGGATGGACTACAGATTGTCTGTATTGGCGTTGTGCCGGAGCGCCGTTTGTTGCTCGAGACATTATACGGTTACATGGTGATGAAAAATGGCGTGCCTGTCGGTTACGGAGCCATCACGGGTCTGTTCAATTCGGTCGAGCTTGCTTACACGATCTTTGATACGTTCCGATCCGCTGAAGCGGCCATGATGCTCGGTTGGATGTTGACAGTTGCTAAGAGATTATTTGACGCAGATACGATTCTTATCGATTCCTATCAGATCGGCAAGGACAACGAAGACGCCCTGCGTTCTGGCGCGTGGTGGTTCTATCAAAAATTGGGATTTCGTCCACGCGATCGAAACGCACTTCGCGTCATGCGCAGCGAGCAAAAACGCATGAGGACCAACCCAACGCATCGTTCCACCGTCAAAACGCTGGCACAACTTGCTGAACATGATCTCTTTCTGAATCTTGGGGACGCACGTGATGACGTGCTCGGCTTATTGCCCTTGGCGGATGTTGGGTTGCAGCTGTCAAACTTCCTCGCCAAACAATTTGGCGCAGACCGCGAGAACGCAGCACGCGTGTGCAGCCGGGACGCACAGAAACTGTTGGGGGTACGCAACCTCAGCCGGTTTTCGGTCGGCGAGCGGTTGGCGTGGAACTGGTGGGCGCCGTTGGTTGTGATTCTTCCAAATATCAAACGCTGGCCGCGGGCCGACAAGCGGGCGCTGGTAAGTTTGATTCGCGCCAAGGGCGGACGGCATGAAATAGACTATCTGCAACGATTCAATGACCATCGCCGGCTTCGGAATAGCCTGCGGCAACTAGCAGAACGCGGTCGCTAGCCTACACTGTTCCCCCGGTGGCCCAGCATAAACATACCGATTGCATCGTACAGTTTTGATGCCCGTATCTGGTGCGATGAGGCAAATGTGGTGCGATGAGGCAAATGGAGCGAAACTCACTAAACTATTCGCTAAGTATCCGCGCGGAGTGTGAAACATGCGTATGCCGGCTAATCCAATGAAGTGGAGTTCCTGCTGAGAACTACTCCAGCGATGCTGCAAAACATGACATTTGAAGAACCCTTTTACGTTTCAAAGCGATGGCGAGGTTGTGTCATATAACGTGTACGCCCGAATGGTCCAACCCACACGCCCATACCGATGGTGCCGGCAAGGTTTGACTATCGCACGTGCGACCCAACGGCTCATAGTACTGGTGTTGGCCCTAACGCTGGCCGCACCCGTGGCTTGGGGTGACACGGCGCCCAACGCGACGAATCGTGGTGAGCCGGTTAGCCGCTGGCCTGGACGCTGGTATGTGGCGTCTTCAGCCGCATTGGGCTTTGATTCAACACGGCTCGCTGCGGCAATCTCCAGCATTGGACGGATGCGAGGAGTGCAAGGGTTTCTCCTGGTACGTAACGGATACCTGGTGGAAGAGCACTATTGGCGAGGTGGCGCCCGGGACAAACCGCATAATCTCAAGTCGGCATCGAAGAGCGTTATTTCGGCTTTGGTCGGTATCGCAATCGCCAAAGGCTACTTCCGACTCGACCAACCGATTTCTGACCTATTACCACAGGCCCGGATCCTAGAGGACTCAGTGAAGAGAGGGATCACGGTATATCAATTGCTAACGATGACTTCGGGGCTCGAGTCCACGAGCTATCAGGCGTACAACGACTGGGTGCGCAACCCAGATTGGATCACGGCGGCGTTGCGCCGGCCGCTCGCGACGCTTCCCGGCACCGAGTACCGCTACAGTACCGGGAACACGCATATGCTGTCGGCAATTCTAGCCGCGTCCACCGGTAAGAGTACACGCGAATTCGCCGAGCAGGAGCTATTCAAGCCAATGGGCATTGACGTTGCCGGTTGGCAAAAAGATCCTAGTGGAATTCATCTTGGCGGCAACAATTTTTCGCTCCTGCCACGCGACGCGGCGAAGTTTGGTCAGCTTTATGTGGATGACGGACGCTGGCGTAACCGGCAGCTTGTTCCAAAATCGTGGATAGCAGCGTCTACTGGTGCCACGGATAATGGCGCGCATGAGACCTACGGCAACTACGGATTCTTGTGGTGGACACAACCGCCCGCGGATGGCAGCTTTGCAGCTGTCGGTTACGGTGGGCAATACATCCTCGTGTCGCCGCACCATGATAGCGTTGTTGTCGTTCTGTCCAACGTCGTGTCCAAGGGTGACCGCTGGGAGGCCAGGTTGTTCGAGCTGCTCAAGCGTGGTGTTCTGGACAGCTTGACTGACCCGTCAATGCCACCGGCAATACTGTTGGGAAAGGTAAACGCCACAAACGGCGGGCAGGCACGCGGACCGGTGATGGCGATTGCGGCCACCAATGTCAACCTGCGCGAGGAACCAAGTTTAAGCGCAAGGCGTCTGGACCTGATCCCCGAGGGCAGTCAACTTGAGTTGCTCGAGCGTGATGATGAATGGGTACGCGGGCGGATCAATGGTCAGGCCGGGTGGTTACACTGGGATTACATTGATTGGTTTTCACTACAGTCCGACGAGTCCGAGCTGACACCGGTGGCAATCGCAAAGCGTGGCACTGAACATGACGGCGTATCTAGCAAGCAACCGCATGTTACCACTACAAATAGATGGAAAATCATCGATGGGGCCACGCGCGAACGAGCAGACCGAGCCTCCAACTCTTTGGAGACCAACGACTCGATCGTTGATGACGACACAACCGTGGTCGCGCTTAGATCTCGGTTCGATCGTGTGCGTGCCCAGGTGCAAGACTTGCAGACGCTGCTAACTACAACTTCTTCGTTACCTCGGTACCGCACTACCGCCCGCATTAACTTCCGCCGCAACCCGAGCCTGAACGGTACCTGGCTGCGGCTCATCGAACCGGAGACGGAATTCCAGGTACTCGAGCACCACGGACCCTGGCTCAAGGCAAACATCGATGGTGTCGAGGGCTGGCTCCATTCCGACTTCGTTCTAGCGGTTGCATCCACCCCGGCGGTTGCCGACCATAACGATCTGGCCGCAGAGTTGTCAGCGGTCGCTGAGTCCGTGCGGCATCTCTTGGCGAAACAGCGGGTGAGCGAGTCCGAGACCGCCGCTGCGAAACGTTCCATGGAGGAGACAGAGCGCGAACTGGAGCGCACCTTGGAGCGGCTACAAGACGTCGAGTTCAAACGGGCACGTCTAGATCAGGAACAACAAGCTAAGGATGAGGAGCTTGTGAGTTTCGGCATCACCCAAAAGCAACGTGCCCAAGAACTCGATACCGCCAGCAAAAAAATCGCTAGGTTGGAAGATTCGCTGCAAAAAGAACAAAGTGTCAAACAGGCTTTGGCCACTGATCTGAAAAGCTTGCGTGAAGGGTTTCAATCCAAGCGCGATCAACTCGCGCGATACGCTGCCACCCAGAAGCAACGTGGGCAGGAACTCGATGCCGCACGAGCGCAAATCGCCAAGCTCGAGGACGTGCTGCAACAGGAGCAGGTGGCGAAGCAGGGCCTGGCCGCCGAACTGGGGCGGATACGTGATCGGAGTGACGCCCAACGCCAGCAGCTCGAGCAGCTGGGGGCGGACCAGGAGCAGCGAACACGGGAGTTCGATGCCGCACGAGCGCAAATCGCCAAGCTCGAGGACGTGCTGCAACAGGAGCGAAGAACGCCAGACCCAAAACCGGCAGCTCGAGCAGCTGGGGGCAGACCAGGAGCAGCGAACACGAGAGTTCGATGCCGCACGAGCGCAAATCGCCAAGCTCGAGGACGTGCTGCAACAGGAGCAGGTGGCGAAGCAGGGCCTGGCCGCCGAACTGATGCGCTCGAACGAAGAACGCCAGACCCAAAACCGGCAGCTCGAGCAGCTGGGGGCAGACCAGGAGCAGCGAATACGAGAGTTCGATGCCGCACGAGCGCAAATTGCCAAGCTCGAGGACGTGCTGCAACAGGAGCAGGTGGCGAAGCAGGGCCTGGCTGGTGACTTGGCGCGCCTGCAAGACGAACACCAAATCCAACGTCAGCAGTTTGAGCGCGCGTTGCGGGAAGAACAGGTGTCGAAGCGTACTTTAGCCGATAAACTGGCACGTCTCGATGCCGGACACCAGACTCTACGCCAGCAACTCAATGAGTTCGCTGCTGCCGAACAGCGACGCGCCGAGGAACTCAAAACCGCCCGTACCCGGGTCATTGATATCGAGCGCACCGTGCAGCAACAACGGGCCGAAAAGCAGACCTTGGCCGACGATCTACTTCACTTGAGCGAAGCACACCGGACTCAGGGTCAGCGACTCGCGCGGCTCGACGCGGCATCCAAACAAGACGTTGCTAAACTTGATGCCGCCGATGCGCAGATTTCCGAGCTCGAGCAGGCGCTGCAGCAGGAACGGACCGCGAAGCAGACATTGGCCGCCGACCTGATGCGCTTGAACGAAGAACG
>CAMYNX010000044.1 GCA_947259875.1 uncultured Gammaproteobacteria bacterium | reverse complement strand
TCCGGCAGATTCAGTTTCAGCGACCGCGCACCGGGCCCTTCACCGATGATGATATCCAACTGATAGTCCTCCATCGCCGGATACAGGATCTCCTCCACCACCGGACTCAATCGGTGAATTTCATCCACGAACAATACGTCCTGGGGTTCCAGATTAGTGAGGATCGCGGCCAGGTCGCCGGCCTTCTCCAACACCGGACCCGACGTCTGCCGCAGGTTTACCTTGAGTTCGTTGGCGATGATGTGTGCCAGTGTGGTCTTGCCAAGCCCGGGCGGACCGAATAGCAATACATGATCCAGCGCCTCGCGCCGTTGCCGCGTGGCGCGGATGAAAATATCCAGTTGCTCACGCAGCTTCGGTTGGCCGACAAACTCAGCCAGACTACCGGGACGCAGACTGCGGTCAAAAGACTGTTCATCGCTGGAAGGCCGCGCCAGGGGCGAAATGATTCGTTCTTCACTCACGACACCGCCCCGGATAACGACCGTAAGGCGTGACGAATGATTTGCTCGCTGGTTAGATCCTCGGCGGCCACGTTTCGCACGACGCGGCTGGCCTCCACCGGTTTATAGCCAAGCGCGATTAACGCGCTTACCGCGTCCCCAACCGGGTCCGGCTTCGGGGCCGACCCTGGGTGGGGTTGTGAAGCGAGGCTCGTTTCACCCGCCTCCGCCAGCCTGTCGCGCATCTCAACGATCAGGCGCTGCGCAGTCTTGCGTCCGACACCCGGCACTCGGGTCAAACGGTCGATATCTTGATCCGTCATACAGGCGATAAACTCATCAATGGACAGGCCGGAAAGAATTGCCAACGCGACCCTCGGTCCCACGCCATTCACCCGTAGCAGGCTGCGAAACAAGTCGCGTTGTTGGGGCAGGCTGAATCCATATAATCGTTGCGCGTCCTCTCGCACCACGAGATGCGTGTGCAACACCACAGCGGCGCCAGCGGCCGGTAAGTCATAGAACGTGGTCATCGGCGCCTCGAGCTCGTAACCCACGCCCATGACGTCGACGATCAAGATCGGTGGGCGCTTTTCCACTAATTTGCCGCGCAATAGCGCAATCATCATCCGCTCCTCGTGTCGCCCAAGCCGATCTGCAAGCGATGCGCATTGTCCCAGGTATGGATATGACAGATACCACACGCCAATGCATCGGCCGCGTCACTGGGCGGTGATTGTCGCAATCGGAGCAACACCCTAATCATGTGCTGTACCTGCACCTTGTCGGCCTTGCCGTTACCGACCACCGCTTGCTTCACTTGCAACGCGGTGTATTCCTCGACATCGATATTCTCACTGGTTGCGGCGACCATGGCCGCGCCCCGGGCATGGCCCAGGCGCAGTGCCGACTGAGCGTTATGGGCGACGAACACCTGTTCCACCACCATCACCTGGGGCCGATGCTCGCGGATGATGGCGGATAATTCCGTGTAGATTTTGTGCAGACGAGTCGCGAAGGGCTGATCGGCAACACGGATTTGGCCACAGTCGATATAGCGTAAGCGGCGGTCTTCGTACTCGACGACACCGAAACCGGTGACGCGGGACCCCGGGTCCACACCCAGGACCCGTAGACTGCATCGATCTGTCGCCGCAGTCGATGACGCCATTCAGGCGGCTCGACGTTGGTACTGATAAACCAAGCTAACTTGCCTCCGATTGCAGCAGCGAATCCGGGAAATCGGCATTGGTATAGACGTCTTGTACGTCATCCAATTCTTCTAACGCATCTAACAGCCGCAGCACCTTTTCACCCTCATGCTCGCTCAACGAAACTTCGGTGCTTGCCCGTTGAATCACGTCGGCACTTTCCGATTCAATATCGGCCTTGGCGAAGGCATCACACACCGTGTGCAGCGTGTCCGGAGAAGTGACAACCTCGATGGTGCCGTCTTCATCGGTACTGACGTCTTCAGCGCCGGCATCAATGGCAATCTCCATGATCCGGTCTTCGTCATTGTCGGCTGAAAAGGTAATGATGCCGAGCTTATTAAACAGGTAGGCAACCGATCCGTCGGTACCGAGGTTACCGCCGTGCTTACTGAACGCATGACGCACCTCGCTGACGGTACGGTTTCGGTTGTCCGTCGTACACTCTATTAACACGGCGGTACCACCCGGGGCGTAACCTTCGTAGCGCACCTCTTCATAGCTGACCCCTTCCAACTCGCCGGTACCGCGCTTGATCGCGCGCTCGACGTTGTCCTTCGTCATGTTGGCAGTGAGGGCCTTGTCGATTGCCGTCCGTAACCGTGGATTTGCGCCGGAATCACCACCGCCCTCGCGGGCGGAAATGGTAATCTCTCGAATCAATCGGGTGAACAGTTTGCCTCGCTTGGCGTCCTGTGCGGCCTTGCGAAATCGGATATTAGCCCATTTGCTGTGGCCAGCCATGCTAAGTCAAAAAACTACCACAGTGATTGAGAAAGGTTACTTTGGATTTCGGTTGCGCGGAGTTTACCACTGCCACCTTCGATGCCCAACATTAACGTTCATTCAATCCCCGCCACCCTCGGCATCAAATCGCGGCTCAGTATCTTGCGCAATAAGCTGTTCAATGGCCGTACGGTTAGTCCAGGACCATACTTTTTGTGCCGCATCCTTCGCCGTCATCCAGCAATATTCATCATGTTCCTTGGGGTTGAGCATCACCGATTCCTGTTCCACCAGCTCCAGCGAGAACACGTGCTCTATATTATGAGTGACCCCAGGCGCGAAACGCCGACTCCAACCAGACAGGATTTCGAAGCAAAAGCTCTTGCGCCAGTCGCGCAACCGCCCCTGCCCGTCAAGCCCGGTTTCTTCTTTCAGTTCGCGCTCCGCCGCTGGCATCGGTGTCTCATCCCATTTCAGGCTGCCGGTGACCGATTGCCAGAAATCGGCGCGATCCACGCGGCGCAGCAGCAACACCTTGCCGGTCCGGGTATGGACGACAATCAATACCGATTCGGGACGCTTGTACTCTACGTGAGCCAATGTATTAACGTTTAACTCGTATATTGCACACGGCGCCCCGGTCCCGGCTCGGTCTCCAATGCCTGGACTTGTGCTTCACTCAAGTGAAATCTTATGGTGCGCCTGTTTTTGGTTTTCGCAAGCGAATATGCAGCTCACGCAGTTGATCAGCATCGACTTCACTTGGTGCCTCGGTCATCAGGCACGCCGCCCTTTGAGTTTTTGGAAACGCAATCACCTCGCGGATCGACTCTGAATCCGACATCATCGCTACCAACCGGTCGAGGCCGAACGCGATGCCGCCGTGTGGTGGTGCACCATACTTTAGCGCATCCAACAGGAATCCAAATTTCTGACGCGCTTCATCAATCTCGATTCCGAGCACCTGGAAAACCTTTTCTTGAACCGGTTCTTGATGAATACGAACCGAACCGCCGCCGATCTCGGCACCGTTTAACACCATGTCGTAGGCCCGCGACAGCGCCGCACCGGGGTCGGTGTCGAGCCGGTCGACGTATTCCGGTTGTACTCCGGTAAACGGATGGTGCAGGGATTGCCAACGTTTAACCTCAGCATCGTATTCAAACATCGGAAAATCAATAATCCACAACGGCCGCCAGCCCGGTTGCGTGAGTCCCATGTCGGCGCCTAGCCGCGTGCGCAACGACGACAATGACTCATTTACGACGTTGGCCCGATCGGCGCCGAAAAAAATCAAATCGCGTTGCTCGCTGGCGGTGCGCTCGAGCAGTGCGGCAATCACATCGTCGGGCAAGAACTTGAGAATCGGTGACTGCAGGCCGTCGCGGCCCTGGCCGGGGTCGTTGACTTTGATATACGCCAGCCCCTTGGCGCCGAACTGTTTGACGTACTCAGTATACTGATCGATCCGCTGCCGCGTCAGCTGGCCACCGGCGGGCACCCGCATCGCTGCAACCCGGCCGCCGGTTTTAGCGGGCTCGGCAAATACCTTGAAGTCAACGTGCTCCATAAGGTCCTTGAGTTCTACCAGTTGCAACGGAATCCGCAGATCGGGCCGGTCGGTACCGTATTTGTCCATGGCCTCGCTATAGCTCATGTGTGGAAACGCATCCGGGAGTTCTTCGCCCAGCACCTCCAGAAACAGCGCACGGACCATGGCCTCCATCAACGCCATGATCCCGGTTTCATCCAAGAACGAGGTTTCGATATCCAGCTGCGTAAACTCGGGCTGACGGTCGGCCCGCAGGTCTTCGTCGCGGAAACAACGCGCGATCTGAAAGTAGCGTTCGAAGCCGGCGATCATCAGAATTTGCTTGAACAATTGCGGCGACTGAGGCAACGCGAAGAAATGACCCGCCTGGGTGCGGCTCGGCACCAGGTAATCACGCGCTCCCTCCGGTGTTGACCGAGTCAATACCGGGGTTTCGATCTCTATGAAATCATTGTCCTCGAGAAAGGACCGCAGCGAACGGATCACCCGATGGCGCAAACGCAGTTTTTGTTGCATATCCTCGCGCCGCAGATCCAGATACCGGTACTTCAAACGCACCGCCTCACCCATATCGGTATCATCGAGCTGAAACGGTAATGGCAGCGATCTATTCAAGATCTCGAACTGTTTGGCGTATACCTCGACTTCGCCGGTGGGCAACTCTGGGTTCACGGTCCCTTCCGGCCGCTCGCGGACGCGGCCGGTGACCCGAAGCACGAATTCACCGCGCACCGCATCGGCGGTGGAGAAGGCCTGGGATTCATCCGGGTCGGCCACGATTTGAAGTAGTCCAGTTCGATCACGCAGATCAACGAAAATCACCCCCCCATGATCGCGACGCCGGTGAGCCCACCCGCAGATGGTAACCGTCTCATCTATCAGCGATTTGTCTACCTTACCGCAGTAGTGGGTGCGCATCGGGTTAGGGCCTCGTTGATGTTTTATGGGAAAGCAGCGCCGACGTTCAATTTATGTTGGCGACTTTCGGCAACTTACCAGACTCTTGGTCCCCGTTGGCAACGACCACGCCGGTAGATAGAATCGTCTTCAGTCCTGCTTCGACCGACATCTCCAATTCAATAATGTCCTTTTTAGGGACCATTAAGAAAAATCCCGAAGTCGGGTTCGGGGTCGTCGGTACGTAGATATTAACCAGATCCTCCCCGGTGATGTCTTCGAACATCGGCGCGGTATTACCGGTCACGAACGCCAGGGTCCACAAATCACGGCGCGGGTATTCAACGAGTACGACCTTGCGAAACGATTTACCCTTGGCGGAAAACAGTGTCTCGGTGATCTGTTTGACGGATGAATAGATCCATCGAACCAAGGGAATCCTGGCAAGTATCTCTTCCCAGATGCGCACTAGCCTGCGGCCAAACAAGTTGGCGAAGATCATGCCGGTAACGATGACCACCAACACCGTAAGGGCAACACCCAGACCGGGGATCTTGAATCCGAGCAGATTTTCCGGCCGATACGGAGCGGGAATCAGCACCAGGGTGCGGTCCATCAGGTCGATGAGCAGCTTGATGACCAAAAAGGTCACTCCCAGCGGCACCCAGATCAACAATCCGGCGACTATGTATCGTCTCAACGCGCTCATCGAAGTGGGTCAGCCACCTTTGGCGCCGGTCGCCGATTTCTTGTTGCCGGATTTCATATCGCTGGACTTGTCCGATTTACTGGAATCACCGCCGCTCTGCTTGGTGGTCTTCTCCTCCTTGGGCTTCTTTTTATCGGCAGGTTTCTTGTCCTTGCTCTTAAAGTCGGTTTCATACCAGCCGGTGCCCTTGAGGCGAAACGCAGCCGCGGTTACCTGCTTTTGGAGCGTCGCGCTACCGCAGGCCGGACATTCCTGAAACGGTGGGTCGCTGATTTTTTGCAACGCCTCCAACTCGTGCCCGCAGTTGTTACACGTATATAAATATATCGGCATACAGCGCTTACTCTCGCGGAATTCGTAGTAGCTGGCCCGCATATTGTCCCAGTATCCGGGAAGCTGGCGCAGGACAGGTGCGGTTGAACGCCGGACTAGAGCAAGAGTCATAGCCGTAGCTATGGCTTGAGCGAAGTCCAAGTTCAGGCGTGCCTGAACCAGCCAGAGCCCGGATAGGACAGCGGCCGGTTACAAAACGTAGCCGGGCTAAGTGGGTTACATTCGATATATACAAACGGTTTTTCAATCAAATACCTCGAGGCCGGTGACCGATTGGGGCAATATGCGGGCTAGGGCTATATGGGCCCCCGACCCAGTGATACCAACCGCGCATTATAGCCAGTGAGCACTGAATTCCCAGGGGTCTAGGCGCCGGCAATGGTAAGTTTTTCGAGCAAAATCGATCCGCAGCGGATATTGCCCCGCAGATCAACGTCGGTTCCAACGTGGGCGAGGTGCTGAAACATGGCCTTCAGATTCCCGGCAATGGTGATCTCATCGACGGGATACTGGATCTCGCCACCTTCGACCCAGAAGCCGGCTACACCGCGAGAATAGTCGCCGGTCACCACGTTGACCCCGAATCCGATCAGTTCGGTAACCAACAATCCGGTATCCATCTCCTTTAGCAATCCCGCCAGATCCAATGCACCGGGTTCGATGGTGAGATTACGGGTTCCCCCAGCGTTGCCGGTGGTCTGCATGCCCAGTTTGCGAGCCGAGTAAGAGTCCAGGACGTAGCCACGCAACACACCATCGGTAACCAGGTCTCGATTCTCGGTGGCCACACCTTCGTTGTCGAACGCCGCACTGCCAACCGCCTTGGGTAGATGCGGCTGTTCGTGAATGCGGACAAACGCTGGAAACACCGGCTGATCCAGTTGGTCGAGCAAGAATGATGCCTTACGATACAGATTGCTGCCCCGCGCCGCAGCCAGGAAATGCGATAAAAGACTGCCGGCTATGGGTGCCTCGAACAACACCGGGGCTTCGCGAGTGGTGATTTGACGCGCGCCCAGCCGGCGCAGAGTGCGCCTCGCTGCGGTCTCGCCAACATCCGGCGGCGACTCCAATTCAGCCGCGTCACGGGCCGTGCTGTACCAGAAATCGCGCTGCATGAGTCCGTCCTGCTCGCCGATCACCGCACAACTCATGCTGTGACGGGTTCCGGTGACGAAGCCTTCAAACCCATGGGTATTGGCATAAGCTTCCGCGCCGCGGTGTGTCGATATCGACGCGCCTTCCGAATTGGTGATGCGTTTGTCCAGCACGCGTGCGCGGTCTTCACATTCCCGGGCCAAATCAATGGCGTCGTCAAGGGTCAACTCCCATGGATGATCCAGGTCGAGTTCAAGAATATGCTTCGCCAGGCGATCGCGATCCGCCAAGCCCGCGCATGCATCCTCAGCGGTATACTTGGCGATGCTGCACGCAGCGCGCACGGTATCGGCAACCGCGTGTGGCGCGAAATCCGATGTGCTGGCGGAGCCGGTTCGATGACCGAAGTACACATTTACGACCAAGTTCTTATCACGGTTGTACTCCACGGTTTCCACATCACCCAGTCGCACCGTCACTGAGAAGCCTTGGCTGCGACTCACCGCAGCGTCTGCGCCGCTCGCACCACGCCGTTTGGCCTCGTCCAGTGCCTGCTGCGTCACATCGATAAGTTGTTGATTGCTAGATTGGTCGTTAATTTCTTCGGTAGCGCTCATAAGGTTCACTCAATGCAATTTCGTTCACTACTACGTTTCCGCCCTGATGAGCGAGTTACTTTTCATCGTGCTTATTCATTTTTTGCCCCTGCCGGGCAGAGTGACTTTTCTTTGCGCACGCAAAGAAAAGTTACCAACAGAAACGGCGCCCCGTTGTCTTGTCCTACAGCTGCCCTGGGCGCTTCGGTTTCACCGGGCGCTGCGGAACTGGGCCGCTGAAGCAGCCTCAGACAGTCCTCACGCTGTTTCCAGCGAAATCTGCAGTGCTCAACACGAAGGGGACCCAACGGCGCGTCTTCCCTGACCCCTTCGAGCCGCGCCGGATCTGCGCCAGGGATGGCGGGCGAAACGGCCACGGATGGCCGTTTCAGGCAAAACCGCGACAGGAGGTCGCGTTTTGCCTGCCCGTCCAGCACCAAGCGGATCCGGGCACCCGCAGGGCGCGGCGGCGGGGCGCGCTTTCTTTGGTTACTTTCTTTACACGAGTAAAGTAAGTAACTCGCTCGTAAGAGCGAAACTTCATCAACACTCATTAAACCTGTACCCCACCCACGGTAATCCCATCGATGCGCAGGGTGGGTTGACCCACACCCACCGGGACGCTCTGACCCTCCTTGCCGCAAGTGCCCACTCCCGGGTCCAGCTTGAGGTCGTTGCCGACCATGCTCACCCGCGTGAGCACGTCCGGGCCGTTGCCGATCAGCGTCGCACCCTTGACCGCATGCCCCAGCTGACCGTTCTCGATCGAGTATGCCTCACTGGCCGAAAAGACGAATTTTCCCGAGGTGATATCGACCTGCCCGCCGCCGAAGTTCACCGCGTACAGTCCTTTATCGACGGATGCGATGATTTCCTGTGGGTCCATGTTGCCGGCCGTCATGTAGGTGTTGGTCATGCGCGGCATCGGCAAATGGGCGAAGGATTCGCGGCGCCCATTTCCAGTTGGCGCCATGCCCATCAGGCGCGCGTTCATCGCGTCCTGCATGTAAGTCTTCAGAATGCCGTTTTCGATCAACACTGTCTTCTGTGCAGGATTGCCCTCGTCATCCACGCTCAACGACCCGCGGCGGTTGGGCATGGTGCCATCATCCACCACCGTGCACGCGGGAGATGCAACAGGTTCACCGATACGGCCGGCGAACGCTGAAGTACCCTTACGATTGAAGTCCCCCTCCAACCCATGGCCGATAGCTTCATGAAGCAGAATACCCGGCCAACCGGGGCCAAGCACCACGGTCATGGTCCCCGCCGGCGGATCCTGCGCTTCCAGGTTGACCAACGCCTGACGCGCTGCTTCACGGGCGTAACCCAGGGCAAGCTCATCGGTAAAATAATCGTATCTCACCCGCCCCCCACCGCCGCTGCTGCCTTGCTCGCGCCGGCCGTTGTGTTCGGCGATCACGGTGACGTTGAGTCGAACCAATGGCCGGATATCGGCGGCCAGCGCGCCGTCATTACGTGCCACCAGGATGACCTCGTGCACGCCGGCAAGGCTCGCGATCACTTCCTTGACGCGGGGATCTTGACGGCGCGCCTCCTGCTCCACGCGCTCCAACAGTTTGACCTTTTCGGTGTCGTTCAGGCTCACCAGCGGGTCCTCCGCAAGGTACAAGCGGGGCGCGCGACCGTCCGACCAACTGATCGAATGGGTGGCACTATGCCCGCCCTGCCGGCTGATGGCGCGGGCTGCGGTTGCCGCTTCGGTAAGTGCCGGCAATAAGATCTCGTCGGAATAAGCTAACCCGGACTTTTCCCCGGTGACCGCGCGTACACCGACGCCCTGCTCGATGTTGTGATTCCCGGACTTTACTTGACCCTCTTCGAGCACCCAGGATTCCTGCCGCGTATATTGAAAATACAAGTCCGCGTAGTCGACAGTGGGAGTGATCATCTTTCCAAATACGGCATCGAGATCACGAACGTCCAGTCCGCCGGGGGCGAGTAAGGTATTTTTGGCCGTCTCAATCAGTTCTGTCATTGGTCATACCACCTACAAATAGAGTAATCCGTGTAGCATACATCTCGATTAGGATGCTCCCGGTTGGGTTCGCGTCATGTCCCTAATCGGCACCTGCCTAAATTTGCCGATGACTCAGGCTGGGAAAACCGGCACGAAGTTGTTTCAGATACTCCATGTCTACTTCCGCCACCGCCATGCCCTCCTGCTCTTCGACCTCATCAATCACCTCGCCCCAGGGGTCGATCACCATCGAGTGCCCATGGGTACGACGTCCATTGGCGTGGGTGCCGAACTGTGCGGCGGCAATGACATAGGCCAAATTTTCCACGGCCCGGGCTCGTAGCAACACTTCCCAATGCGCCTTACCGGTGGTCGCAGTGAACGCTGACGGTACTGTGAAAAGGCATACGCCCTCCCTTGACAACGCCCGGTAAAGCTCCGGGAATCTGACATCGTAGCACACCGTCAGTCCCAACTGTCCGACTGGGGTCTCGACACTAATCTGATTTCCTTGCACCGGCCCCGGTTCGATGTAATCGGATTCCCGGTATGCTTCTTGATCACTGACCACCACATCGAACAGGTGGATCTTGTCGTAGCGAGCTGCTTGGCGTCCATGATTATCGTACACCAGGCTCGCGGCGCGGACACGATGGATGTCGCGCGACACCATTGGAATGGTGCCGGCGACAATCCAGAGCTTGTGCTGCGCCGCCTGCTCGCTCACAAACGCTTGTACCGGCCCCCGCCCTGGTGTCTCTGCGGCGCCCAGACGATCTCCGTCGTGGCGAGGCATAAGGCTGAAGTTCTCCGGCAGGACTGCCAGTTGTACATCGTTATTGACCGCTTGCGCCAACAGACGTTCAGCGGTCCGCAGGTTTGCGGCAACCTCAGGACCTGAATTCATCTGCAGGGCAGCCACGCGCAGCATCATCGAGACCGCTCTTTGGCATGTATGACGATCGTGTCTGGAAATCCCGATCCCGGTTCGAGAAGCACTTGATGCGACGCCACACCCAGTGCCACCAGCCAGTCACGCAACTCCAAAGCCCATTCGTTGCCACGATCACCGCCGGGATATTGAATGACGATGACTCCTTGCTTCATACCCTCAAACTGCCGCATGACCCGTTGCAGTGCCGGAATGCGTACAACAGCCGTACCGCTACGTACCGCCGGCCAGTCAGCGCGGGTCAGCAACTCCGCCGCCGCCGGTTGCAGAATCAGGAGCAAACAAATCCCGATGGCAAACAGGCGAAAGTCTCGAATGTTCATGACTCGCCCGTATATTGCACCAAGGATCCCGGATGATGGCGAAGGGACTCGTGCAGCTGGGCCCCCTGCTGTGCGGGGACAAGCGCCGCGCCTGGAGCGAGACCCATAGCGGACTATGGGCCGAGTGAAGGCCAAGCGCAGATGTGCGAGAACCAGCCAGCGCCGGGATAGTCCCGCCCTTATTCTCACCAAGAAACCTGGAAAGCCGAATGTTGTCATTTCTGGGACCAAACGCTGTGGGTGTCGCCAATTGTGTACCATGAATAAGGGCGGGGCGCCTTGGTGCAATGTACGGGCTATGGTTGTTCCAGGGTGTCTTCATGATCCCCGGGCTCCTGTTTGATACGGGTGATCTCTGGCGATTCCCAGGGCCCAGTAACTTGATAACGGTAGCGCACGAATTTTCCAATTTGTTTCTTAAATAACTTCTGCACGACAAAAACCACGGCCCCCGCCGCGGGACTCGCGAGCGCACTGAAAAGACTGAGATTAGCGCCGACTTGCGGAGCAACTATGATCTCCATGTCATAATCCTCCTGCGCCAGTCCCGCGCGGCCATGTGCATCAATCAGCGCTGCCGGGCCGATCACATAGAATCCATCACTAAACAGGTCTCCGTATTTGAGCGTCCCCTTGGCATTTATACGATCGAACACCAGGCCTTTGGCGAACACATCGGAAAAATCAAACGTCAGCCGCCGCATTAACGCCTCGACATTGAGTAGACCAAACAATCGCCCCGAGCCCGGCTCGACGCGTGTAAAACTTCCCTTCTTGGCTGAGAATTCAAATTCGCCACTTAGCTTGTCTAACGCGAAAGTGCCTGGAGCACCATCCCACGCAGCGACAAACTCCAAGTCGGCCTCACCTCCGGCAATTTGCTCCGGCAACGCCAACGCGGCCATCGCCTTGCCCAGATCATTACTGCTGGCTTTGACGTTGACCTCGGTACGCTGCGCGGTTGCTGACCGACGCCACAGACCGTCGGCCTCGATCAGCAATTCTGGTTTCTCGCTCCGAATTGTTTCAATACGCCATCCATCCACCACCGGTACGGCCTCGAAGTCCAGCGAACCCAGTGACGCGTCACCGAATCGAAATGCTTGAACCTTCGCGGTCACCGCCGGCAAATCTCGCTGAACACTGTCCGCCTGGGAGCTTGCTGATTGCTTGGACCTAGGCCAGTGCAGTCGCGTCAATGCGAGACCATACCATGGCTGGTGTTGATCGAGCCGGGCGAGCGCCTTCCCTTCCACTGCTACACCATCCAGATCCGCGCGCCAAATGCGGCCATCTTCGGAAACCGCGCGCATCTTCACGATCCCAAAATTTCGTCGCAAGAAAGTGAGTTCATCTACATTCAACGAGACCCGGCGCAAGGCATCGACCATGGTCTCCGAATCGGTGTCGGTGCGGTTGGCGGGCTTCTTCAGTAACACCTCCAGCCAGGCGTCTAAATCCAAAACGTCCGCCGTGGCCCGCAAGCGAAGTTCACGTGCCTCGGGCACAGACGCGGTCCCCGGGCCCAGGATCAACTCGCCGGCTAGGAACCGCCAACGGCCGGCATCGGAGTGAAACGCGAGGGCGCCCATTAACAGTTGGTTCACATCGAAGTCCACGCTGCGGTGATCGGAACCGGTGTAACGTACCAGTGTTGACATAGGTATCGGAGAATCGGCTAGCTTACCTAGCGGCGGGGGTAGGTCCACATGCACGCCGATCAGTTCGGACTTTACTTGCAGGTCAGCATTGTTCCGATCCACGGTCAACCGTGCTGACCACTCGGTGCTTCCGTCCATCGGCTCCACCAAGCGTTCGCCGAGTATCGGCCGCAAACGCTTAACGTCAACCTCGCCGTGGGCATCGATGGCAAAGATCGGTGGTGTACGTGGCTGCAGGGTTTTGACATCCAAGCGCACCGGCCCCTGTAGCAAGCGGGCCGACAGCCCTTCGCCGGACACCGAGTCCTCGGTGAACCGCACCGTGCCCTTGATTTCATCGATGGTCACGTCATTGGGCCACCGCAACACACCATCATTCGTGCGATAGTTGCCCTCGACACGCGACTTTTTTAATTGCGACAACGGTAACATTAGGTTCAACTGCAAGTTGCCGTCTCCAGATCCGGCCAATTCCATGACACGATCCGTATTTTTCACAAACGGACCTTGACGCAGGAAATCAACTGCATCGCTCACCTTGGCGTCGAGTACGCCGTCCACCTTCAAGGTCCGCCCCCGCTTGTAAAGATTCTCGCCGTATGCCGAGGCCTGGCGAATTCGTGAATTCATGACGTTGCCGGTGGTGGCGTTCACGCGTAACGTGGCGTTATGGAACACCACGTCGGCATCGAGTTGGGAAACCGCCGGCCACTTTTTGTGGTAATCGAGAATGCCGTCTTTGAGCTTGAAACGGGCGCTAAATTCTCCGTCCCCGGCGGTGAATGGAAACCGGTCCACAGACCCACGCCATTTCAATTGACCCTCAGAAACGTGTCCCGCCACCAGGGCGCGGGTTAACCAACGCGCGGTCTTGGGCGGCGTCTTGTTGGGCAAATACTTCGGTACCTTGGAGACATCCACGCGCGGTATTGTGGCCTGCAGTTCCAAGTACGGCGCGTGGTCCGAGACGACAACTCGACCCACGCCGTCAGCAATCGCCAGATCCTTATTTTGGGCCTCCAAGTGCGTCACTTTGAGCTCCCAACCGCTGTTTGCCCGCGCCCAGCTAGCCTGTGCTTGCAAGGCATCCATTGCCAGCGGTTCGTTAAACAGGCGCGGCAGCGTGACCTCACTGGCAGTGCCGTCAATTGTCACGCGCCCACCGTGACTGCCGATAGACATCCGACCCTCGATACCCCGCAATCCAGGCCAGTGTGCCACTGGCTTGGTGACCACGCCGGTAAAATCCGTTTCCAACCATAGACGCTCGGGGTTTGCCCACGGCCCGAGAACATTGACAGACACATGTCGCAAATCAGCCTTGGGATCCGCGGCTTGCAGCTTGCCCCACCCACCCTGATCACCGAACAAGGCTAGGCCCACTTGCAGGATGGCCTGCAACTGAACATTTTCACCTTTGAACTCCGTGCGGGACCCGGTTCGGGAAATGTCTATTTTGTCCAGGGCCAACTCGGTGCCGTTCAAAGCTAGGCTGGGATTCATCAACGCCAGGTCCCAACCGTCTTTGTTTCGTGACCATGATAAGTCGGTGGATAAACTGTCAATATGTCGCAGTGGCTCATTCTTTCTCAGGAACAGCTCTGCCTCCGTCAATGAGGTATGGGCGTGTGCGGCGGTCAATTTTCCGCGTTGCCAAGTTGTAGTGATGCGTGTGTCCAGCTGGCCGCGCACAAGTTTAGGAAGCAACTCGTGAACCGCCAATGGCGCGTTACCAAGGTTGACCCGGTCTAAATCGACATCGATGCGGCCGCCCCACTTGCGTTGCACCGGCTCACCGGTGAGTTTGGCGGCGATGCGGATGTTCGCGCACACAGGCTCGGGACAACGCGCGGTGCCATCGAACTGATGTGCATCGCCGACATTAACGAAATTCATATTTATCGACGATAATTCCAAGAACCCTGCGGTATCGCGCTCATCGCGCCAGATGAGGGTGCCATTTTCCACTCGCAGATCCTGCTGCCTAAACAACCACCACAGATAACCCAAATCCCGTCCTGTATCAGCGGTGCCGGGTGCCAGGTCTCCGATACGCATGCCACCTTCTTTTAGCCGGATGATTTCCACAGTCGGTGACAATAATGTAAAGCGCTCAAAAACGAGATCGCCCACCAGCAAGTTCCACGGCCTCACTTGCACCTCGATCCCGCCCAGGCGCAGGGACGAGTGGGTGCCCTCCTTGCGGCGCACGCGCAAACCGCCGGTCTTGAACGACGGCGACCAGCCGTCCCAGCGCGCCTCGAGACGCTGAATTAAAACCGGCCTTCCGAGCTGATCGGCCAGGTAGGCCTCGATATGAGCCTTGTGATCGGCAAGATTCGGCCACCACGCTCGCAGTGCCACTACCGCGGCAACAGCCACCAACAACAACGCGCCGGCGACGTAAAGCGAGTAACGAAGGATGCGCAAGGTAGCTGGAATCATAGGTTGACCCCGACGCCGCAATGACCATGTTGGGATATGATCGAAGCAACAAATCGCGCCCATGCCGACAGCCGGAAACGATTCGATTGTGGGGTACCTTGGCACGGGTGACAGGCACCACTAATCTGCTTAAAAATGACCTCCATCAGTCTGAAATTTACTCGCAACCGGCCTGACCTACGCTTGTAATACACACCCAGATAATGTCTGGACGATAATGTCTGGACAAAGCAGTGTCCGAGAAAATGTCAGCGATGATGCCCCAGAAAGACCCGTTTGCACAGGTTCTTTGTGATCTGGCTGCCAGTGTAGAGATCTCAAAACAATTAGAATCGGAACTCGACCATTTAAGACAGGCCGCCATTAGTGGAAGCGAACACGAGGTTATCGGCACCCACTGTGATTTCCATCTGATTGGGGCTCACGCGAAACCGGCCACGTGGTAAACCATTCACAGCAGAACCACATCGTATTCTTCCTGGTGATAGGTTGCCTCAACCTGTAGCTGAACAGGCTTGTTTATGAATCCCTGTAAGTCGGCCAGAGCCGTTGCCTCTTCGTCGAGCATCATGTCAGTCACGATTTGGGAGGCAATTACCAGAAACTCTTTGGCATCGAATTGCCTCGTTTCGCGCAAAATCTCGCGGAAGATCTCATAACAAACAGTCTGCGGCGTTTTCAACACACCGCGTCCATCACATACGTTGCACGGCTCACACAATGTTCTTTCGAGACTCTCCCGCGTGCGTTTTCGCGTCACTTCAACCAATCCCAATGGCGACATGTGGGTTACAAAAGTCTTAGTCCGATCACGACCAAGGGATTTTTCAAGCGCACGCATCACCTGACGCCGGTGCTCAGGATCCTTCATATCAATGAAATCGATAATGATGATCCCTCCAATATTTCGCAGGCGCAGCTGCCTGGCGATAACCTGCGCCGCCTCCAAGTTGGTTTTGAATAGTGTTTCTTCTAGATTACGCCGACCGATATAGGCGCCCGTATTGACATCAATGGTAGTCATTGCTTCCGTACGATCAATGACCAAATGACCACCCGATTTGACCGGGACATTGCGTTCCAATGCGCGTTTGATTTCGTCTTCCACAGAATACAAATCAAATATCGGTCGCTCGCCGGGATAGTACTCAATCCGGCTCGCGACTTCCGGTATTAGATCCTTTGCGAAGTTGATGGCCTTCTCATAAGTCTCCCGCGAATCGATACGAACTTTTTCCACGTCGCTGCGCACTATGTCACGCATGGTACGCATCGCCAGCGGTATGTCTTCGTATATCAATCCGGGAGATGGCACGGTTTCGATACTTCGTTGAACACGCAGCCACACCTTTTGCAAAAAATTGATGTCAAGCCGCAGTTCTTCTTCGGCGGCAGATTCCGCCGCGGTGCGCACGATAACACCACCTTCTTGAAATTCGTGTTTGAATATCTGTGCAACAGTCTGACGTAATCGCTCGCGCTCCTCTGGGTCCTCAATCTTTTGTGACACACCGAAATGCTGACCGTAGGGCAGGAACACCAAGAATCGAGCGGGTATACTAATTTGTGTTGTCAAGCGCGCGCCCTTGGAACCGAGTGGGTCCTTCAGCACTTGAACCACGATATCTTGGCCATCTGCCAACAAGCTGTGAATAGGTTCGTTCTGCCCGTTTTCGAGGTTATCGTTGTGGTTGTCATCGCCGCGACGCATGATATCCGAGGCATGCAGAAACGCGGTGCGTTCCAGGCCAATATCGATGAACGCTGCCTGCATCCCGGGTAATACGCGGACCACTCGACCCTTGTAGATATTTCCAACAATCCCGCGGTATTTGACACGCTCGATCTGTACCTCCTGCAGGATTCCGTTTTCGACAGTAGCAACACGGGTCTCCTGCGGGGTGACATTGATCAATACTTCTTCACTCATATCCAGTCGATACCCGCGCGGACTAATAACATTCGAAGTTCAAACATAGGCAAACCAACCACGCCAGTGTAACTGCCCTCTAGATGTTCGACAAAACCACTTGCCAGACCTTGTATGGCATAGGCCCCTGCCTTGTCCAAAGGCTCTGGCGTGCGGCAATAACGCATGATTTCATCATCGCTCAAGGGCTTGAACTTGACCCGGCTGCGGCTGACAGCGGACAGGATGTCATTGCCTCGATATACCACCACTGCGGTCAGCACCTCGTGAGATCGCCCGGACAACTGTCGCAGCATCTGTACGGCATGGTCGCGATGCCGGGGTTTGCCCAGCACTTGGTCGTCGATTACAACGCAGGTATCCGCGGCAACAACCGGATGAACCGCGCGATTCTGATTCACCAATCGCGCCGCAACCTGCTGCGCTTTTTCCTTGGCGAGCCGCTGAACGAAACGATCCGGTGGTTCGCCGGCACGGTGGGTTTCATCGATATCGGCGGTGATCACCGCAAACCGTAACCCAACTGATTGCAACAACTCTTGACGGCGCGGTGAAGCAGACGCTAGATAAACTTGCACATCAAGGTGTGATTCGGATTCACGCGGTTGTTCTACTTCACCCATGGAATGAGACAGCGAGCATGTTCAATACGCCCGCTCAGTATGCATGCCCCCGATGATAAGGGAGATTGTTGATAATACTCCATGTCCGGTACAGTTGCTCAGCGACAATGACACGAACCAGCGGATGGGCAAACGTGAGAGCGGATAACGACCATCTGTCGTCCATTTGCTCGAGGCATGCCGGGGATAGGCCATCCGGCCCGCCGATCAATAATGCCACGTCACGGCCCTCTCCCATCCATTGCTGAAACCGGTGCGTTAACTGTTCGGTGGAGTATTCACGTCCTGAACGTTCCAACGCAACACGGCGACAGTTTTTCGGAACGGCCGACAACAAAGCGCTAGATTCCAGCTCTCTCACCCGCGATGGATCAGAAGACTTGGTCCTTTTTTGACTGGCAACCTCAATGAGCTGCAATCGGCACTGGCGCGGAAATCGTGTCGCGTACTCGCGGTACGCGCTGTCCACCCAATGCGGCATACGGTTGCCCACCGCAACCAAATAAATCTTCATACGACTTGCTTATTCGTTGTGCTGCTCCCGCTGGGCAAGGACCATTTCCCTGACGTGATCACCCCACAACCCTTCCAGATCATAGAACGATCGATCCTCCGGATGCATCACATGCACCACAACATCACCAAAATCCAAAAGTATCCAGGTGCTTTTCTCCCTGCCTTCCACCCCCAGTGGGCGAATCTTGCGCTCGCGAAGCGCATCTAACACCTTATCGGCAATGGCTTTCACGTGCCGATCCGAAGAACCACTGGAGACCACCATATAATCGGTGATGTCTGTCAGGTCGCGCACATCCATCACCTGGATATCAATGGCCTTCATGTCTTCCAGCGTCGCGATCGCAACGTTTTTGATTTCTTCAGACTGCATGTTTGTGTTTTGGATGCACCGGGCATCCGTATAAACCGTGCTGTTGTATGTATGCCCATACCGCATCGGGAACATCACCAGAAGCGTCCTCATCCGCCCCGATTTTTTCTCTAATGGCGGACGCCGATACATCTATGAGCGGCGTATCACAGATATAGACCCGGCCCACTGAAGCCCGCTCGAGCTCGGAAACATGGGTGCTCACCGCGTCCCGGTACCACGTGTCAGTTGACTCAGACAGCGGCAAGCCGGGTCTTGGCAACACGATCAAATGTGTCAACGCCAAGATCTGTTGCCAACAAAACCACGTGTCCAATCCCAGAAAGGCATCGGCCCCAAGCAACAAGGCCAGGGGTTGCTGTGGCAGTTCCGCGCGCAACGACCGCAACGTCCACACCATATATGACGGACCAAGACGTTGCTGTTCCCGCTGGTCTTCCATAAACCCGATTTCGTGCTCAACCGCCAGACGCAGCATCTGCGCGCGATGGTTCACAGAAGCGACCGGGGGAGCCCGATGCGGGGGCCGTGCGCTCAGTATAAATCGCACGTGATCCAGTCCCAGGGTGTTGTAAACGTGACGGGTGGTTTCCAGGTGCCCGCGATGAACCGGATCGAAGGTGCCACCGAAGATCCCAACTATCTTCAAACTGCGACCCCGTTCAATGCGTCATCATCAAGGCACATAAGCCGATTCAAATTATTTGCGTATATGACCGTCTCCGACGACGATAAACTTTTGGGTAGTCAATCCTTCCAGGCCCACCGGTCCGCGCGCGTGCAGCTTATCGGTGCTGATACCAATCTCGGCGCCAAGGCCGTACTCAAACCCATCGGCGAACCGTGTCGAGGCGTTGATCATCACCGAACTCGAGTCGACCTCGGCTAGAAACCGACGCGCTTTGGTTAAGCGATGTATGTGATCGATCGCCGCGTCGAGATCAGACACGATCCGGATTGAAAGAATAGGCGCCAGATATTCGGTGCTCCAATCTTCCTCGGTGGCGGAGTTTGCCTCTGGAATGATTTGGGTGGTGCGCGAACAACCACGCAGCTCCACACCGGCGTCACGGAACATCGGTGCCAGTGTATCTAACACCGAATTCGCCACTGGCTCGGCAACCAATAACGTCTCCATGGTATTACAAGTACCGTAACGTTGGGTCTTTGCATTGAACGCGACTGCAACCGCCTTATCGATATCGGCGTCTTCGTCCACAAACACGTGGCAAACCCCGTGCAGGTGTTTGATTACCGGTATTGCTGATTCTTGGCTTATTCGTTCGATTAACCCTTTTCCTCCGCGGGGGATGATCACATCTACAAACTCAGGCATCCGTAATAACGCTCCCACCGCATCTCGGTCGGTGATCTCCACGACTTGCACGGCGTCGCCGGGCAATCCGTTTTCCGCCAGCGCTTGCGCGATGCACTGGGCAATGGCCAGGTTTGAATGAATGGCTTCCGAACCTCCGCGTAAGATCGCCGCATTTCCCGATTTCAAGCACAGGCCGGCGGCATCGGCGGTCACGTTGGGACGTGACTCGTAGACAATGCCGATGACCCCCAAAGGTACACGCATACGCCCAACCTGAATCCCCGAAGGTCGATAGTTCATCTCCGACACCGAGCCCACCGGATCAGGCAGGGCAACAATCTGTCGCAGCCCCTCGGCCATCGCAGATATCCGGGCGTTAGTGAGTTCGAGCCGGTCTAGCAGCGCGCTTTCCAAACCACTTTGCCGACCGTTTTCCAGATCTTGGTGATTAGCGCTCGCCAACGTCTCACGGCTGTGCTCGATGTGATCAGCGATCGCCGTTAACGCGGCATTCTTTACCCCGGCATCGGCATGCGCCATGTGCCGTGCAGCGTCCCGGGCACGTCGGCCCAGCCCCTGCATGTAGGCGTTTACATCATGTTTCGGTTGTGTTTGTGACATACACGTCAACCTGACTGTTCCGCGATCACGGTTATACCACCAAGGGTCAGACAAATACGCTCTAGCGCCAACCAAACGTCACCCTCCGCCCGGCCCTTGGCGATGCGGTCTACGCTACCCGCGTCTTGTAACAGATCCAACCATCCAGGCATATCCAAACGTTTAAGCGCCGCGGTGACGATGGCGTTGCGCCGCGCCCATATATTATAAGCTCGAAACAGCTGAGCAAGGGACTTCCCGCGTGCCAATCCCGCTGCCAACCGCGCTAAGACACGAATCTCCCGGGTCAGGGCCCAGTTTACCAACACTGGCTCCATACCCTCCGCGCGTAATGAGTCCAGCATACGCAATGCTTTTGGAGTGTTACCTGACAAACAGACATCCACCAATGCGTAGACATTGAATCGGGCATGATCGCTAACGCTAGACATGATCTGATCTGCTGACAGTGTTCCGTCAGTGCACAGCAACGCGAGCTTGTCGATCTCCTGCGCGACCGCCAACAGGTTGCCTTCCAGGTAATGGCTCAGTAATTGAACCGCTTCGGTATCCGCATGCAAGCCGCGGGACTTAAGCCGTGTGCGTATCCAGCCCGGAAGCCGATCTGCACTGATCGCGTAGTGCTCAACTATCACGCCGCACTTGTCGATGGCTTTTACCCACCGGCTTTGTTTGACGCGCGCTTCCAATCGACCGGCGATGACAAGCAGCGCTGTATCGGGGGGTAACTGATCACAAAACTCGGTGATGGCGCGGGCACCGGGCTCCCCGGGGCGGCCGGAAGGCAACCGCAGTTCCAGCAGTTTGCGGCTGGAAAACAACGATAACGATTGGGACTGTTCGTGGATTTGATTCCAA
>CAMYNX010000043.1 GCA_947259875.1 uncultured Gammaproteobacteria bacterium | reverse complement strand
CACCTTCGATCCCGGTTTTCGTATCGAGCTGCATCAAAAGGATCTCAACTTAGCGTTGAGCGGTGCGCGCGCCTTGAATATCAGTCTGCCGAACACCGCGACGTGCCAGGAGTTGTTCAACGCCTGTGCGGCGCATCACGGGAGCGGTTGGGATCATTCCGCCATGGTGCGCGCCCTGGAGACTTTGGCGCAACACGAGATCGGCCAAGTGAGCAGCATGAGTAACGTTCTGGATTGATCGATAGATCGTTACCATGACACGGGGTCGGTGGCAAATCCCAATCTTTGCGCATTTGCCACTGACCTCAGCCCGCACGTTGCAGCAAGGATCCCGGATGCCCGGATGATGACGAAGGGACTTGTCCTGCGCGTAGTTACAGGGTCGGGCGGCTGGTTCCCCTGCTGTGCGGGGACAAGCGGCGCGCTGCGCGCAGCTATCCCAAGAGCTTGAGTCGCTCAAAGGCCGGCCGGCTCGACGCAAAGCGGCTATGGATCGCTATCAGTGGGGATGTCTGGATCGCCGGTAGCAAGGCCCACACCGTATATTGTTCACCGCGCCCCTGTAACAGGCATCCTTATCCCCCAATTGTCTGCTCTGCATCGACATGCGCCCGATGTTGATATCGGTGGAAGTCGGTGCTTATAACTTTTTGAAGAATAATGTGGCGTTGATGTGCCGCTGTACAGTCATCGACTGCGAGGGTGTGTCCACTTCCAATCCTGTCCGTCCGGTGTTTGGCATATGGTGACGGTGTTTCGCCATCTGCCCTGGGTTTGGATATTTACGAGATGCTCAAGGGTACGGCATTCTCGTTCGTCGCGGTCAAACACATCCTCCAGTCGGACCGTTCCATGGTTGCCGGTCTTGGTGTTATCCCATTCGAGCTTTGTACCGACCGGTTTACCGCTCATCTCCTGCCGCGCCACCTTTTTGATTTGCTCAATGTCGCTGTCCTCTAAAGTTGGTAAGGACTGACGCCACCCGGCTTGACCAAGAGCATGGTGTGCCGGCACAAGCATTAGCATCGAGATTAAGAAAAAACTATGCGGTTTATTAATCATCACGGCGTAATCCAACGGATATGATAGCGGTTAGTGTACCAGCAGAACCGGGACCTTCGCGCTGTTGGCGACCTCCCGGCTGACGCTGCCGATCAGGAAGTCATGGCGACGCTTCCCGCGCGAACCCACGACGATGAGGTCAACGTTCTCTTCCTTGGCCGTTGCCAGTATTTCCTCGGCGGGATGCCCCTGTTTGATCATCGGTTTGATGCCTGAAAAGCCTGCCCTCACTAAAATTTGCGTGTGGTAGGCAAGAATATTGCCGGCCCTTTTGTCCAGCTTTTGCTTGTAATCGGTGCCTTCCAAGGCATCGCGTATTTCTTCCAAGTCCATGTCGCTTTCCAGGCTCTCGCCGATCAACGATCGCCCCAGCATTTGTTCTACATGGAGTAGTATGATGGTTTTGGGTTGGACCATGGCAGCCCATTCGGCAAGCGTCTCTGCGGCTTTGATTGAGCCCTTGGTGTCATCGACCGCCACTAAAATCTTGTTCATACTCGATTCTCCATGATTTGTGTGATTTTTCGGGTCAACTGAAGCGGCCAGAACCGACAGTCGTGCACTCAGAAACACGTGCTTTCCGGTAGCCCGAGCCCCATAGCAATATATTATCGTTTCATTTTGCCGTGATGCATAATGTCTTTATATCATTTTTGGCGCCGACTACCTTGCGGTAGTTTATGCCCACACGGCTTGGCACCATGATCATTGCCAGTCGGTTAAATGACTCGAATGATTTACGATAGCTACCCAGGTTCGTATCGATGGCGTTAATTGAGTGGAGTGAGGACTTCGCAGTCGGGATTCCCGAGGTGGATAAGGATCATCAAGAGCTGATCGAAGACATAAACGGCCTTTATGAGCAACTTGGATCTGGTCGTGATGAATTAACCGTCATGGATTTTCTGACCGCGGTCTATGCCGAGGCCCGCGAGCACTTCATTCGCGAGGAAGAACTCATGCTCGAGCAAGATTACCAGGATTACGAGGACCACAAGGCTGAACATGAGCGGTTCCTCGAAAGAATGGGTGAACTCATGGGTGAGTCTCAGGACGACGTGCCAACCGAAGATGGGGGGATATCGCTATGGTTGAGCCATTGGCTCGTCAACCATTTTCAAGTACATGACGTACGATTACATAATCTGCCCGACAAAAACACCAAGGAGCCATAACATGTCTCAGTTGACCCCGTTGTATCCACGCCAGTTGGTGCCTGAAGTCGAAGTGCCCGTCGTCGGTGGCGGCACATGGAATCTCGCTGAGCAAAGCCCGCAGAATTTCACGATGATTGTGTTTTACAGAGGTTTTCACTGCCCGGTCTGCACGAAGTATCTTGGCGATCTGGACGGTAAGCTCAGCGATTTTACGCAACGCGGTGTCGAGACCATTGCAATCAGTAGCGATTCACCCGAGCGAGCGGCGCAGTCCAAGAGCAAGTGGCGGCTCGAGAATCTGACCATCGGCTACGGCTTGGATTTGGACGTTGCACGCCAGTGGGGACTCTATATCTCCACCGGTAAGGGAAAGACCTCCATCGGCGTGGAAGAGCCCGCACTGTTTTCAGAACCGGGATTGTTCTTGGTGCGCCCGGACCGCACTCTATATTTCGCGACTGTTCAGACCATGCCCTTCGCACGGCCAAACTTCAGTGAAATCGTGATGGCGCTGGATTTCGTCCTCAAGAACGATTACCCGGCACGCGGTGAAGTTCTGGATCATCACACTATTTCAACCGCCGTCTAATCGTGGTTTTATAAAGAAATGATTTGATCTTGTCGTCGAATTTGTTCGTATTAATAGTTATTTTTTGATCGGCGCTGGACCCGCGACGGCTTGTCTATCTCACGTATATGGCAAAGCAATCATAGACCGCCGCCGCATTTTCCTGACCGGTCAGCGTAAAGTGACTACCTTGTCTTATGGATCATTCTACTTCGCGTTACCAAAGCCAGTGGCTGCCCATAGCGCGTGCTAATTGCCGTGGCTACGTCGATGCGCCACACGATTAGATGGGTACGTCGGGGGCAATGCGCGCGACCCGGAAACCGATGTCATTGAGAGGTGTGTCGGCCTTCCAACCCTCCCGGTTGGCGGCCCGCAGGCTCCAAGGATTGTCCTGCTAGGAGCCGCCGCGGATCACCCGTTTGCATGCTTGCGGGCCGGATACGGATTTTGGATAAGTCGTGGGATGTCTCTTGTATGCATCCGCCTGATAGCAATCTTCCACCCATTCCCAGACATTACCCAGCAGGTTGAATAACCCAAACGGATTACCGCGAAAAGCGTCTACCGGTGCGGTGTAAAGATATCGGTTATCGCATTGGTCAAGGCAGTTTACACGGTTGAACAACATACGTTCCCCCCACCAATAACGAGTGTTAGTGCCGGCGCGAGCGACATATTCCCATTCTGCCTCCGTCAATAGACGATATCTTTTCCGGTTAACCCGGACAACCAGTGCACATATGACTGCGCATCATCCCAAGTCACGCATACGACAGGATGGTCTTCTAATTGTGCGAATCCCGGATCACGCCAACTCAATTCGAGATCGTGCTTAAATACGCCATCGATAAATCCATTACAACGTTCACTGACCCGTCCAGTGGAGAAGGCGAAAGCGGAATATTCTCGCCGCATGATGTTATAAACACTAACCGCCAAATGACCTTCAATTTGCACAGCGAATGGGAGATCGTTGGGCCCGTGTTCGTCATTATGACCTTCGCCGGGTAAAGAACCCCTGAAAAACCGTCCGCCGCCGATACGTACGACCTGCGGACAAAACGAACAAGAGCGCCCGTCGGCCAACGTGTCACGAAAGACAACTTTTTGCTCAAACGCTTAGTCCGCCGAGTGCGCAGGCGCAGTCACCAATGTCGCGGCAGTCCCGATCAAACACAGCGCTAGTGTGAAAACAATCACCCTGCTGGCCTGATTATGATTGCAGATGTGCAAATACACTCTCCACATGCGCTAGATTGTATTTTTACATCATGGCCTCGACACCGGAAGTCCTGGATCGCGAGGTAGTTCATCAAGACAGTATGGGTGGACAGCCGGCTTATGTCATCTTGTGTGATCTGGGATAGGCAGAGTATCGAACTCGTCGGGCGGCACAGTCATCGCATGGTCGACGAGTTGAGTTGATTGAACAAGGGGTTGTAGTTGTTCATCGCCAACCGCCATCAGAGGAAATCAACTTGGGGGCAGACGGATGGAGAGGTCGACTCCAGAAAGCGATGCGAGAGATCTGGCGGAAGAGGAGGTCTATATCTTACTGGAGGGCCTGCGCGGCGAAGGGAGTGTTGCTAAGCTGCGGCGCCAGGAAGGGATCTACTGGAAATTTACCAACGTTGGTGAGAAGGCTGCTAGAGGCGGGCAATATGTATTTGGAGGCGGGACGGCGAATAGGCACATGTCCCAGGGCAGGGGATACCCGTGTTTTTAATTGACTGGTAGACTGAGGATCGTCAAGGGCAGGTCGGGTTGTCTCAAAGTAGTTTAGGTCGGTCCGCGCACACGGTTATTCCGAAGCAGGTGCACCGTGCTGTTTGTTACGTTTAACCCAGTATCTTATACACAACGATACTGTTGTTGGACCAAATTGGTGCGAATAGATCTGGATTCTGCGCTAGATGCAATAGAAGCCCCTCTGAATAGTAATCGCTCAATCTTAGGATATCCGATTGCCAATGGCGTGAGATTTTGCCATTCCAGCTTTCCTGCCCATCACGCCGATTAACCACCAGGAGCCAGCCGGAGAATCGCGAGAAAGTCTCTCGATCATACGAATCAAAGTTGATCTTATGATACCAGGTCCGATGAAACTTCCATCGTGATGAATGATGCTTGGTGAGTGCCGTCAACATATACCCCGTGATGGGGTCCGTGAGAACATTGTGCCGCCGCTCTAGCCTTTCAAGGAACAGAAAGAGATCCTTCCAGTGAGTGTAGTTGTTTTCTTGTGCTACGGCTCGAAGTGTAGATATCCTGCTATAGGGGGATACGATATAGCTCGTTTGAATTGGTAACAGTAGTAACACTAAACCGGTTATCGGAACCAAATAAGCGAGCCGGTTCCAGTTTCCTGTCCTGCGCAGCAGGCGTTGTCCACTGTAGAAAAAGACTGTCGCCGCGGCAATCGCCAAAGGTACCACATATGCGAATCGATAAATCCCCTCGGGACGGTAATGACGAATGAAAATATCGACAAATACTGGGTTAAACAATGAGACTAACGGCGTGATCATACCCGCCATGAGGACTAGATTACGGCGCTCCTTAGACCATTGAAAGATAAAGACAATATAAACAAAAAGCCCCCACGCTGTGAGAGCTTCGTAAACGTGTCCGGTGGGGTTCGCAATGTACAAATTACGAACAAACGGCAAATACGTACTAAGTGGGACCACCCATGGCTCTAGCCGACCTTGTACATCGAGGTTATAACGCGAGTAGAGAAACAACGATAAGAATAAAGTCAATCCTAATGCAAGCAGAACGCCGGGTCGGTTACGGTGAAGCGCGGCCGCAAGCCCCGCGCCATGTACTTCCTGCTGCACGGAGCGTGATTGCCGCATGAAAAAGTTTACGATCAGGATTGCGATAGTCATGACGAATGTAAACGCCACTTCTTGCAGATGGAGGATAAACATCGCCACGAGAAAAACAGCTACGACGCCGATATACTGAACTGGTGCCTGCGGTTTTCGAATATACTCCGCGATAAGGCATACGCAAGCCAAGAAGATTAAATAATTAAGTATCACTGGTCCAAAAGCGTAATACCTGACGAATGAAAAAACATTCACACCGAAATGTAAGACACAAAAGATTGTTGCAAGTAAAGAAATTGCAACCTTATTCCCCCTCGAAACTCGCTCTGTCTTTACGACATACAGCACAAAAAAATAAAATCCAACAACAAACAGTGCGGTATGTAAGAAAGTTGCATAATTGATATATTGCTCAACGGATAAGCCGCCAATCAAACGGAACCACGCCTGTAGCGAGTACCATGCTAACGGGTAAAGGAAAATGTCGGTCCCCTTGCTTCGTTCTACAACGAACTCGGTTTTTTCAAGGTGTCGCCACGCATCAGCTGGTACCTCTGTGTATGGACCGACAAATAATAAATATGTGGTAATAGTGACGAGTGTTATGAGAGCGCCTGTTGTCAGGAGAGAGCGCCGACGGTCGTATTGCAAAGATTCTTTAACGATACTCGGCAGTAGACTGAAGTTCTGTAGTGTCCATCTAAGTGCGAGACGCCGTTTCCACACCAGCAGTAAAACTAAGATCAACACCTCGATTCCCGCGAGCCACGTAAGGTTTGCATGTGCCACCTGCAGAGAACGCAATGTGCTAACGGTAATCGCGAGCAACGACAGCGAGAGCGACAGGCTAACGAGAAACCGATACTGTCGTAGGCCCAGCAGGTCAAACAAGATCAAACCCGGGACAAATAAGAAGAACAATTCAATTACTAGATATAACACGATTGCCGATGCAGTGAGTTGATCTCACCCTAGCAAATTTGTGAGCCTGTTAAGACCAACCTAGGCTTGGACACAGTTTCCGATCGCATTATCGTCCTTTGCCATGAAAGATAACGCGCAGTGTTTTCATTATTATGAACAAATCGAGATAGACCGAGTAATTCTTGATGTAATAGAGATCGTAACTGAGCTTATTCTGCGCATCCTCTACGGAGGCACCATACGGATACATCACCTGTGCCCATCCTGTAATGCCCGGCTTCACCAAATGACGCAGCTCATAATAGGGTACTAGCTGCTCAAGCTTCTCGACAAACTCAGGACGCTCGGGTCTTGGACCGATAAAGCTCATTTCGCCTTTCAACACGTTGATTATCTGGGCAACCTCATCGATACGCATTTTCCGGAGTACCCGTCCTACCCGTGTTATCCGGGGATCATCATGCGAAGCCCACTTGGCGCCATCTTGCTCCGCGTTTATAGCCATAGAACGAAATTTGTACAGCTTGAAGGGCCTTCCAGTCTGGCCGACTCGAAGCTGAGAAAACAAGATAGGTCCGGGGCTATCGATCTTAATAATTAATCCAATCAACATTGCCACCGGCAGTAAAGCCAAAAGTAAAGTTACTGCCAGTATGAGATCGATCACCCGTTTCACTTTGAGGCTGACCGTGTGATACAACATATCAAAGCCGCTCGCGCCAACAAACCACCCATCTTGCAAATGAAGAATTGGTAACTTTGACCACATCTTTTCATAGAAATCGGTAACGTCGTAGACCGGTAATCCCTGCAGTCGCAACTGCATTAACTGGCTCACAACATTATCCGGTAGCACGGTGCTCGTCGGCGCGATGATTCCGCTCCACCCTTGTGCAATGACCTCGTCCGGCTGACCAAGCGATTTGATAACCTCCGCCTTATGTGGCAAGTACGTATTTGACGCGCAAGACGCCGGGTCATTAACGAAAACGAGTTCGCCACAATTCTTGTCGTTTTGAACCTCCTCCCAAAGCTTTTGCGCCCATTGGTCGCCACCAATGCATAGCCAACGCAGGCCACGGGTTCGCTTCTGCGCCCATCGAAATATCAGATACCTCGCAAATGTGGCCCAAAAGGCAAACGCCAACATGGATATCGGTAACACTCCGCGCCAATATAAAGGTTGGGTACGGTCAGGCCCTATCAGATAAACGAATACCGCGCTTAGCACGCCGGCTATCGCCATTGCGCCGAGGGATTGCAAAATCGTGCGTGCGGCCGTTATATGGACATCCACACGATAGGTATCCATGACGTAGAGCGTAACTAATGTAATAAGAATTAACGCTAGTAGGGGCCAACTAATCCATCCCGCTGTGTGGCCCATTCTGAAGTAATGTGCGGCATTGAAGATCAACAGCAGGCCCAGGGCATCCAGCCCTAGTAGTAACAGATTTGCTCTGAATAGCGGGAACTGACGCAGCAATTCACTTACCCCTGCGTGATTTGCATTGCTCGTATGAGTTGTGCATTGACCTTTTTGACATCGTAGCGCTCGACAACTATTTCTCGAGAACGCTTTCCCATCCGCTCAATAAGATCTGGCGCATTGCGAAATCGAAGCATAGCCACAGACAGCGCGTCTACTCCATGAACTGGGACCAGGTAACCGTTTTCGCCATCGACGACCGTCTCGCGACACCCTGGCACATCGGTAGTGATAATCGGCTTTCCCATTGCCATTGCCTCGAGCACGGAACGCGGCGCCCCTTCGCGGTAGGATGGCAAAACAAAAACAGTGGCCTGCTTTAGTATCGGCCGCACATCATCCACCTCGTCCAGATATCGGATTACTCCGGGTTTTGTCAGTTTCTGTAGCTGTGACATCGATATCGCGGCTGGACCCTGCTCAATCGCTCCTAACAACCAGAATTTTGCCTCTGGCCAATCGTGTTGGGTTAATTCTGCCGCGCGGACAAACTCAACAAGTCCCTTGTCTCTAAGCATGCGGCCCACACACAGGAATATCGTGTCCTGAGAAGTCGGGGGCTCGGGTTGAAAGACGTCGATGTTGACGCCCGATCCGTTTGTCACGACGGCTCTAGTTGGTGAAATCAGCCTCCGCCCCACAAGCAGCGACTGATCATCGGGGTTCTGAAAAAAGACTTTTCGGTTCAGTCTCAGCGCCAGCCAATACGCTGGCGTTGCAAGGTTGCGCAATAATCGCCGACGTAAACCACCGTCGACGAAGACATAGCCGAGCCCCGTGATTATCGAATAGGTCTCGCGCACGCCCGCTAAGGCGGCGGCTATAGAACCATAGATGACCGGTTTGATAGTAAAGTTGATAGTGATATCCGGTCGCTCCTTTCGAAGTACGCGGAATAATGCGAGAAAAGTCCTCATCTCCCGAAGCGGATTTCTTCCGTGAGCGGACATCTCCAGTTCTATATAATGTACACCCATTTCTTCGAGCTGCGCCATTCGTCCATCATTAGGTACGATTGCAATAATGCTGTACCCGAGCGCTTGGAACTCTTTAATAAGTTCAGAACGAAACTTAATTAGGTATCTGGCTGTATTGTATATTAAGGCAATTTTCTTGTATTCCGTCTTTGCCACGATCAAAATGTAATTGTCTTGTTAGCCTTGCAAGGTTAGGTATCTACGTTGCTGCATCGCTCGCTGCCGGCTTAAGTCCACTCACATCTCTATAGACTTGCTCATATCTACGAGCCACCTTGTCGAGCGAAAAGTGCTCGACCACGCGTCGCCTGCATGAGCGCCGTAAGACTTCAAGATCTGACTTCTCCATATCAAGAAGCTGGCCGATCTTTTCTGAGAACATGCTTACTAAGCGATCCGAACAAATCAATCTTGGGTCTCCGGCAATGAGGGCCGCGTCCCCAACGTCGCTCACTACACAGGGTGTCTCACAGGCCATGGATTCACCGACCACCATCGGAAACGCTTCACTCGTTGAACACAACACTGCGACGTTCATTGCCGAATAGACAGCGCGCATATCGCTACGCTGCCCAAGAAGATGCACAAATCCCCCAAGCCTTGCAGATTCTATCCATTGTGATAGTCGCGCATTAGCTTGATCGATCTGGTCACCACATAGTAAAAAGTGTGCATCCGGTTGTAAATGCTTAATTTTCTTGGCGATATCAATGAAGAATTGGTGACCTTTCACGGGATGAAAACGCGCGACCATACCCACCACTGGCGCGCTTTGGTCTACGCCAATTCCCGTCCGAAGCGTTTGACCCGCGCGGGCATCGTGATGAAATCGCTCGATATCGAATCCATTTCCGATATAGACCAACTTTTCCTCTGGGTAGCCGATGCCCACATGTTTATCGGCCGAACTTTGTGAGCATACTATAATCTTTTTTGGCACAACACTGGCGAGTAACGAACATGCCTTGATGACGAGCGACGTTGTCTTCTTATGTTTGTCGCGAATTGGAGATCCACTGTGTACTCCCCAGATCACCGGTAGTCGCGTTGATAGGCGGACTGCCAAGCCCGCCAGAAAGTCAGCGTGATACATCCAAGTCTGTACTAAGTCGGGGGATTGGGAACGCAACAGTTTTATCAAGCGCACCGATCCCACGATGGAGGAAAAACCTGTGCCGAGGTCCAATCCTTCGATGGGGATACCGAGATCCCGAATCATCTGGTCTACCACCCCACCTTCGCCAAGAGAAATTACATTTGGTTGGAATTCCTGTCGATCAATATGCGACAGGAGGTTATACAGCATCATCTCAGCGCCGCCCATCTTAAGTCCGGTTGCGACGAAAGTTATTCTCACAAGCCTAATGCGAGAAACGTCTGTTGAACTTCAGCAATTTGCGTGATTGGTTGACACATGGAGGTAACCACGGCGTATAAAATCAGTCCCACGGTACCGCGAGCTGGTTTTGTTCTCCATGGGAAGGCTTAGCATGCGCACGACGCCACGTTGAGATAGAAACAAAAAGCACGTGAAACTGTGCCCAAATAAATACGAAACTCACCTGCCAACGGTGTCGCGGTCCCTGATAGTCTGGCAACAGCGTATACAGTGTAGTGACACCCAGCAAATAGATAACCAATAATCGCAGTGCTACCGAGTCACGCCATAACAACACAAGACCTACAGAGCTCGGTAAAAACATGAGCCAATGCCAGATCGCTGGTATGACCAGGAAACTATAATTGTCCTCTACCGCCCACGGCCTTGGTGTGAACACAAAGTGCAACAAACCATAGCCCATCGACTCAAATTTAAGCGTCCGGAATCCCGTGGCGATAACGGATTCAAACATGTTGATATATACCAACAAGCACAAAATCCCGATGCCCGCGATCGCCCAACGGATTCGCGGCGGGCTATTGATCAATGACCAAGCCATCACGCTCAATACGATGAGCATTGGTATATAGAATCGCAGTCCAACCAAAAGAATTGCCGCGGCTGTGAATAGAATGAACGCAGAAATGCGTCGCTCCGTAATTAACGATAATGATGACCAAATCATGATTATCGTCAATGCGAATACCCAAATGTCCTTCAAGTTAACAAAGGATGACCAAGCAAGGACGTCTGGATGCAAAAGTGTGAACACAAATAACGCGCCTGCATACGTTCTATCGAAACTGGCAAGGATCGCGATGGCATAGAGGAAACCAGCGGCAACGAAGGTTAGTGCAACATTAAAGAATACCGGTACAAAATAATATGGACCATATATCCATTGAAGCAACATATTCCACCAACCATATAAAACATGCAGGCCACGGTTCGAAAGCTCCCAAAGAAAGGTGCGAGCATCCGGATCGTTAATCATACTGAATGGATCACTGATGACATTCATGGTGACGCCTTGCCGAAAGTAGGTAACGTCATCTTTGAGCAGCCAGGTGCCATCAAATAAGAATGCAAAATAAACAAATGGGATACAAATTTTGATGACCGCCAGCGGAATCGCGTAACGCCACGGGAGAATTATTCTACTTATAAACAGTGATAATAAGCATGCGGATACGGCTACGATCAGAAGGTCTCTGAATACATCGAGCGTCAAATAACCAATAACCGCTGAGGAAGAATCTCTGCCCAACAAATCAGCGTTGCTTAATGTCACGGGATGCCCACGAGCAGCTTGGTATATTCATGTACCACTTTGTCCATTGAGAACTCCTCCGCTCTTTTGGTCAGTTGATCTGAATCGAAATCTTCCCTGAGCGTATCGAGTATGGCTCTAGCCATGGCGGCTGGATCATTCATAGGCACTAGCCTTCCGAATTCCCCTTCATTCAAGATTTCGGCGGGCCCACTCGGACAGTCCGTCGCCACGACCGGTGTCCCGCAGGCCAATGCCTCAACGATGACATTGGGAAATCCTTCCGACCTAGACGACAACGTAAGCACCGCAGCGTGTGCTATATAAGCATATGGATTTGGAACATACCCGGGCATAAAGACATCGTGTTCTACGCCAAGCTCTTTGATTAAGTTATTCAGCTTGTCGCGTTGCGGTCCTTCGCCCAGTATTACAAGTCTGACGGGAGTTTTGTTACGAACTCTATCAAATGCCCTCAGTAGGACATCAAACCCTTTCTCGTCACTTAATCGGCCTACACCGATGATGATTGGGATGTCGTCGCCATCAAACCATGGAAAACTCAAGTCTTCTCGTGCCATCCCGCGTATCCGATCTACCGGGACAGGATTGTGGATGACTCTCACCATAGCCTCGGGCAGACCAATTGTATGTATCAGATATGCTTGAACTCCACGTGAAACCGCAACCACGTAATCTGCCGAGGGATACCAGAGCCGCGACAGCATGGGCAATAAACGGTCCCGTATCCCGCTCTTCTTCGTCACCAGGCTGGATAAAGTAGCTGGTTCGCGCAGGACGAGGCGTATCGGGACATTAGCGAGGCGGCATGCCCAAATTGCCACTATGTTCACATGATTCATCATTGCGAGCAGTGCTACGGGCCGTCGATTACGTATATATCTCACTAATCCAGTTAGGCTCAGCACGACACGCGTTTTCCCCAAATTGATGATACTCACGCCTTGCGGCACCTGATCAAGGTATTGTCCTTCACGACGAACCAGTACCAAGTCGACGTCGTGTCCCTGCGCGAGTAGCGCGGTCGCCAGGTTTAGTGTCGTCCTTTCTGCTCCACCTGCTCTCAACGAGGGAATAAATAGCGCAATCAATCCGGCGCTGTCGGTTTGCCGATGGTTGTCTAGAATTCCTGTCTCACCAGTTATTGCCGCACGCTCCATTCCGTGCTTCACGGTTCATGCGGGTATGGTAAATCGTGACTATTACTCGGCATCATGCGTGCACTCATTTTCAGCTAAGTCCCGGACGTGGCGAGTACGCATTCTTCCCACATTTTCATCACTCGCGTCATATTGAATCGTTCAACTATAGCCTTAGCGCGGACTCCATATTGGTTACGTAATTCGTGGTTAGACATTAGCCTCCTCATTTGCGCGGCCAACGCAGTCACATCGCCCACCGGCACCAGGACGCCGTCAACTTCGTGCTCAATAATGTCACGCGGTCCACTTGGGCAATCCGTGCTGATAACAGGCAAACCGCAAGCCATCGCCTCCAGCAGTGCATTCGGGAATCCTTCCGTTCGGGACGACAATACAAATAAATCCGCCTGTTGGAGGAAAATCGATGGACGTTCCAGCCTTCCAGGTAAGAACACAGCGTTTTCGATCGCGAGCTCCCTGGCAAGAGCCAGCAGCTTATCGCGCTCGCTACCTTCGCCGATCAATATCAACCGCCAGTCCGGATGGTTGGAGTGGGTACGGCTGAACGCCCTTAGAAGATCGTCGAATCCCTTCTCGGGGCGCAGGTTTCCCAGTGCAATTACGTTGTACTGATGTTGTCGGTCACCCGTAATATCGTCCAAGCTCGACTCGAGACTGATATCGTTTCGCGTTGGAGGCACGACGGGATTCGGGATCACTTTGAGCTTGTTGTCAACTTTAGTGATCGCTCTTAATTGTTGACGCACTTGCTCAGTCTGAACGACGATAATGTCCGCCAAGGGATAAACTAGCATGCGGAATAGCTTGCGCATCACGCCAGTGTCCCGGCTTGAGGGGTCGTTCCGTTGCGAAATGACCACGTTTAAGCCTAAACCCAGCGCCGCCAAGAGCGTCACGAGATTTGTGTTCTCCATAAAGCTGATGACCGCCTCTGACCGTGATCGGCGAAGCGCTCTGCGTAGCCTAAAGATTCGCTGCAGTGAGTTCAGTATCGAGCGCGTGAGAGAGTCAGACGGAGACCTCGCGTTAAGACAGATTCGATCGATGGCTTTATGGGTGGCGAAAAAATCGGAATCCTTGCTTCCAAATGTAATCAGGGTAACCCGCCAACCCTTTTCCGCCCAGTAGTTGGCCATTGTGGCCATCACGCGTTCCGCGCCACCACATCCCAAGGAGACAATTATAAGCGCAACACGCATGTCTTCATGTCGGCATTATCTATATGTTGTCAACACGTCGACGCCTCTATATGGGCATCGGGGTTTGACCAAAATGTCTTGGGTCTGGAGTCAATACAGGAAGATAAATTGCCAACAGTTAACTGAGTCCCGCCAGTACAAGTTGGGCGCGAACCTGCCAAGTATACTTGGTGAGAAATTCTTTTTTTGCGCTTTCGCCCAACTGACGTCGGAATACGGGCTCCGTGCGCAGGCGATCCAGCGCTGTGATCCACTGATCATGTTCCCCGGGTTGGCAGAAGAGCGCAGTGCGTCCCGGTTCCAATACCTCCCGCAGAACCGGCAGATCGGAACAGACTATCGCTTTTCCGGTCGCCATATACTCAAAGATCTTGAGTGGAGACATCCAGCCTGTTGTGTCGCCCTGTCCTCCATAGACTGATACTTTCTCCTGATAGGGGGCCAAGAGCATATCATAGCTGCTCGCCTGTACCAGGGCCTCAGCGTGAGGCAGGAAGCCATGAAAGAAGACGTTACTGATATTGCCAGTGCGGCGCTTCCAGTATTCTATGTCGTCGGGCATGCCGCCGATAATATTGAATTCAGCCCAGTCGCAGTCGAGCGCAATTCGTTCAATTAACTCCATACCCCTGCCCGGATACAACTGCCCGACATAACCAATTTTTAGTTTTTGATCGGGTTCACGCTGGACTTTCGGCGACATCTCTAATATCGGGTCGGCACCATCGTGCGCCACCACCAAGCGGTTATTCAGCAATGGGTAGCGATCGATCATGATTTGGCGCAGCGCCTCTGATATCACTACAAGTCGCTTAAAACTATCAAGCTTGATCAGACGCGAAAAATGTCGCTCAGCCTGTGTTCCTGGCCCAGCTACGGGCGCATGTGATTCATAAACAGTGGATATACCTTTTCTCGCGCTATACATGCAGCCTCTCAGATCACGCCCATAGACCATGTCTGGTCGGATCCATAGGAGTTTGACTTGCGTCATTACCGAGTAAAGCGTATTTCTTCCTCGAATTGGTAGCATCGGTAACTTTGTGATGGAAAACGTCGGCGTAACACCATAAAAATCAAAAACATCTGCGACATGCTTCTCGATCTCATTTCGTCTATCTCTGGTGACTAATGCCACCTGATGCTCTGCTGCAGAGAAAGCCTGACACATCTTCATGACATGAAGACTGTTGGCAGTTCGCGAAGGAATCGCTGACGTAGCAAGATACGCGATTCTCATGAATCAGACGAAACAAGCGAGTCCAAGCGGATCTTTGACATTGCCATATTGGGCATCGTGAAAGCTAGCCGTTGCTAACGATTTGTAACATGTCCGCCATGAATATCGAATTTCGAGTAATCCGCCAATTCAAGAACTGATGCTGAATTTGCATTTTACGCTAACCACTTGTGTACTAAGCACGGTTAGGCTGAAAGTACTTCCATGAAAAAGTTTTCGAGTTCTTTTACATTGTGTTCCAAATCGAATTCCTTACGTGCAAACTTAGTGGCTCGCTCATTTATGAGCGCCCGTAGCACCTTATTCTGGATTAATTGTTCCGTACATCGCACGAGCCCCGCCATATCCTTCGCAAGAAAACCAATTTTTTGTGTCTCGATAATCATGTCGGGATCGTAGTACAGACTGACCACCGGTTTGCCGCAGAGCCATGCCTGAATCATCACATTGGGGAAGCCTTCGGGCTCGCACGTGTGTACGAGAAACAGTGCACCATGCAGAATTGCAGCAGCCTCATTAACTGACCGGGGGCCGAGGTAGAAACAGTTTGGCGGTAAAGTGCTTTGGTCTTCAATATACTTGAAAGCGGAAGACCGAACTCCCCCGACCATCAGAAAGTCGACACCACTGTCACGAAACTTGTCAGCGAGCGCTACAAAGCTTTCCGGGTGTTTGGCCGGTTTAAGGTTTGCTATCCAAACAATATACGGCCTTGCCCACTCAAAACCGCCTTTCGATGAAACACCTGAACTTCGAATAAGTTTTTGATGCTTGACGGGAAGTTTATTTAACTGGTCGACGACTTGCGCAACCGCGCCATCAACCAAGTAATAGCCAAAATAATTAATGCGGTTAATGAGTCTTTGTCGCCCGATGCGTAGAACGTGGTGTATCTTGTATAAGATCCCGTTTTGCCTGACCAGTGGTTTATACGCCCATTTCGTCACATCGAAGACATGAGACAGGCCGAAGACAACGCTTTTTCGCATCAGTCGAAGCACAAGCATGATGCGTAGTAACATGTTCCGGTTAAAGCGCCAGTACACTACGTCGGGCTGATATTTAGAAATGAGCTTTGCTATCGCAACTACACTACGTTTACAGGGCACCACCATGTACGGCTCGTTCGACAACGCTGCCCGGCTCTCAACAGCAAAATATACAACCTCGTGACCTCGCTTCTGCAGCCCCTTTGCGATCAAATCGCATTGAAGCTCGCTGCCTCCGATAGCATCGGCAATATGTTGATTGATGATCACTACGCGCACTAGATTAGTGTTACAAACGTAAATCTGACATCAACCTTTCCACGACTCCTTGCATCACGTCTTTCGCCGTTTCGTTGGTATTATCGATCCGGATCACCTGAATCGACTTCTCCTCAAGGTCCGCAATGGCCAACTCGATGCATTCAGACGCGCGTCTGAGGACCTGCAAGCGGTCTTCTCTGCTACGCCCCTGCAGACGAAATGGGTAGCCTCGCTCTGCCATCCTTCGTTCGCATATCTCCGGATCTGCATTCACCATGATCACCGCTCGCGGTTTTGGCATGCACTCTGTGTATTGCCGTAACTCCGCAATCGGCGTCTGTGTAGTGCCGATATCATAAGCGAACAACGTTACGATGCGCTGCAGAAAACCTTCATCGAATAGTGTGGCTAGCGCCGATTCAGTTGTTTCTGCTGCCAGCTGATACTTCGCAAGAAATTCAAATAGCCACAAAAATACAAGCAGCCCCATATCTGAAGCACGTGCAGCGTGTTTACATTGAGCGTGAGAAATGATCGAGCTGAGCTCACGATGCTGTAAGACAAATCGGCGGAAGGCCGCAACCAGCTTTTTATTACTCTGAGTTGGGGCTAGATCAACCAGGTGCCGCCCCACGCGAAATGGAAGCCGGTAGACCATTCTGCCGATGGCTGAACGATCATCGCCTATACGATGGGCCTCGTATACGGCTTGATCAAGTGCCTGCAATCCCAATCCTTTGCGTTTTGCAACGGCAAGTAGTGAACGATAATGAGTCGTCTTACCCGCTCCGGGAATTCCGGCGAACTCGATGTGCACCTGCCTAAATCATCTCCCAGACAAGTTCCTTCACTGTCGTTAGCACCTCCGGGTATGTTTGGTGCACATCAACAAGTTTAATACAACTCGTTGGCGTCAGTGATTCAATCGCTGCGACTTTCTCTACATGCATCTCGTAGGCAATGTCGTTTTTTCGTTTCCGTAAGACGTCTAATGGTGCCCTTAGCACAAACACCCGATCAGGCAAGGCGATGTCTTCATAGAACCGTCGCTCGAGTCGCGCCAACCAATTGTTTTTAGCCAACAACCGAGGTCCATCCATAGGTTCAGCCATGGTCCAGAAATCATGCAGCGGAAACCTGTCAATAATGACAACATGACCTTCCTGACGCATTCTGGTGGCCCTGCGGTAAAGTCTCCGCCGCTGCCATGCTTGATATACCGCTGCCAAATCCTGGCACAGCGGCGCAAGTCCTGTTGCCAAGCCATTAGCAAATCGATCACGCGTGAAACGATTTCTACACCGGCCAAGATATCTTGACACACGATCCCGCCGTTTGCCCATGTAGGCCATATCCGTTTCCAATTTCCAGGCAAGCCATGCCTGGACATCCTTGACCAGACTGCTTTTCCCGGATCCATCCGCACCCACAAATGCAAAGATCCGCCCCATATCGGGAAGCGTCTTTTTTTGCTGGCGGCGTAACATTGGGAATCGCGACACACTCCTCGAGTTGTTGATCGCGGCAGCCAGTCGGCGAGTTGCACATCTCCAGGCAGGAAAACGCCGATACGGTTGCAGCTTTTTGCGGATCGCCGTTTGCTGCCGCAATAAATATCGTGCGTGCAGTTTCCCGGTTTCAAACCGCTCAATAAAGTCAGTGACCTCTACGGATGAAATCGGAATTAAAGACTCGTCTATCAACCTTTGCAGAAGTGCTCGATTAATACGTTCCTTTAACCAGATAATTTCGTCTTGAATGTTATGGGGGAAATAATTTCCAGTACCCTTTAGCCTATCCCTTAGAATACCCCGTAACAGGCGCATACGATCCAGCTTTTGGAGACACCGTACATATAGAATGATTATTTCCACCTCTGGTACGGGGACCCTGACATCATGCAACTCAGTCGTGTTATTAAGAATCCACGTTTCAACCGGTAGGTGATAGTTCTTTGCATGCTTTTCTCCGAGCACCAATGCGTAATGCAAATGCATATGCACCAACCTACCCGTCTCATTGTCTAACCCGATCCAGTCTTCTACATCGGGATAGCGCTGCCAGCCGTGCGACATAACGCGACGGTAATTGGATTCGATTAACGCTTCCCCGCAACAATCCTTATTCTCTGCAGCGACAAGGATATCCAAGTCTGTCCGTCCAGCGAGGGCAGCGTCCAGATGCGCGTTGCTTTTCCAGTGGCAATAGCCAACCCCGCTAGCCTGCCAACGCTGGAAGAGTGCCTCGACTACCGATAAGGCGTTGCTTGATACCGCGCTCTCGTGGATTTCTACTTGCTGCTGCGTCACGAATGGTTGTGCCTCACCTGCCTACACTACACTTCTTAGAAGAGTAGTTGTCTTTCCTGACGCGACCTCAAATTGTTGTAATAGCATCGCGTCCGTATTTGCCGGCTCGTTTTTATGCTCACCGGTCGATCGTATCTTGGGCTGAGCGCGTCAAATGTGTCATGTACGGCGTACTTAAAGAGAAACCCTTCTGATTTGCCACGGAGTTTCTCTTGGCGGCTGTAATTCAGCAAGGGCACAAACGTTCAGCTAAGACATGGGTTTGCTTCTCATATGTCGTACATATTACCTGGTTTTTGGAACACATTATCTCGCTGTTTCCAAGTTTCTCATCTTGTGAGATCGCATGTTCGCCCAGCGAAGTTTGCTAACCACGTACAAGTACTTCCCAGATTGTGTAGGTGGTATATCTTCTACAAACTCCACTTTTAATTCCACGTCGTCACCTAAAGCTACTTTACACTTCTGTCTTAAATCGTTAATACTCTCATCAACCCGTTGATCATCTGTCGCATTTGCGGTATCTCTGACGATGAGTAGTATTATTAAGTCGAGGCTCTCCTGCACAACTTGAAATCTCTTTATCCAATCGGCATTTATGACGACCCCAATAAGGTGAATAAAGAATTCCGGCGGGACGAGCCGTCCGCCTCTGGTCCGGATAAATTGGGTTACTCTTCCCGATACCTCCTTCAATAATCGCCATTTTC
>CAMYNX010000042.1 GCA_947259875.1 uncultured Gammaproteobacteria bacterium | reverse complement strand
GGCGAAGGCGGTGCAGTATAAATCAGCGGGCACGGTTGAGTTCATTGTCGACGCAGACAAGAATTTTTATTTCCTCGAGATGAATACCCGGCTGCAAGTGGAACACCCGATCACAGAGTTTGTCACCGGATTGGACTTGGTCGAATTAATGATCGGTGTAGCAAATGGCGAGCTGTTGCCCGTCACGCAGAAGGACATTAATTTAACAGGCTCGGCGATAGAGTGCCGGGTTTATGCCGAAGATCCGTTACGTAACTTCCTGCCGTCTACCGGTCGTCTTTTTCGATACCTGCCGCCCGAGGAGACAGATCATGTGCGTGTCGATACCGGCGTGTTCGAGGGTGGGGAAGTGTCGATGTACTATGATCCGATGATCGCTAAGTTGGTTACCCACGGTGCGACACGGGATCAAGCGATTCAGCGCATGCGTGAAGCACTGGACCGATACTATATCCGCGGTGTATCGCACAATATCAGCTTTTTGGCGGCGCTAATGGCTCATCCGCGGTTTATTGAGGGCCGACTAAGCACCAACCTGATTGCCGAAGAATATCCGGATGGGTTTCATGCCTCTGACGTCCCGCATGAAGATCCGGCGATGATTATTGCCGTGGCTGCGTCCATCAATCGCCGCTATCGTGATCGTGCCGCTAAGATCACCGGTCAGATGCCGGGGCACGAGCGTGAAGTGCGGGACAACTGGGTGGTGGTTATAGGCGGACAGCACCATCCGGTTTCCGTAAAGGCGACCGATGGCGGCCATGATGTTGAATACAGCGGTGAGGTCTTCGCGGTACGCAGTGACTGGCAGTTTGGGCGGCCCCTGTTCGAAGGCACGTTTAACGGCGCTGAGCTATGCGTGCAGGTGGAACGCCGCGATATGAGTTATGAGTTGTTTCATGGTGGCTCGGAAATTGCGGTCATGGTCCTGACCCCACGCGTGGCCGAGTTGTATCGGCACATGCCGATTAAACAGCCACCGGATATGTCGAAGTTCCTGCTGTCTCCCATGCCCGGGCTCCTCACTTCCCTCACAGTCAAGCCGGAACAGGAGGTCAAGGCAGGCGAAGAAATGGCTGTGGTCGAGGCGATGAAGATGGAGAACACCTTACGTGCGGAGCGTGACGGCACGGTGCTCACTATCCATGCGTGGCCAGGCGACACACTGGCGGTTGATCAGCCCATCGTCGAGTTCGCGTAAGACTGCATCCGTGGACCTCGACACACTTGCCGATGCCGTTCGCAGCAGTGATCGGCGGGCGCTTGCGCGCGCGATAACCCTGATCGAATCCACGCGAATGGATCACCGCGCTGCAGCAGCAAAGTTACTGGAGCGGCTCATGCCATACACCGGAAATTCGATTCGTATCGGTATATCCGGAGTACCCGGGGTGGGCAAATCCACTTTTATCGAGGCCATGGGCAATCACGTTATCGACCAGGGACACGAGGTGGCGGTACTGGCGGTAGACCCATCTTCTGCCGTGAGCGGTGGCTCGATATTGGGAGACAAGACGCGCATGGAGAGACTTGGCCGCCGCCGCCGTGCCTTCATCCGGCCTTCTCCAGCCGGCCAGACGCTCGGCGGGGTTACCCGGCGCACCCGCGAGTCTATCTTGATCTGTGAGGCGGCCGGTTTCGACGTGATCATCGTCGAAACGGTCGGTGTCGGTCAGTCCGAGACTGCAGTGGCGGAGATGACTGACGTCTTTATCTTGATGTTGTTACCTGGCGGTGGCGATGAACTGCAGGGGATCAAACGCGGCAATCTGGAATTAGCAGACATTGTCCTGGTGAACAAGGCGGACGGCGGGTTAGCGGCTGCGGCGAAGCGTTCGGTCGCCGATTACTCCAATGCGCTACAATTTCTTACCCCGCGGTCCCCGAGTTGGCGGGTGTCGGTTAACACCTGTTCCGCCCTTCAGGGTGATGGTATCGTCGAGGTATGGCAGACGGTGTTACGCTATCGCGACGCCTTGTCCGCGGGCGAAGAAATCACAGCCCGGCGCGCCGCACAGTCACGTGCCTGGATGTGGGCCGAGACCGCCGCGAGCCTGAGAGACCAGCTCGAGGAACATTCGGGGGTCAAATCGCGCGTTCGAGACTTGGAAGATGCTGTTACCGACGGTCGTGTTCCACCAACGGTGGCAGCAGAGCAATTGATCGATATATTTCTGAGGGCCAAGGCGAAGGCATGACGCGATTATCACTCGACGCCCATCGACAAATTGAATACGGGGGCCCCTGATGATTAGTAGATTGAACCACGTTGCTATTGTTGTGCCGGATCTGGCGGTCGGTAGTGCGGTTTATCGTGATACGCTGGGGGCGGAAGTATCCGAACCGGTGGATATGCCCGAACACGGTGTAACCACTGTGTTTGTAGAACTTGCAAATACCAAAATCGAGTTGCTGCATCCGCTGGGCGACGATTCACCTATTGCAAAATTCTTGAGCCGGAATCCCAAGCTCGGTGACGCCAACCCCAAGATCGGTGCGCACAACAAACCGGTGTTGTTTCTACATCCCAAGGATTTTTGCGGCACCTTGATAGAGCTGGAGCAGGTATGATAGCTGGGTAAGGCCGGACACGTGAGAAGGTGGTCTTGAGATTTGGGTTATGTGACGGGGATTGTGGAATGTCATCGCCAATCCTGTTGCAAAGTCGGACCGACGCCTCAAGTGTCACTAAAAAGACGTGCGGTCTTGTCTATGGTCTTGCAGTTTATCGCCGGCAAGTACAACGCCTCGTGGTTGGAGATGCGACATGTCTTTTTTAGAATACTCTCCAAGTTCGGGCGCATCCCATCGGGCGTGTCGGAACGGCCGATGCCTCCTCCGAACTCGACAAACGTATTGATGTCGTCGCTGATCGCTGTGTGCAAGCAGCCAACCCAATTCACCGTGTTGAACAGCTGAAAGAATAATCGTGATTTAATACTCGCCGCGTCGGCATCGTGGTAGTCACCCGTGTAGTTGGACAACACCCGCATCTTCGGGGCAGCAATATCGGTAGCTTCCAATACCGGCCTGAAGTGCCGTGCGGCGGTAACCATAAAATAGGTGTGGAAAGCGCCTTCTGTTTTCAATGGCACCGAACGCCGGCGGGGATACAGTTGCGCAGCCTCCTTCGCCAGCGCATCCAAATCCTCGCCTATCCCGCCAACCACGGTTTGTTCGGGCAGGTTGTGACTCCCGATTCCACAGTAGTGCTTGTCAGCCAAGGGGCGTGCGGAGTCGAGGTCGAGTGCCATCGCGAGCATCCCGCCTTCTCCATATTCCCCCATCAATTCCCCGCGTTTTTGTACCAGAAGCAGGGCATTCTCAAAGCTAAGGGCTTCGGCAACGACCAGTGCCGTATATTCCCCAAGGCTGTGGCCCGCCGCCGCGACAGGAACGGGATTATGCTCCGCTAGTTCCCGGTAGACCTCGAGACATGCGATCTGGTGCGTGAGTAGCGCTGGTTGCGTAAATCGCGTGAGATCAAGCTGTTTGTCGGGGTCCTCAAAAGAAATGCTGGCCATATCGTAGCCCAGTACTTCGCTCGCTTGATCGTATATACGTCTGGCCGACGAGTGGTCTCGACAGAGGTCGCTTCCCATCCCTATGTACTGAGACCCCTGACCGGGAAAGACATACATAACGCGATGGTCGTCGGCGGACATAGCGGTCGTTCTCCAGGTTGTTGTCACTCGTTAGATTAGCTAACTGCGCCAAGCAACAAGCAGTGATTTTCGCGACGCACGCCGCGCTTGCAATAATAACGATTACCAACAACGGTGTCATCGACCGAAATGGGCCGATGAAATCGTTGGTATAAATAAAGTTTTCATGACGGAGCTGATGCGCCGCTAATCAGCGGTGGGTGCGTATCAATCATCGAGATACCTCACGACACAGGGCTTATATCGGCGTGGGCTTGATTGGGTAAGAGTTAGCTGGCGTTCGGAGATCCTCGGAAGATTGGCCCAAAGTGGTAAAAAGCTGGATAGCACGCCTATCGAATTTCGGTAAATGGCCGATTCTGCTTTAGAATGCCCGGTTCGCAATAGTTATACATAACCGATTGGAGGATTAGAGATGAGAAAGTTGATGTTTTCGACCCTGGCCGCGGCACTGGGTGCGTTATGCCTGGCGGCGCCTACAGCCGCAGTGGCGGCAGATGTGCAAATGCGGGCGTCCCATCAGTGGCCCGGCGGCAAGGGCGATATTCGCGACGAAATGGTACAACTCATCGCGCGGGATACAAAAAACGCGGGTGTCGGTATCGACATTAAGGTCTATCCCGGCAAATCCCTGTTCAAACCAAAGGAACAATGGACCGCGATGACCCGGGGTAACCTTGATATCAGCGCGTTTCCATTGGCTTATGCCGGCGGCAAACATCCTGAGTTCAATCTGACACTAATGCCGGGACTGGTTAAGAACCATGATCACGCCAAACGCCTGAACAATTCGGAATTCATGAACCGAATCAAGAAAATCATGAATGACGCCGGCGTAATGGTGTTGGCGGATACTTGGCTAGCCGGTGGTTTTGCGTCGAAAGAGGCTTGTATCTTAGAGCCGAAGGACGTGAAAGGTCAGCAATTTCGCGCCGCTGGCAAGGCATTTGAACAGATGCTGGCAGCGGCTGGAGCTTCGATTGCGTCGATGCCCAGTTCCGAGATCTATACTGCTTTGCAGACCGGTGTGTTGAACGCCGCCAACACCAGCTCGGCCAGCTTCGTCTCCTATCGTCTCTATGAACAGGTCAAGTGTCTCACCGCCCCGGGCGACCATGCCTTGTGGGTGATGTACGAACCGATATTGATGTCCATCAAGAGCTTTAATAAGCTGAATTCCACACAACAGGACGCGCTCATGAAGGCGGCGAAAAAGGCAGAGGAGTATGCCTTTGTGGAAGCCAAGAAGACCGACGATCGTCTCGTCGATGTCTATAAAAAAGCGGGCGTGAAGGTGGTCACCATGACCGCCGAGCAAGCCAAGATGTGGCGTGATATTGCCAACACGAGCTCGTACAAGGCGTTTGCGGACAAGGTTAAGGGCGGCCGCGAACTGCTGGACTTGGCTTTGTCGGTCGATTAAAACGTGCATCAACGGGATGTGAGCGGACTGCCGATCTTTGTATTGGCAGTCCGCTTCTGACATGCGTGTAGATTAGGACGATGAAACGCTTTGCAAAGGGTGTCGAGTTCCTGTCCAAGGTTTGCGGGGTCATTGCAGCGGTTATGATCCTGGTTTCCGTAGCCGTTGTGTGCCACATGGTTTGGGTCCGCTACGTGTTGCAGGAATCATCTTACTGGCAAACCGAGTTCGTGACTTATCTGTTGATTGCGGCCACGTTCGTGGGCAGCCCCTACGTGTTGTTGACTCGGGGTCACGTCAATGTCGAGTTAGTGCCGATGTATCTCGCTTCCCGGCCCAGGTTTTATCTGGCGCTCCTGGCCTATGCGTTCGCTTTTGTTTTTTGTGTGCTGATTGCTTGGTTGGGATATGAGTTGTGGCTGGAGTCCTGGGACAGTGACTGGTTGTCGGATACCATTTGGGAAGTGCGGTTGTGGATACCCTATCTGGCGATGCCTGTCGGTTTCGGCATCCTGTCGCTGCAATACCTGGTCGATATTATTAACTTGGTGTCCGGACGCGATACTCCGTTCGGGATCGAGGAAGGGCCCTGATGTCCGAATTGGCCTGGGGAGTACTGGCGGCGGGCGCGTTAATACTATTCTTGATCACCGGTATGCCAGTGGCCTTTGCGCTGGGATCGGTGGCGATTCTGTTTCTGTTGATTGTCGACGGCCCCAGCAGTTTCAATGTCATAGCCGAGACCTTATTTGGCGGTCTGGATGAATTCGCGTTGTTGTCCATCCCCATGTTCCTGCTGATGGGCGCCGCGGTGGCCGCATCCCGGGCCGGTGCGGATCTCTATGAAGCCCTGGACCGTTGGTTGTATCGGGTACCGGGAGGATTGCTGATCTCCAATATCGGAGCATGTGGCGTGTTTGCGGCATTGACCGGCTCGTCACCGGCGACCTGCGCGGCGATTGGGAAAATGGGGATTCCCGAGCTGCGCAAGCGCGGGTACCCCGCAGGACTGGCGACGGGGGCCATTGCCGCCGGTGGCACACTCGGGATTCTGATTCCCCCCAGTATCACCATGATTGTCTATGGCATCTCGACCGAGACGTCTATCGGCCGGTTGTTCATCGCCGGTTTGCTGCCTGGCATGATGCTGACGTTGTTGTTTATGGCCTGGGCGTGGATATACGCCTACTCCAAGGGCTATCGATTTATCGAGGAAGACAAGAGTTTCTCATTAAAAGAAAAATTCGTCATTTTGCCTAAGGTCATCCCGTTTCTGATCATCATCGTGCTCGTGTTGTGGGCACTGTATGGTGGCGTTGCGACGCCTTCGGAGGCAGCCGGTGTCGGCGCCTTTTTCGCGATCATGTTGGTGATGCTGATCTACAGGGTGTGGCGGCCGGCTGCGTTGTGGTCGATCTTGAGGACCGCAACTCGTGAATCCGTGATGCTGATGCTGATCATCGGGATGGCGGCATTATTCAGCTACATGATGTCGACCTTGTACATCACCCAAGGGATCGCTGAGTGGATTGCTACGCTAGACGTGAACCGCTGGATACTGTTGTTGTTCGTCAATATCTTTTTGCTTGTCGCCGGGTTCTTCTTGCCACCGGTGGCGGTGATCTTGATGACCACGCCGACGCTCCTGCCGATCATTACGCAGGCCGGATTTGATCCGATATGGTTCGGCGTCGTCCTGACGGTCAATATGGAGATAGGCCTGATTACTCCTCCTGTAGGCCTTAACTTGTACGTCATCAACGGCATTGTTCCTGATGTAAAGCTACCGGTAGTGCTATGGGGGGCGCTGCCATTTATGCTCTGCATGGTCATCGGCATTGTACTTTTGTGCGTGTTTCCTCAAATCGCCACGTGGTTACCGGACTACCTGATGGGACCAACACTATAATGAGAACGCAGTGGCTGGACCGTCTTATGGAGACCGTCGCCGACCGCGGTCGTGAACTGCTGCGCATGCAAGCAGGGAAAAGCGATGGCGATTCAATGGAGGAATGGTGTCAAAAACTGCTCGATGGGCACGGGGAGGCATCATCAATCGCCATAGCGAGGGATATTTTACAACGGTATTCAGACGCGGACGATGCAGAACGCATACAGTTTTTCGAGCTGCTATATTCATGCTTCGGACCGAACCCAAGTGAAATTAGCGGTACTGCACAGAGATATTTTGAAACCGAGCGTGACGATGATTTGATCAAGTTAATTCAAGCGGTTGAGCCTCCCAGACAAGAACTGTTTCGACAATTGAATATGGCGCCGTACGGAACAAAGGCATTAGTCGGTATGCGCGCTGATCTGATCCGTTTGGCACGGGCGCGGCCCCACCTACGACTTGTAGATGCGGATCTGAAACATCTATTCGAGTCCTGGTTCAATCGCGGGTTTCTGCGGCTCGAACGCATCGAATGGACTAGTCCTGCGCATATATTGGAGAAATTGATAGCGTATGAATCAGTGCATGAAATAAAGGGCTGGGACGATCTGCGTCGACGGTTAGCAAAGGATCGACGTTGTTTCGCTTTTTTCCATCCAGCCTTACCGGATGAGCCACTCATTTTCGTGCAGGTGGCGCTAATGAAGGGGATTGCAACAACTATCCCACCATTAATTGATCAGAACTTGCCTATTGCAGAGCCGCAACAAGCAGATACCGCCATCTTTTATTCAATAAATAATACTCAGCGGGGATTACGTGGTATATCGTTTGGGAATTTCTTGATTAAGCAAGTGTTAGCCGAGTTGCAGCAAGAATTTCCATCACTTAATACATTTACCACGCTTTCTCCAATTCCCAGATTCTCCAGTGCGTTGCAAAACATAGCGACTGAACGCTTGCCGACTGCTTTTGATTCCAATTTGGTACGCGATGTCTTGGGGGCTTTCGCCGATGATTTGCGCGACCTCACTGGTTTGGACGATGTGATCGAGGCCTTGTTAGCGGCGGTGGGCGATGAGCGCAATCAACAACACGAAGAACTGCGGCAAGCGCTTCGATTGACGGTGTTGGCTTATTTGACTAGGGCACGTCGTGAAGACGGAAGCTTGCATGATCCGGTCGCTGAGTTTCATCTCGCAAACGGTGAATTATCGATACGATCCGGATATGGTAATCGCCAATCACGAAAATTTCGTTAATGCGGGCACCATTGCGATGTCAAAGTCGATGGCCAGGGATTATCAGCGGATCAAGTCTATGTTGGACGCAGCTGCGTAAAACTCACGTCTGGCTGATCGTTCACTGGTTGACTTGGCCAATCATGTCGTGACTAAAACCTACCGGGACGCCTAGATTGGACCCGTCGTAACCCGCGAGTATCACTGAATCGATGCGACACCCTTACTATCCAGGGTCATGACCGGCCCACTGCTGCGGTGAAAAAATACATATAAAATAGTGGGCTACAAATTAATCTCAAGATGGGCCTCGATACCGCGGCGCATCGATTGATCTTGCGGTAGAAATCAGTAGCTTGCCCGCATATTGCAACGAGGCGGCGTAAAGAGAGACTAAAGATTTGTCTGAATGAGGAAATTCGAGCAATATCTCGTGTGACAGTCTGCGCCTATCCCGGCGCTGGCTTGGTCTGGAACGTCTGGACTTGCGCTTCACTCTACCCATAGCTAGCTATGGGTTTCACTCCAGCGCGGCGTCCAGCCGCCCGACCCCTTCGCCATCATCAGGGATCCTTGGTGCAATATGCAGGCTAGACCCTAGCGACTCAGTGGAGACAAATGCCATGACACTAGTTATTACCTCGGCCGCCTTCGCACCGAATGGAGAGATACCAACTCGATATACCTGTGATGGAGACGATGTCTCGCCGCCACTGAGTTGGAACGGTGTACCGGAGACGGCCAAGAGCCTGGTGTTGATTGTGGATGACCCCGATGCCCCGGACCCTGCGGCACCGAAAATGACTTGGGTACATTGGGTGCTTTACAACCTGCCACCGGACGACACGGATCTTCCGGAGGGTGTAAGCCGCGTCGATCTGCACCCGGGAACCCGGGAAGGACTCAACGACTGGCAACGAGCCGGCTATGGTGGCCCGTGTCCACCGATCGGTAGCCATCGCTATTTTCATAAGTTATACGCGCTTGACGTGCAACTGCCGGATCTGAACAACCCCACCAAGCGGGAGCTTGAACAGGCGATGGCTGACCACATCCTTGACCAAGCCGAGCTAATCGGAACTTATCAGCGGTAGCCCCGCGGCTTTATCCATGGGAACACGCTGGTCTCACGTCATCGGATTCGACGATGGCGCATTTGATCGTAAACATCGCGGTGATGTGCTGTTGGTAGGCGCCGTGTTTGCCAATCTGCGTTTAGAGGGGGTGCTTTCGGGTAAGGTAAGGCGTGACGGACGCAACGCCACGGACACGATTGTCGGTTTGATTCAACGGTCACGCTTCGTTAGCCACTTGCATGCAGTGTTGTTGCAGGGTGTGGCGGTGGCGGGGTTCAATGTGGTTGATTTAAACCGCGCCCACTCTGAATTGGCAGTCCCGGTCATCGCGGTGGCGCGCAAACGGCCGAATTACGCGGCCATAAGAAAGGCGTTGCTGGACAAGGTGCCTGGGGGAAAACGTAAATGGCAGCTTATAGAGCGGTTGGGACCGATGGAGCCGGTAGCGAGCGTGTATGTGCAACGGATTGGTATTGGGCTGCGCGATGTCGAAGATATATTAGCGCGTTTCTCGGTTCATGGCTTGTTGCCGGAACCGATTCGGGTGGCCCATCTCATTGCTAGCGGAATCACCCTTGGTGAAAGCCGCCACCGTCCCTGAATCAATGGGCTAGACGACGATCAAGATGAGGTTCAGCGAGAGAGAAGTAGCATTGGATCGTTCCTTTTTCAGTTAGCATCACTGCTTTAGACTACGTGTATCAAGACCTGTACGCTAAGACAAATAGATAGTTGCCATGTTTCCACTGCGAGCGCCGCCAACCCCAGATCCTCGGTTTGTGATTGAAAATTTCAAACCGGCCTACTCGCGCATGAGTAAAGAAGAATTACGATCGCGGGTGGAGCTGGCTGTGCATGAATTGGAGGATTGTTCAAGTGTATTCCCGCATTTCGGTGAGGAAGACTGTCTGCGTGGTTGGAACGGTTCGGGCACGATCTTTTTCGGATTGTGCAATCTGCGATGCGTGTTTTGCCAGAATTGGGATATTTCTCAACGCAACCAAGGTCAGGTATGTCGCGCTAATCAGCTCGCCGACCACATGCTTGCGTTACAAGATCGCGGATGTCACAACATCAATTTTGTGACCCCAGAGCATGTCGCCCCGCAGGTGGCGGAAGCTATTGCCGAAGCAGTGCCGAGGGGATTGCGCCTGCCTATCGTCTATAACACCAGTGCATATGATGCCATTGCGTCACTGCAGTTGCTGGACGGTCTGGTTGATATCTACATGCCGGATTTCAAATTCTGGCACCGCGAGAGCGCTCGCGCGTACGCCAAGGCCAAGGATTATCCTGAGCGTGCCCGCGCGGCGATTTACGAAATGCACCGGCAAGTGGGATCGTTGCGTTTCGGGCGCGATGGGCTGGCGCGGCGTGGATTGCTGGTCCGCTATCTGGTGATGCCCGATCAACTCGACGAGGCCGAAGCGATTTTTCGATGGTTGGCCACGGCGTTATCCAAGGACACCTATGTCAACATCATGGACCAGTACCGCCCCGCGTACGAAGTCGGAAAAAACCCGAAATACAACGCCATTAATCGCCGCCCCGGGTCCAGGGAATTGACGAACGCCCGCAAGTTAGCTATCGAAGCTGGGTTATGGCGGTTTGATAGGCGCGGGTGAGACCCGTCTTATTCACTTTTGGGCGGAGTGACCGGAATCGGAAATGGCGTGACGTTTCCCTTGTCTTCGCCACTGGGTAAAATTTTGTTTTGTCCTTCTTTGTCTACCTCGTCAATTCGTACCACACTATGCAACGGGATATAGGTACGTTTGACCCCCGCGAATTGCGACTTGAGTTGTTCCTCGGACGGATCGACAACGAGTTTAGAACGTTCACCGAAGATGATATCTGCCACTTCCACAAATGCGAACATTCCGCTTTGGTTCACCTCGTGAGCATACAGCTCGTAGACGTTTCCCTGGTTGTGGAAAATAATCCGAAAAATACTCTTCTTCTTGGCCATGATGGTGAACCTAACAGGTTAGATGTAACGCCGCAACGATGTTGGCACAATCTCGCTGTAAGCGGTTGAATTCATCGATAGCCTCCCGGGTAGGAGCACTGACGACCCGGATACCCATCGTCGCCAAGTAATTACGTGTTTCATCGAGTACCGTCATGCGGCCGTAGAAGCCAGTGCCAACCACAAGGATTTCCGGTTCCAATGCTATGACTGGATCAAGGTCTTTGATTTGTAGTCGATGTCCTTGGTCGCGCCACCAGTTGTCCCGTACCTGTCGTTCGGAAATGATGACGTCGGAGGTATACGTTGATCCGGCAATATCGATCCGCCCAAACTCGTATTTATCCACGCGCATCATAATCTTAGATATTGGGCGTTCGACTCGGGTTTCAAGATTTTGATTGTCTGTTATTCTACCGGTATTTACAGTGCTGCACGCATTTATCATGATGTTGATTGACCAGCTTGCCGAAGCAAAAATCAAACAAGCAATCGACCAAGGAGAGCTTAGTGGATTACCTGGAGAGGGGAGACGGTTGGACCTGGTCGATGATGCACTGGTGCCGGAAGAACTGCGAGTCGCGTACCGGCTGTTAAAAAACGCGGGCTTTGTACCTGCAGAGTTGACCCTGCGGCGGGAACTATCCGATATCTATGGCTTATTTAGTACACTTGACGACGGGTGCGAACGCCGCCGGGCGACGAAACGATTGAATATGTTAAAGATCCGGCTTGGCCTGTCACGGGGACGGGAGACCAATATGATGATTGAACAATCTTACTTAAACAAACTATGTACCCGTTTTGAAAGCTGCTAGCGGGACATCGCGCCGTTAGTCTCTGTACTTGGGATTTGCTTGCAGATTTTCCGGCCAGAAAACCTTGTCGTCGTGTTTGGAGTTTAGCTCAAGCGCGCGCTGTTTCGCTTCCCCATAAGTCATTACCTCGTCGCTGAATTTGCCAGCCTCGAAGTCGTATTTGTTTCTCCACGCGACAATGTAGCCGGGGTCATCAGATCTCTTTATGAATGTATCTGGGCCGGGCGTGGTTCCACTCATCAGTGCCTCCGATCGAAATATTGACAAGGCGTTTGCTGCGCCAACGTTAGGTGAGATCTTATATCACCGTACGTGAAGTTTGCATAGATCCCGGCAATGGCGCTGTGGCGGCGGGTCCTCCTGACCAGGGGATTGAATCACTTGGATATGTCTTCGATAGCCAACGGATAACAAGGTACCGATGCTGATAAGCGGTTACAATCACGATTAACCAACAGTGAGTAGCAGTAAATGAAAACTCGACTCATCGCGGTGCTGACGTCGACCGTGTTATGCGTGCCTTTGCTATTGGCAGCCGATCAGACGCAGATCAAGGACTATGAGGAAGCGCGGCACCTGTTCTGGTCGGTGCTGTATAACAAAGGCGGCGAAACCTTGTATTGTGGGCAGCCATTCAGCGCTCGGCATCGCCGTGGTGTGAACATCGAGCACGTGTTACCGATGTCGTGGGCGACGCGAACCTTGAATTGTGGCCGGCGCAAGCAGTGTCGCGAGGATAATCCCCGGTTCAATCGGCTAGAGGCGGATCTGCACAACCTGTATCCGGCGCGAAAAGATATCAATGACGCCCGCGCTAGTTTCCGCTTCGGTGACGTGGGCGGTGAGAGGCGCGATTATGGGGGCTGTGATTTCGAAATCGACGAACGGCAGCGGGTGGTCGAGCCGCGACCGGCATCGCGGGGCGAAATTGCCCGGGCCATGTTTTACATGCACAAAGAATATGGAGTGAGGATATTTGCCAAGCTCGGTCGGACCTTGCAGCGCTGGCATCGGCAGGATCCGCCGAGCAAGCACGAACAGTATCGTAACGACGTCATCGAACGAGTACAGGGGACGCGCAATATTTACATTGATCAGCCCGACCGTGCCAGCGAGTTGCGTTTTCACTAAATAGTAAATAATATATTGAATATTTATTATTATCGTGTTAGCGTGATGAATCCATGCATCCCAGGCACACCGGCAGCCAGCCCCGCGAGCGTATTTTAGCGGCGGCGGGCGAGCGTTTCCGCGACTTCGGTTATGGTAAGACCACGATGGCCGAGATCGCCACGGATTGCGCTATGTCGGCTGCCAATCTGTATCGTTATTTTAACAACAAGCACGACATCGGCGCGGCGTTGGCGTCCCAGTATCTGGCGCGCAAGGAGTCAGTGCTGCGGCGCATCGTCGAGCGCCAGGACGTGACGGCCGCTGAGCGCATCGAGGCGTTTGTGCTTGAATCGCTGCGTTACACGCATTCCCAGTGGTCTACCACGCCGCGTATCTATGCACTCATCGACGATGTCAGCAAACGGCGTCGTGATATTGTCGGTCACCACACGAAAGCGCGACGGGCACTGTTGATCGAACTGATACACCAGGGGAATGCCAGTGGCCAATTCACGGTGGCCAATCCGGCACGTGCGGCAGACGCGGTACTTGCGGCAACGGTGCTGTTTGACTATGCGGATTTTATGGATTTGTTCCCACTGGATCTGTTTGAGACTAAGGCCCGTGATGTGTGCCGGCTGTTGCTGGAGGGGCTGTACGGGCGGTAACTGTTATACCAAATATTATACTAATAATTTAATAATTAATATTAACATATTGCCGTCGATGGAATCTCGGTGAAGTTGTCCGCGTTCAACTTGGACTGGAACATGTAATATTCAACTGCCGTGCCCAGCAACGTGGTGTGGATCGCTGGTTGTCTTATCGCACTGTTTTTTGCTACTCGAGGAACAAAACATGAAGACGTTGTTGTTACTTCTGCCGCTACTGGGGCTGTTTCCGTTCGCTTCCGCGGCGCAAACCCCGGAAGAAAAAGGATTGATAATTGCGGTAGAAGCGGACAAGCGCGATTTGGGCTGGAGTGACAGCACCGCCGACATGAAAATGATCCTGCGCAACCGGCACGGTGAACAAAGTGAACGCGCGATTCGTGTGCGTTCCCTTGAAGTACAAGGCGACGGCGATAAATCGCTGACTATCTTTGATTACCCCGCGGACGTTAAGGGGACCGCTTTTTTGAGTTATACCCATGCTATCAAACCGGACGATCAATGGTTGTACCTGCCGGCGCTGAAGAGGGTGAAACGAATTTCGTCAGCCAATAAATCTGGACCTTTCATGGGCAGCGAGTTTGCTTATGAGGACATCAGTTCGCAAGAAATTGAAAAGTACAGGTACAAATATCTGCGCGATGAGACCATCGACGGTCAGGAGGCATTTGTCGTCGAGCGTACGCCTCAATACAAGCACTCGGGTTATACCAAGCAGATCGTGTCGATCGACAAGCAGCATTATCGCGTTTTAAAGGTCGATTATTTTGATCGCAAGGGCGCCCATCTAAAGACGCTCACCATCAAAGATTACAGACAGTATCTCGCTAAGTTCTGGCGCGCGGATCACATGAATATGGTCAACCACCAAAACGGTAAGAGCACATCCCTAATGTGGAGCAATTACCGCTTCAAGAGCGGCCTGTCTAAACGCGATTTCGACCGTAATAGCCTCAAGCGGGCGCGTTGAGATGATTCTTCTGTAAATGCATATATAATAGTCAATTCAAAAATTAAGAACGATGACTTAAAGCGTAACATGAGCATTGGTTCCGGGCGCGGTCGCACCCTCGTGCGTGGTTGGATAGCCTTGATAGTGGGGTTCGTGCTGGGCGTACACGCTGATCCTTCCGAGGGCGATTTTGCGGTTCAAGTAGGCGCCTTCGCGAACCGCGGCAATGCTGAACGCGCCATCACGCGCCTTGGCGAGGCGGGATTTCTCAACACCAGGCTTTGGGGTATCGGTCGGCCGGTGCGAACACTCACTACGGTATTGGTGGGTCCGTTTTCCCAACGTGAACAAGCGCGTAAGGTGCAGTTGGAATTAGCCGCGCTGGGTTATTCTGGTTTTGTTCGCAACTACCCCGTCGCATTGCTGGTGCAGCCCTACACCGCCAAGACGGAGCCGGAACCGGTAACCACGCCGTTGATTGTTCAGACGGTACCTTCGCCGCAAGTCTCTTCCGAGCCTGAAACTTCTCGCACTGAGGCTACCCGGCCGGAATGGTCCGGGTATGCGGATCTCGAGTATCGAACGTTCTTTCATTCACCGGTTGATCCGCGCCAGCACGGTGACAACTTCTCGCTAGCGGTACAACCGGAACTGTACTATGCATGGAACAATGGACGCGACTCATTCACCTTTGTACCGTTTCTCCGGTTGGATCAACATGACGACGAACGCACCCATTTCGATATCCGTGAACTTACGTGGTTGACTGCGCGGAATGGTTGGGAACTACGCATCGGCGTACGCAAGGTGTTTTGGGGCGTTACCGAGTCCCAGCATCTTGTTGACATCATCAACCAAACCGACTTAGTCGAGAACATCGACACCGAAGATAAGCTTGGTCAGCCGATGGTCAACTTCGCGTTGATTCGCGACTGGGGTACGCTGGATTTCTTTGTGCTGCCATACTTCCGCGAACGTACATTCCCCGGACCCGAGGGTCGATTGCGTATGATACCTAGAGTCGATCCGGATGGTGCTATCTACGAGTCCTCGCGCGAGCAGGAGCACATTGATTTTGCGGTCCGTTGGGCGCATTCCCCCGGAGATTGGGACCTCGGACTATCCCATTTCACCGGAACCAGCCGCGACCCGAGATTTACTGCCGGTACTCGTGACGATGGTGAAGTAGTCATGTTTCCTATCTATGATCAGATCGATCAAACTGGCTTGGACGTGCAAGCCACCAAGGGCTCGTGGTTGTGGAAGTTGGAGGCGATGCGCCGGTCAGGACAGGGACCGTCATTCGTCGCCAGCACCGCTGGATTTGAATACACCTTGTTTGGGTTGTTCGAAACCCCAACGGATCTGGGGCTGGTGATGGAATATCTCTATGATGATCGTCCCATAGATACAGATTCCCCGTTCGACGACGATGTCTTTGCCGGAGTCAGATTGACGTTGAACGACGTGCAAAGCACCGAGGCCTTACTGGGTTGCATCTTTGACATGGATTCGTCGGCGAGACTTTGTAACGTGGAGGCCAGCCGCCGGTTGGGCGCTCGCTGGATGATCGAGCTTGAAGTCCGGACGTTTCAAGAACTTACTGAAGATGATCCCTTGTACTCCCTGCGTCGCGACGATTACGCTCAGCTGGGACTGTCTTACCACTTTTAGGTCAGAGCCCGGTCATCAAGACACAAAGATGGCGCGAAAGTCGTTGACGTTGGTGAGCGTTGGACCGGTTATGACCAGGTCATCCAATGCCGAGAAAAAGCCATAAGCATCGTTGTTTTGCAGATAAGCTGCGGGATCGAGGTCTAAAGCCCGGGCACGATCCAAGGTATCCGGTGTAATCATCGCGCCGGCATTGTCTTCGGTACCATCTATGCCATCGGTATCACAAGCCAGCGCATAGATATTGTGTTGATCGCCCAGGGCGATCGCCAGGCTCAGCAGGTATTCCACGTTACGTCCGCCACGGCCGGCGCCATGCACGGTCACGGTGGTTTCGCCGCCGGACAGGATCACGCATGAACGGTTACCGGAGTCTTGCAACAAACGGTTTGCACGTGCCGCATGTTCTACCGCTACCTCGCTTGCTTCACCTTCGATATCATCACCGAGCACCAGAGGCTTAATGCCATGCTGATCGCAAAACGATGCCGCGGCATGCAATGCCTGGCGTGCGGTTGCAATCACGGTATTTGATACTCGCTCGAATCGAGGATCACCCGGTTTGGGCGTCTCATTTCTTGGATCGGAGAGATGGGAGAGGATATGATTACCAGTGTCAATGCTATAGCGGTCTAGGATTGCGAGAGCATCTTGCTGAGTGGTGTGATCGGGTACCGTGGGACCGGAGGCAACCGTGGCTGGATCATCACCAGGCACGTCCGAGATAATCAGCGTCGCCACTTGGGCCGGCGCGCATCGCAGTGCGAGTTGCCCACCCTTAATGGCGGATAGGTGCTTGCGTACTGTATTCATCTCGCTGATGTTGGCGCCGGACTTGAGTAGTTGTTGGTTGATATGCTGTTTGTCCGCTAAAGTGACGCCGGGCGCGGGTAGCGATAGCAATGCGGAGCCGCCACCGGAGATCAGACACAGCACCATGTCGTCTTTATTCAGACCGGACACCAGTTCCATGATCTCGCGGGCGGCAGTTTGTCCCACGTCGTCGGGAACCGGATGGCCGGCCTCGATGACTCTGATGGATTGACAGCGAACGCTATGTCCGTAGCGGGTAACCACGGTGCCCTCGCAACCCGATGCCCAGTTTTCCTCGACGGCATGGGCCATCGCCGCAGCGCCTTTACCGGCGCCGATGACAATGGTGCGTCCAGCAGGTGGTGGCGGTAGCAACGGTGGTACGCAGCGTGTCGGATGTACTGAATCGACCGCGGTGTTGTAAAGTTCCAATAACAAGTTTTTGGGGTTATCTGACAGTTGCATTGGTATTTGTAAAATTCAGCTTTGGACGGCACAGGATAATGAGGTTAACACATGACTGACAAAGTAGGATTCATCGGTACCGGCATTATGGGTCTGCCCATGGCATTGAACGTGATCCGTGCCGGTTATCCGGTGTGGGTATTCGCACGTACACAAGAAAAGGCCTTGCCGTTGATCCAGGCTGGGGCCACCCTATGCGACTCGCCGGAACAAGTAACCGATCATGCAGACGTTATTATCACGATAGTTGGTGATACGCCGGATGTGGAACAGATTGTGCTTGGCGCTAAAGGCGTAATTGAGGCGGCGGTCCCGGGTAAGGTGCTAGTCGATATGACGACTAGTTCCGCTTCATCCGCGCGCGACTTGGCGACACGGCTGGCGGAGACAGGCATGGATATGTTGGATGCGCCGGTATCTGGCGGCGATATTGGCGCACGGGAGGGTACCTTATCGATAATGGTTGGCGGTGATCCAGCGGTATTTGACCGCGTGAAACCGTTGTTGGAGGCTATGGGTGAGAATATTGTTCTGGTAGGGGATCATGGCGCCGGCCAGGTGGCAAAGGCCTGTAACCAACTGTTGGTGGCGCAGCATATTTTAGCAACTGCAGAGGCGTTGTTGCTGGCCAAGGCGGCCGGAGTCGATCCTGGCCGTGTGCGGGAAGCCTTGCTCGGTGGATTTGCCGCCAGCCGGGTGTTGGATTTCCATGGCCAGCGTATGCTGGACCGTAATTTTGTACCTGGTTTCAAGGCGAAGTTGCACAACAAAGACATGCGTATCGCATTGGAGACCATGCGTGACTGCCAGCTCGATCTAGATGGCACTAAACTGGCCGCTGAGGGTATTAATCGGACCGTGGATTCGGGGTACGGTGAATTAGATACTACCGCCGTGCTGCAGGTTCTCGAGGCACGGAATCGCCTTAAGTTATCGTAATGTCATCACATCTAAAAATGTTTGTAAAATTGATAGTTATCTATCAGCCGGGAGAATGCGCCGATGAATAAATGGATGGTGATTTTTAGCATTGTCGCGATAGGACTTGCTGGGTGCTCGCGCAGTTTGGAGGTGGTGGTGTCTTTCGCCGCCGTGCCTGGGCTACACAAGGGTGACGCAGTGATGCTGGACGGTGAGCAGATCGGAAAGGTCGCCAAGCTCGAGAATATCGATCAACGGACAAAAGCAGTCTTGGCGCTGGATCCAGACAAAGCAACGAGCTTGCGGAGCAATGCTGCGGTGATGGTCGTAACACAGGACTCGACCCATGTGGTAGAAATCTATAATTCGACCACTGGCTCCAGTCCACTTGATGCGGGCCATGAATTGCTCGCTATAGATTCAAGTCTGGAGCTTCTGGCATGGCGTGCCGGAGAGACCCTGGACCAAACTAATAAACAAGTCGGCGAGGCACTTAGTTCTTTGCAGGAGTACTTTTCGAGTCCCGAATGGGAGCAACAGAAAAACAAGCTGCAAGAAGACCTCGCAGGGTTGGAACAAGCGGTAGGTCAATCCTCGGACCAGGCGCGGCGCGAGTTGGAATCTTTGCTCGGTTCTCTGGAAAATAAATCGAAGGAAACCGCTAAGCAATTGGACCAGCAGTATCAGGCGCTGAAGCATGACTTGTCTGAACTAGGCAAGGATCTGGCAAGGCAGGGACAAGAAAATCTGTTACCGGTGTTGGAAAAAATACTAGCCACCGTTCGCGAGGCCCTGGAGCAATACCAGCACCAGGAAAACCCGCCCAGGAATCAAAAACAATCCTCTTGAGGGGTGCTGACTCGCACGTAACCAGACAGTCATCGTCCGATAGAGTCTAAACCTGTTGGTCCGCAGTCAGGACCTAACCTTCGAACACCGACAAAACATGATGCCAAACGTCCGGTGCCGGAAGTGTTCCAGGCGTGCCACCCGCCTTTATGAGCAAGAGCGGGCGGAGTCTTCGGGCTTCCCCCAGCTTGGGTTGTACGTGTGGCGATGCGTGTTTCGGTTCGTTTTTACCCGTGCACATCGAATAGACTCAAGCACGTTAATTCTCGTCATTATTCACGATTGCGATGGATCCCCCAGAGCTAGCATCGCACATAGCCGCGTCGTGGTCCGAACGATCCCAATGCAACATCTCGAGTAGTGCAAGCTCCAAGTTTCGGCGAATCCCAAGCAAACCGGAAGTTTCTATTGATTCAGATCAAGGACTTTGTGGCTTGAATCATCTAAATATTCGCGCTTGAAGGCGACGACCCGCGTGTTCAGCCGTGACAGTCTCACCGCGTGGTCCGTTCGAATCCTAAATAAATGTCCTTCAGCGATTCGCTAGACCTGTGCTTATTGAGGGGATTGTTCTTGCCCTCCACCTTCTAGCCTCCTAAGGCAACAAATTGGGTGCGTTACAGCGAGTCTGACCATGTCGGGTGATGCTGCCGCCCCGCACGAATGGAGGTAGAGCAGCGATGAAAAACACTGTCAAACATCGATTCACACTCCACAAGCTTCGCATCCTTGTTCCCATTATTGGTTTATCCATGGCAACGGGCTGTGGCGGCGGTGGCACGTCTAGTGGCGGCGGTAACCTATTCAGCGACGAGTGCAGAATTTCTGACCCCGGCTTCCCCTTTTGCGGGGGAGACTGGGTTCGTTGCAGGAATCAGGATGAGACACTGTATCAAGTTTTTGACAAAGTGTGTCCAGCGGGCTGGACAGTCGTTCCGGAGGGTGTCGCATTCCCTAATCTTGCCTGTACGAACCCGGAAGGGGGGACATTTAATGTAGATGCCGAGCAGTGTCCCCCAGGGTGGACGGACTTCACGTTTACTTTTTTGTGATCTACTAGCTTATGCTCTCGAATTATGTCCGCAAACAACTATCCGAGCATTCGTGCAACGCTTCGCTAACAGACAGAGCGCAACTTTCTGCAATGTCAGCTTGCAACTCTTATACCGAACAGGTGTTCCCTTACACTCGAAGGACAGCAATGGATCGCGAACCGTCGATAATGGCTAGATGAAACCAAGCCAAATCTGACAATGTCTGTCGACTCAAGTTAGAACCTAAGGCATTTGAGGCTAAGGCCTTTGAGGTTGTGCGCGGGGTTGAATATGTGTTTCATAGCCTATTCATTTGCCACCGAGGTCCCGCCAGTCGGCGGCCGTTACTCCTACAGCTTGCGCACCCTACGGGTCAACCGGATTTGTCCAGTACATATTCCACCCACATTGCACCAAGGTGTTCCTGCAGGCGGTTTTGTGCCTGTCGTGCCGCCAGATTGTCGATATCGATCCACATCAAAGGTTGGTCTTGCATGGCGCACGAGAATACTGCACGGGTACGTTCGCCACTGTCGGGATCTATTTGCCATTGCAGGCATTGTGCGCAGACACCCTTCAACATGCACTGCATCGGGCTACCCACTGTGCCCAGGATGTTAACGTCTTCGCGGAATATGTGGCGTAGGTCGGACTGCATTGCTGACTGAAGCCCTCTAAGCAAACCGGTCGAACCAATGACCAAAACCTCATTTACATCGGTTAACTGGATTCCTTGGTCCGGTCCCGAAAATTCGCCGCGGTGATATTGTCGTAGCAGATCAATGACGTTGCGGCTCTGGACGCTGATGTCTTGGGGACGATTTGCGGTAATCGGCGCTCCTTCTGCAGTCGCCCATACGATTTGATCCGCACATTGCTCCAATTCATCCTGATAATATACTTGTTCTGCCGTATCGTAAGCAGAGAAGTAAAGGACACGATTATTCTTGGCGCGGAGCGCGGGGCCCAGACCAAGCATCACCGCTGCCCCCCAGCTGCCGGCGATTACGAGAACGGTCTTGTCATTATCAATCTCAGTTGGTGCGCCGGTGGGTCCCATCAACACAATTCGATCACCAGGTTTGAGCTGCTCGGCAAGTTGGGCATTGGCTCCGAATCGCAATAACAGCAATCGAACGCAATCTCCCCGCACTCCGGCGCCGCTGATTGTCAACAACGGGATCTGCAAGCGTGTACCGTTGCTTTTGGGACTCGATGTTTCATAGGTCTGCAGGCGAAAAAACTGCCCAGGCTGGAAATTCTTTGCCGCCATCGGCGCCCGCACCCAAAGTTCAATGACGACAGGATGTTTGAAATCAATGTCGGCAATGCGTGTGGTCAGTTGGTCAGCTACAGCGTGGATAAACAGTGACGGATCCGAATGCCTTGGTCGGGGTTCGGGTAATGCCATCAAATCGGCAACGATTTCCGGGTAGCTTCGGTTGGCGGAGGTGATAGCTTTCACCACACTGCCATTAAATACCGGATGGGCATCACCGATGAAGCTCACGCGGCGATGGTCTCGATCATAAGACGTAAACGGGCCAAACTCCGGTGCCTTGCAATGTTCGGCAACCCCCACCGGCTGCACGCCATGCCTATGGGCCACGTGAGCAAGAAAATGGTTGTCTTCGATGCGTAAGGTGCCCGGATGTTCGAGTTCGTAGATGATGTTTGGAAACGTGCCAGCGGCGACCATAATTGCGCGGGAAGGCACATTCACTTCTTTGCCGAGGGACATCCAACGACCCTCCCGCTTTACGCGCTGTCGACATACCAACGTTTCTACATGCCCAAAATGGTCAAGTTCCGCACGCAATGGTTCCAGACCTTCGACATAGTAAACGCCTTCCTCCATGGCTTTGATGATCTCCTCATGGTTACGCAGGTATGCCGGGGATTCGTTAATGCTGCGGCGGTAAAGAATGGTCACGCCCCCCCATTCTCGAATTAACCGGTTAAAGTCGGGGCGCTCGCCAGTGATTGCCGCCCGTTCTCGTTCGGCGCGCACCGCCTGGCCGTGTTGCAAGAACTCGTTTAGAACGAGTCGTCCTTCCTCATCCAGCTCGTCGAACAGCGACTGCTCGTCTTGCCTCGCGGTGAGTTGTTCAAAGCGATCCAAGGTTTTTTCGACTTGCTTCACGTAATAAGCCTGGACCTCGGTGGCGGTGTCGATGGCGGTCAAACCACCACCAATGACCACGGCGGGTAATCGCACCTGGAGATTTGCCAGACTGTCCGACTTTGCGGCCCCGGTGAGTTGTAATGCCATCAGAAAGTCATTGGCTTGACGCATGCCGCGGGCAAGGCTGTTGCCCATCCCGACAACCCGAGGTAACCCGGCGCCTGTCGCGACGCACACATGATCAAAGCCCAGTGACCAGGCGTCATCCAAGGTCATTGTTCCGCCAAATCGGACGCCACCGACCACGCGAAACGAGGACCTTCTCGCGAGTGTGAGATAAATCAATTTCAGGAAATTCTTGTCCCAGCGCACGGTGATGCCGTATTCAGCGACCCCCCCGAACCCAGCCATGATTCGTTCCTCCAGCGACTCACATAAATCAGCATAACTGTGCACCGGTTCGTCGATGAGGTGTTGTGGTAACGGCTCAATTTTCAGTCCGTCGATGCCAATCACGGTGCAGCCTTCCATGGTCAGGTGATGGGCCATGGTGAAACCCGCGGGCCCCATGCCGACGATCAGGACTTTGCGGTCGTTGTCAGGGCGCGGCAGGAATTGCCGGCGGCGCAGCGGATTCCAGCGCACCAGCAGGTCGTAGATCTCGACCCCCCACGGCAGATTTAACACGTCGGTCAATACGCGGGTTTCAATTTGTGGGATATCTACGGGGTCCTGCTTTTGGTAAATGCAAGCCTTCATGCAATCGTTACAGATCCGATGCCCGGTGGCGGGAATCATCGGGTTGTCCACCATGGCGACCGCGAGTGCGGCCAAGTTTTTGCCATCCCGTTTCAACAACTGCATCTCTGAGATCTTTTCCTCCAATGGACAACCAGTCAGGGTGACGCCTAATGCGTCGACCTTGAGCCCGAGTTCCGGTTGTTTCTTTTTCTTTGGGAATCCCTTGGAGCAGAAGTCGCCGTCCTGATTGTGGCAATAAACGCAATAATTAACTTGGTCCATCACCTCACGCATAGACATGCGTGAATCGGTAAGAGAAAAACCGTCCCGACGGCGCAGTGTTTCCGTTCTGGCCTCGAGTCGCTCAATGGGCCCGTTGGTGCTCTTGTTCAACGGCACTAGGCGAGCAGGATCGACCGGTTGCGGTAACCGAAAGCTGATCCAATCCTTCACCGCTGATTCATCATTCTTCTGCTGTCGCGCACGCGCGCACCACTCGGTTAGATGCGCCACTGACGAGGCGTTGGTTTCCGGATCATCCAGGAGATGATTTGCGAACTTAGCTACCGCAAGCTCTTTATCAGACCTTGCTTCTGGATAGTGTGCAACCTGATTGTCCAGCCATTGTGACAGCGAAGAGAACGAGTCGGAGTCATTACCATGTATCCTACGTGCGCGTTTTTGCACAAACTCCTTCTTGAATTGCGCAACCAGGTTCTGTCTGTCGATATCCTCATTGACCTCTTGCAACGAAGCTTTGATGCCAAAACGGTGCGCCAGAAATTCCTCCAGCATGGGTGCGACAGCTAACAACAGACGGCTAATCTCCAATGCGCTGAGTTTTGTGTCGGAGTTCCGATAACGGCACAACTGATCGTAAAGACCGGGATCGCGTTCCTCGACTGATAACAGGAATTGATGATCGAGATGCTGTAGTCCTTCTAGGGTCTGCAGTGCTTGGTAATCCAAATCGTCAGCTTTTATCGTCATGAAATCGGTTATTTATCGTAGCGGCGCAAGAGTTCTGCCATCAGGGAGAGGTATTATGCCGAGCATGGGCCGCTTCTCTTACAGCGCAGATCAATATGGCCTATCACTTAGTTTCCAATCCGAGTATCGATCGGTTCAAGCAGGGTCGGGCGGGATTTGACGTGGATGCCGATTATCATCAATTGCAACGTAGGTCAGATCGGCTTCTGTCACCTTGACACATCGGCCAGGCTTGTCGCTTAGCCAGCGACGCTCCGCGAATACCTGGAGCCCGACGGTAACCGAAGTATTGCCCACACGGATGACGTGACCATAAATGCTGACCAAGTCTCCCACCAGTACCGGTTTTTTGAAGGTAAACGAGTTAACCGCGATGGTAGCCACACGTCCATTGGCGCGCCGCGCCGCAATTACACCGCCGGCGAGGTCAACATGGGACATGATCCAACCTCCGAAGATGTCACCACCGGGATTGGTATCCTTCGGTAGTGGAATGATACGGATTACAGGTTCACGATCCCGGGGAAGGTCAACTGCTTTTTCTTGTGTCCTGTCGTTGTCGCTCACTGGAGTTACCAATTTTCCTTGAATGGACGCATATCCAACTCAAATGTCCAAGCTGATCGAGGTTGTCTGGTTAAATGAAAAACTGTTTTCGCGATGTCATCAGATTGCAGGAAGAACTCATCTGGTTTGTCAGGAAAGTATTCACGAGTACGTTCCATGTCGATGACACCGTCAATAATGACGTATGCAACATGGATACCATGTGGACTCACGTGACGCGCAATGGATTGAACAAGATTTCTTTGCGCTCCTTTGGCAGAGCTAAATGCGGCAAAACCTCCGCCACCCCGCACTGAGGCCGTTGCGCCTATGACGATGATGTTTCCGTCTCCGGCGCCACGCATATCAACAAGTACTTCCTTGACACAGTAAAAACATCCCAAAGCGTTGACGCGCCAGGCGGCTTCGAATTGTTCCCCGGTAATGTCTTCGATATTGCCAAACGCACCCGCGCCAGCATTGTATATCAGCGTATCGATGGTACCGAGCTGTTGTCGTATTTGTGTGAATACGTCATGGATTTGCTCTGGTTCGCTGACATCACAAGAAAAATAGTGGGCCTCCGGTAGCTGCTGCCGCAGTCGCTCGAGGTTGTCTACGTGACGCGCTAGCATCGCGACACGATGTCCTTCAGCATGGAATCTACGTCCGAATGCCAGGCCGTTACCTGGTCCGGCGCCGACAATGACGGTCAGTTTGCTGCTCATATGGCGGTGACCAAAATTCTTTGTGATTTTACTAAAAATGTTGTTTGACAACCGACAGGTTGTCGCAGCAGATCAGTGTACGACAGTAATCCAGTCTGTACTATTCCGATCTATTGGCGGTCCCGGTTGTGGCGTTAGCATACATTGTAACGGAATACATGCTGTTGCTCGCAAATGGGCCGTATGTCTACTTGTGTTTTCGAGAACGCGCGGAAGCTTTAGCGTCGTGTGGTGAATTGTGCTACGCCGAATCTACGTAGTGGGTCAAGATTGACGTATCGTTGGAGGTTGCCGCGTGATCGCCTCGGCTTCGCGATGACGAAATCCGTCGAAAGCTTTTAGTCATCCTTGGACATCTTTTGCCCAGTTGAGAAAAAAAGCCCCCACAGCAGGGAGGATCGCTATGGGGGCACCCGAGGAGGAGAGATACGAGTACTACAGAATCAGAATCTGTTTACGCAGCTTTTTTTGTTACCTTGGGTTTAACCGCGGCTACTGCATCCTGAACACCTTTGTTGACCAGCTTGTCATAGGCGGTGCGTGCCTCATTGGCGATCTTTACGACATCGCGCACGTTGGCCATCGCCTGCTCGGCGGCATTTTCAACCAACCCGGTCTGGGCGGCGAGCGTGGTTTTGACGTCTTTGGCCTCGCCCAGCAATTTGAATTGCTTGGTGCCAAAGTCGACCATTTGGTTCATGACCTCGAGTTGTTTCTCGACGAGGTTCTCCCACGCAGTGGCATTGATATCGACCACCTGCTTGGTTGTGTTATACGCGGTTTCAACGGCGTTTTGCACCGTATCTAGGGCCTGCTTTTGCATGGTTGTTTCTCCATAGTTTCAATGGTATATGAGTTGTGCACTGCAACAATTGCTGCAACGCAGCATAGCTTGGGCGCGGGGTAAAGTCAAGCGGCGGTTGCGGGGCGATCCCGGCGCTGGCTCGGTCGCGAACGCCTGGCATTAAACAGCAAAATAGGGGTTGGCGTCGCAGACTCGGACCCCCCGTTTTTTATCCCTCCAGCGCGGCGCTTGTCCCCGCCTTGCCCCCGCACAGCAGGGGAACTACGCGCAGCACAAGCCCTGGGACTCCGCGCAGCACAAGTCCGTTCGCCACCCTCCGGGATCCTTGGTGCAATATACGGGTTAGCTCAGGTCTTTGCGGTATCGGCTGATCTGGCCCGCAACCACCCAGTCAAACCATCGACCGGTTGGCGGCCGGTGACATAGGCAAGGGTGTTGTGATTCACCACCGTTGCGGTCATGCGCCGGGCGGCGGTCCGGTGGCCGCAGAACAAGATACGGTCACCATGCGCCAGCGTGGTTTCTCTGTCCGGCAGCAGCTGGTTTTCACCGCTGTGTTTCAGTAATAACGGTATGCACGGCAGTGACTGATCGCGATCCGAAGGATCGGTCATGATTTGGTTCACGGTCACACTAGCGCCTTGAAACAACTGGACCGCCAGGGCGGGGGAGGCCGCTTTCGTAGTTTCCACGGTCCAAGAAAGCGGTACGTTTTGTCCGACAAGCCCGCTGATTCGGCTAGCCAATACATTTGCTGCGTTCTCATCATCTTCGGTGTCTATTGCCCTTAAAAATTCCGCCAACAGCGGATTGGTGATTAAGGTAATTACAGAGCGGGCGATAATGTCGCTTCGTTCCATGACCAGATTCAGGTCCGCAGCCTCAAAGATTGCTTGGTTCTCTTGTCTGTTCTGTCGCGCGACGGTAAACAACTGTGGATTCAATTCCTTGGCGGTCATAATGACGGATAGATTATTGGCGTCGTCGTCGGTGCCTGCCACGACACCCACTGCCTGCTCGATACCAGCCTGACGCAACGTGACCGCCTCGGTACCGCGTCCCAAAATCGCATCGGCGGGGGCGTTCGTCTTTGCCGGATCGGCCTCAATGATGGTCGCCTCAACGCCCTCGAACGAAAGGTATTGCTGCACCGCTTTACCGAATCTTCCGTAACCGCATAAGACCCATTGACCGCGAGGTGGAAACAGGGGCTCCGTCAACGGAGATCCCGGGGCGCTAGTCAACCAATGATGAATGATATAGGTAGCCGGAGAGTGCAGTGCCATGGCTAGACGATCTGCGAACAAGTCGAATGGATTTACAATCTCATCGGTGCCGAAGGATTCCATGTTGATGCCGAAATCGTGTATCTCAGATCGACAAATGACACGTAAATCCGGATTCAACAGTTTACTGGTAATCGCGATTTTGAGATTCACGTGATCATTGTCAGTCAGCGCCACAACACCAATACAGCGCCGATGCTGCAGGCCGGCTGTAATCAAATTGGCCGGATCGGCAGAATCTGCAAGTAAACCAGGGACGAAAATATCCAGATTGGCGAGCTTTAGGTTGTTAATGCGGTCTTGATTACGGTCTAACACTACTGCGCGAAGACCCCTTTCAACCAGGCCTTGCACCAATAAATGCCCGGTATCTCCGTAACCACAAACGAGAAAAAACGGCTCGACAATGCGACGCACGTTGCGAGCGAAAGAATTCTGGGTCACCGCATAACGAAACGCCGGATCTTGTGCCATGGCCAGCGCGGTGCCGATGGCATATAACCATGCGAACACTGAAATGTAGATACATACTAATACCCATAGTCTTTGCTCATTGGTGAATGGATAGGGTATTTCTCCGAACCCAATGGTCGACCCCATGAAGCTCACGAAATAAAAGGCATGAAAGAAATCCATTCGCCACGGCTGTCCTTGATCGTCGACCCCTGGAATCAAGGTCATCCCGAACACCGCAATCGCATACATGCAGACGAGGAATATAAGCGGATTACGGAGTCGTCGAAGAATCAGGAAGAAAACAGTCGGTATCTCCATTGCCCTGTTTTAGCGTTGTGACATCACTGTTTCAGTGACGAGTAGTATCACCGATACAATGTTCGCCACCAGTGCGCCGCCCGATAGTGAGACTATGCTCGCCATCGCTGTTGCGGAGAGACCGCCGTCCAAGGTGTTTACTGCGGCCCCCCACAACAACGCCGCGGCAATCAACTGAAGATCCGCCACTAAACTGGATGCCACTAGCACTGCACCGAGTTGACTGCGATCGCCGAACTTCATAATCGTCGCGATAACACTTACCACGATAGCGGCAAAAAGCTCATAGGCATGGTGGTGTGCAGGATTGTCGATCTCGCCGATAAAAAATCCAAAGTTAAGGGTTAGGGCGAGCATTATGAAAAACGCGAAAATCACCTTTTCCAGGTTCATATTTTGCTCCCGATACGCAATGTAACCGACTGTTTCTGTTTAGTTCGCTCTGACAATCTGATGGGCCACAATCCGGCCGCCACGGACATCTCACAAACGGTCTATACTTAAACATAAAAAGCACTCGACAACTACCGGCACTGTGGGGGTGTATCCGTTGTCTCAACACATACAAGATAGCGCTCGTCTAGCTGGTGAGCACATAGTTCCGTTCTCGCGCTCCGACGCAAAGACCTGGTTAGACGATCTACCGGCGTCGGATGCTCCGCGAGCGGCCGCGGAAATAAAATCGATGTTGTCGACTATGAATACCGTGGACATGCCGGCACGACGGCGCCTCGAGGTCTTAGAAGCATTCCGTGAATCGTTGTCAAAAATCAGCTACCGTCTGACCGATCGGCGGACCGGCTCACAACTACCCCTTTCCGAATCTTCACGCACGGAAGTGGCATTGCTTTCGCAGATACACAATTTGCTCGCTATGGGTTACGCGTGGGCAGCGGTGTCATTTGCGTTAACGGGAACCCGGCATGATAAGCCCAGTCATGCGATGGCCATACATCGCGCGATTCTATACTTTAGTGCAGTATGTTGCGATGCATATCGCATTTATCATCCGATTCCCAAGGGTGTGTGGCTGGCGATACATGAACTAGTCAAGAAAGCGCAGCAGCATAATTTGTTGAAGTTTCCGGTTACGGACCAGCTCAACGCATTCAAACCACAAACTACAATCACCCATGTTTATAAACAGATTCTCCTGACCGCGGCTCTCGATCCATACAAGTTCGCCCACGGAGAAGTCGATGAAATTCATGATCGCTGTAATCAATTGGCCGTACATGCAGTATTAGTGACTCCGCCTTTTGTGCCGTCGGGCAAGTGCCAGTTCCTCGTCAATCTGGATGATGACAGGCCGGGTCATGTGATGCAGGCAAAAGACCAGATCGAAGATATGGAGCAATATTTCCAGCGGCTTAAGAAACATGGTCATCAGGAAACCAAAGTTGAGGATCGGGATCGCCGTCAATTATTAGATTGTCTCATCACTGCTTGGGGAGGACAGCTGAAACGCAAGAGTATGCGTTTAGCGATCAATGACAAACGACTAGTGATTCATGGTTTTGATGGAGTGACTTACTTCTTGAATGGGCAATCGGAACTCTGTTGCAGTGGGCGTACAGGGAGCGATATACAAAATGTTGTATTCAGAAAACAAAAGCTTCGCGCAGACTCCGGTCCGGCCGATTTGGGTGAATGGAGCTGTGTGGACGAAAGTGCTAATGGTGTGCAATTAACAAAAGAAAGTACTGAGCCGGTCGCAAATCTCATTGGCAAGTTAATCGCGGTACGTCGTCCAACTAAAAAGAAAGACGCCTGGGATGTAGGAGTGGTTCGGTGGATGCGTAATAATCAGGCCAACAAAATAACAATCGGTGTATATAAATTCGGACCCGTCGCGGAAGCGGTGTCAATCCAGGATGTGCTCATGCGGTCAAGGAAGAATGTGGCTCAGCCGTCGAGCCTTGCAATACTGGTAACAATACCGGAAGACAAAAAGCTTACTCGCAGCCTGATAGTACCGAAGGATGTATCTAGAGTGAGACATCACTTCGTGATGGATACCGCTGATGACTCCTTGCTTATTCAACCGACCAAGATAAAACTGGCGACTAATGACCTTGACTGGGTCGAGTTTGACATAGTGCAAGAACTTAGCGAGCAGAATACGGACGTCAACGCTGGTATTCCGCAAAAAGGGGCCGCTTGACCGCAGGCTCATAATGCCTCCAATTTCCGCGCCCAACTTGAACTAGGCGATGGTATCCTAGCCCGTATATTGCACCAAGGATCCCGGATGATGACGATTGGACTTGTCCTGCGCGTAGTTCCCCTGCTGTGCGGGGACAAGCGCGCCGCTGGAACGATAACAAAGTAGGAGCTAGAGTCTATGACTCCTTGAATCCGACCGCTATTTTTTCTTTTGCGTGAAGCGCAAGTGCAGTCGTTCGAAACCGAGCCAGCGGCGGGATAACCCCACCCGTATTCATTACGTGACCTCCACAGACCTTGACTGTATCGTCCTGGAAATGACCATATCGGATGCGACACAATATCGGAAGAGAATAGGGGCGGGATGCCTTGGTGCAATGTACGGGCTGCATCGTCGATGATCTATCGCGCGCTCGCTGATATTACGTTCGTTGTTCATTTGTTATTCGTGATATTCGTTGTGTTTGGCGGTTTGTTGGTTGTGTGTTGGAAACGTTTAGCGTGGCTGCATTTACCGGCCTTGCTATGGGGTGTTTTATTGGAGTGGAACGCGTGGATTTGCCCTTTGACGCCGGTGGAAAACTGGCTGTTACGACGTGCTGGTGTTGCCGGCTATGGCGGCGGTTTTGTGGAGCACTATATCGTGCCGATTATCTACCCCAATCACCTTACTTACGAATTGCAGCTCGTCCTCGGCACAGCGTTACTCGTGTCCAATATTCTGATCTATCTATGGGCTTTTCGCCGCCGGCGCGTCGGGACTAACGAACGACCTTGATCAACTGACCGGGTTTGGGTTCGCCGCTGGGATACATATCGTTGAGCAGCCGTAGCTGGGCCTCGGCGTAATTGGTTAAATTAGAATTACGCGCCAGTTGCGCGAACGTATCGCCGGGTCTGGCACGCACCAGCTGGATCTGCCGCGACTGTGCAAGACGATATTCGTCCGGATGCAGTCGTCTGAAGCTACGGACACTGTCAAAAAACGGTCTGTTGACTATACCTTGTTTGCTCGCCGATGCGATGATGAACGCGCGGTTTTCGTGAAACACGGTAGCGACCCGTGAATACTTTCGTCCAAATGGTGTATTCAGTTGGGTGACGCCTGTAAATCCCGGGAATGTCTCAGTGGTGAGCGCCTGGCCTTGCTGCAGTCCGTCGAACTCGTTGCGTAGAAACTGTTCCGGGGTCTGCCTCCGATTCAGATCGCGCAAAGTTATCTGCATCATCGCGTCATTTCCCTTGGAAACGGCCAACAATCGATCCGGTTGGTTTTCGACCCGCCAATTCGACGGAAACTCAATGGCGAAGTCTAATTTTCGGTGATAGAACCGATTGCCACGCAGCACGCCCTGATTTTCGCCAGGCCCGAATACCAAGCCATCTAAATGCTGC
>CAMYNX010000041.1 GCA_947259875.1 uncultured Gammaproteobacteria bacterium | reverse complement strand
TGTCGCCCTGGGCTACTCGTTCCTACGCAGCGACACCACCGAGCTGGGTGCGCGGATAGGGGTCAAGGTGCTGACCATTGAGGACAAGGCGACTTTCACCTTGCCGGGGGCGCCGACCGTAGTGCTGGTGGATGACGACACCACCCAACCGTTGCCGACGCTGGGCGCCTATCTGAATCACGCCTTCTCACCGCAGTGGTTGATCACCGGGCGTTTCGGCTATTTCAACTTGGACGTCGGTGATATTGACGGCAAGATCACGGATCTGTTTGGTAGTGTCGAGTACCGTCCGTGGCAAAGCGTGGGTTTGGGTCTGGGCTATATCTACACCGATGCGGACGTGAAGGTCACCGACAAGAATGTCACCGCGACCGACGTGAATTACGAGTACAAGGGGCCGTTCGCGTACGTAGTACTCGGCTTTGGCTCGGTGCGCTGAATCTTATCGACTCTAATTCCGGGGACAGTATAGTTATTTAAGAATAAGTTCTTTTGCCAAGTTGGAAATATCGTCGAGGGGATACTTACGCAGGCGTAAACCGGGACCCAGTTCGAAAATATAAGTAAACTGTCCCCGGATCTCGGCGAGGGATTTTCCACAAATAAGTATACTGTCCCCGGAACAATACTCATGTACACTGCGCGCTAAGTAAAATAACCAACCGTACAAGTAGAAAAATGAAAATCGTTTACGTTCCTGTTATTGCGATACTTTTTACCAGCGTCGTGCATGCGCAAGAGCCCGCGACGGTCACGCCGCGCGGCGAGTACAAATGGGCGGTGACGGCTTATTATGGGAAACTGACACCGGATACATTGAGCGATGTGTTCACGTTCCAAGCCGACTACGATTCCGATTACAAGTTCTGGGTGCTGGCGCTGGCGCGGAAGCTCAAGACCGTCAATCCGAAACTCACTATCGAGTTCGAAGGGCAGCTCGCCAAGCACACCAAGGGACAGGATCACTTTGAAATCAATGGCCTGTTTGCATTCCGATGGTTACGTTTCCCCTGGGACGCTTATGTGGACACCACAGCTGCCGCCGGCGTCGGCCTCTCCTACGCCACCGAATTACCTCAGTTCGAAGTGGAGACCGAGGGCGCCAGTGAAAAGCTGCTCGGCTACTTGTTGTTCGAGTTGACCGTCGGTCCCCCGAGCATCCCGCAGTGGGATCTTGTCACGCGCATCCATCACCGTTCCGGTGCCGAGGGCTTGTTCGGCGACGATATTAAGGGCGCCTCAAATTCCATTACTCTTGGCCTCAAGTACCGCTTTTAAGCTATTTGGCAAACGCCGCGACTATAAAAGCGGGCAGAGTTATTTTTTGACAAAATAAATTTGTCCCCTTTTGAGCCAAAATGGTTGGGGGCTGAAGCGGGCATGTTTGACTCCCCGCACTCTCCAGTTTCAGGATTCCTGGCAAGGGGAGGGCCAAGCTAGCGATTTGAAACTCAGATAGAATTCCGATTTCCCGATTGATGGATGATATAAAGGAAGACGATGCGCATATATATTAGACGTTGCCACTGTTCAATGATTGCCGGCGTTCTCGCGATCCTCATGCTGGGTAGCGGCACCCCGGCATACTCCGCACAGGATGTGCTCGACAACATCTCTCAGCAGGCGTGGAAGGGCGATTTCAAAGCGATGCTGGAGCGTCGCAAGATTCGCGCCCTGGTGGTCTACAACAAGCTGATGTATTTCCTCGATGGTGCGACACAGCGTGGCGCGAGTTACGATGGGCTCAAGCTCTTCGAGGCGTATATCAACAAAAAGTACAAGCTCAATACCCGCAAGCTGAACGTCGTTTTCATCCCCGTGCCGCGGGATCGATTGTTGCCCGCGTTGCAGGAGGGTCTTGGGGATATTGCTGTTGCTAATCTGACCATCACGAAAGAACGCCTGCAACAGGTGGATTTTTCCGACCCCTTGCACAAGGACGTCAGCGAGGTGCTGGTCACCGGCCCCGCCGCGTCGCCGATTGGGCACCGCGATGAACTCGCCGGCAAGACGATATATGTAAGAAAATCAGCCAGTTACTTCGACAGCCTGACCGCGCTCAACCGCGACTTTAAAAAGCGCGGTCTGAAACCGATCACGCTGGTGCCGGCGGACGAATATCTCGAGGACAACGATCTGCTGGAAATGGTGAACGCCGGCCTGGTTCCGATGATTATCGTCGACAGCCATAAGGCGCAATTCTGGAAAGAGATATTCAATAACATCAAGGTGCGCTCGGATATTACCGTTCGTGAGGGCGGGCAAATCGCGTGGGCGTTTCGCAAGAACAGCCCGACCTTAAAGGCAGTGGTCAACCAGTTCGTGGCTAAGAATAAGAAAGGGACCTTGCACGGGAACATGATCTTAAAGCGTTATCTCAAAGAGAACAAATGGGTGCGGAACTCAGTGACCGAGCACGAATTGGAGAAGTTTCAATCGATGCTCGGCCTGTTTGAGAAATATGCCGCGGACTACGACTTCGATTGGGCGATGCTGACCGCCTTGGCTTACCAGGAATCGCAACTCGACCAGTCCAAGCGCAGCAAGGCCGGCGCTGTCGGTGTGATGCAGATTCTGCCCACCACCGCTAAGGATCCCAACGTCGGCATAACGGATATTGAGAAGCTCGAGAGCAACGTCCACGCCGGCACCAAGTATCTGCGCTTCCTGCGCGACCGCTACTTCAAGGATCCGAACATAGACGGACTCAACCAGACCTTGCTGGCGTTCGCCGCGTACAACGCCGGTCCCGCACGGGTCGCTCAGTTGCGCAAAGAGGCCGCTCAACGTGGACTGAACCCGAACGTGTGGTTCGGACATGTGGAGGTTATCGCCGCCAAGCGCATCGGCCGCGAGACGGTGCAGTACGTGAGCAATATCTACAAGTACTTTATCGCCTACAGACTGGTGATCGAGAAACTTGACCGGCGCTACGAAGCGAAAAAGGAGATGCAGAGGAAAGCTGTAAAATAATAAGTAAAAGATCTCACGTTGTAAGAGATGCCGCGATATTCGCGGTACGATCAATAATTGGCCGGATTCCTCGCGACGCTCGCTACGGCCAACAACAGGTCGGATTCCTCGGTACGGTCAGGGCAGGCCCCTCCAGTTTGTCATCCCGAAGCGCTGTTTGCTGAGGGATCTCAACCTGTCAAAGTCGTCATCAGCGTCCCAACAGGTTGAGATACCTCGCGATGCCCGGCACGACTAACAACAGGTCGGATTCTTCGCTTCGCTAGAATGACATGTTGATGCTCGGAATGACAAAAATTGGCGCGAGTGTCAGATCAGCGTCTGTTCGCTGAGCGCCTTTATCACCGCGTTGATTGCGGATTTGATCAATTTCTCATCGGCCTCGGGGTCGATGGTGTCGGACTGCATCGACCACACCGGCTTCTCGGTCTTCGCGTCGTAGAGAGTGGTCTCCAACTTCACCACGTCGTAGCGCTGGTAATAACCGGGTTGATAGACCTGTGTGTAAGCGCGCGAGTAGTGTCCGTAATACCCAAATCCGGGTGAGTACATCGGCGGTTGGTACACCTCCTTCTGATCTACGCCGATCAGCTGCGTAACCAGCACCGCGTCGATGTTTTTCCCGGCGATCGCTGCCTTGATCGCCGCCTCGGAGATCTTCTCGTCTTGGGCCATGATACTGAAGCTGGGAATGGCGGTGAGCTGCCTCTTGGTGAGCTCGTCCACCAGGTTGGACTCGAACATGCGCCGCAGCGTCGACTTCTTGGCCACCCCGATCACTAAAATGTTATCGAATTTTTGTCCGGCGTAGCTAGGATCACGCCACTCAGCGGTCTTCTGGGTCCCCGCGCATGCGGCCAAGAACAGCGCTGCAACAGCGCCCAAACAACACTTCACAAACAGCAATCTCATCGACGCAACCCTCCGCGAAAGAATATGGTGCAGGGTAGCGCATCGCCGCCGCGATGCGGTCATGATCCTGAAGCGTAGATTGGCATGGATCCATGCCGCTTACAAGTGCACCGGCTTTCCCCACCGCGTTGCGAGCCGCTCGTCTTGCAACACATGTCGTTTTGTGAAAATAACAAAAAAACAATGCGGCGATGCCCGCGGTACAGGCCAGTTTCCCATATGGCGTGCACCGCTTTACCGTTACAATGTCACTAGCCGTCCACCCCAACACAGGAACACATCATGGATCTGTCAACGTTGCTCAAGAAAATGGTGGAACTCGAGGCATCGGACCTGTTCATCAGTGTAGATTCGCCACCGGTGGTGAAGGTTGAAGGCGAGATGCATCCCCTGGAGAACAAGAATCTTGACGCGGACCGCAACCGCAGTCTCATCTATTCGCTGCTCAGCGACCAGGATGTCAAGGAGTTCGAGAGTCATTACGAGCTCAATAAATCCCTCCACCTGCCGGACACCGGACGCTTTCGCGTCAATGTCTTTCAGCAACGGGGCGAGCCCGCCATGGTCGCGCGTCACGTCAAGGCCAGCGTCCCATCCATCGACCAGCTCGAGCTTCCTGCCAAACTCAAGGAGTTCGCGATGATGGAACGCGGCCTGATTCTGATCGTCGGCGGTACCGGGACCGGCAAATCGACCACGCTCGCCGCGATGATCGATTATCGCAACAGTGAGCGCGCCGGCCACATACTCACCATCGAAGACCCAATCGAGTTCATCCACACAAACAAACGATCCCTGGTGAATCAGAGAGAGATCGGTATGGATACCGTCTCCTATGAAGCGGCGCTGAAGAACGCACTACGGGAGACGCCGGATGTCATTCTCGTCGGTGAGATTCGCGACCGGGAGACCATGAGGCACGCCATTAACTACGCCGAGACCGGCCACCTGTGCCTGTCCACGCTGCACGCCAACAACGCCAACCAGACATTGAGCCGCATCATCAACTTTTTCCCCGAGGACGGGCGAACGCAACTCCTTCAGGACCTGTCACTAAACCTGCAAGCGATCGTGGCGCAACGATTGTGTGTGGGTAAGGATGAGCGGCGGGTGGCTGCGGTTGAATTTATGTCGCGAACACCGTACATCGCCCAGCTCATCGAGCGCGGCAAAATTGATGAGATCAAGGAGGCGATGGAAAAGAGCCAGGGCCGGGTTTCCAAGACCTTTGACCAGGCGCTGTTCGAGCTCGTCCATGCGGGGCGGATCACCGAGGAGGAGGCGCTGCGGCACGCCGACTCGCGCAACAATCTCTCGCTGCGTTTTCGGCTCGAAGGGACCGGTTCACACAAGGCCTATCCCGTCAAGAGCGAGTACGCACTCGCCGAGAACGCACCGTTGGATACCTACAGCACGTTCCGGATCTTTCCGTTAAAGGTCGATCGAGATAATCCCGACGCGGCGCAGCGCATTACCGCGGCGCTGGTCCACGCACTCGATGCAAAAGGCCTCACCGAGGACCGCTCGTCTCCGGACATTGACGTCCAATACATTTATGGCATCAAGGACACCAAGGATCTCAAAATGGAGCCGGTGGCCGACGAAGGCAACAGCTTTGAGTATTACCGCCCGCAGAGCAAACAGCATCACATGCTGGTGGTGAATGTGGTGGACCTCAAAACCAGAAAACCAATCTATCGGCTCACCGCCTCGCGGCGCAAGACCGAATACCAGGCCTCGGAGGCCGAACTCAACCGTATGTTCGTGGATCTGTTGAAGAGCTTGCCCGTCGGAAAATCCGCCGCGTAAGGGCTGGTGCAATGTACGAACTAGAATTTCAGCTCCACACGCGGCTTGGCATCGGCGTCCCGGGCGGCCTGCGGGGCGCAGGTAAATATCCGGTCAGCGGCAATGTCGTCTTGATGAACGAGGCGATCCTTGATCGCCACGGCGCGATCGTATCCCAGCGCGATGAGCTCGTCTTCTTGCTGCGGCGCTAACCCCGCTTTCCTGTTTTTCAGCAGCGTGCCCTTGACGGTATCACCAAACAGCGCGCCGACGTCTGCAAGTGTTACCACGGGACAGAGCTGGACAGTGCGGGTTGCTTGCTTTTGTAACTGTTTGGCCAACGTGTCGAGCGCTTTCTGGTGGACCTGGTCCAGGACCGCGCGTCCGGCCTCAAACTCGATTGGCGCCATTGTCCAGTAGCCAGTTTTGCAAAACCTGCTTTATTTCCCACGGTAGTGCGAGCAACGCGGCGGTGACGACGACTGCAGCAAAAAACACAGATCGCCACCACCGTAGTCTGGACCCGGACTTTTCTTCACGCGTACGTTGTTTAGCCATAAAAGCTTCGTTGATTGTCCTGTGGCACTTTGGGTTCGGCCGGTGTACCACGCGATGGTCGCGGCACAACGGCTACGAACAGCTACTCGTTCGCCCGCACAACAGCTTTTGAGCATCTGCAAGTTTGCGTGATTGGATGTTGACGTGCAAACCCGCCATTGATGCTTACATGCAGGCGAACCCAGATAAAAAGGAAGTCCGGACCCAAGCTTGTAACGAGAATGAAAATCACCGAGCCGCGCTCGGTGCGACGCTGGTCCAACGTTTAATTTTTTGTCGACGAAGCGTTTGCCGGGTCGTTTGCTGAGCGTTATCCGGTCGCGGACCGGGGTTGGGGCAGAATCATCTTCTCTGCTATCGGTGCAGTCCCGGCCACCTCGGGGTTTCTTTAGAAACCTATGAAGCAATCAGGATCTCGGGTCTGTCGGAGTTCTTTACATTTCTCCAGAACCGCAAAGTCGCGAATTTCCTGCCCGGGGAACTAGCGCCGCGCGATTGGCGTGGGATATAAGCTTTCACTATCTTGAGACTAGGTACAAAATGCTTGTTGTCGGCACAGTTGAGCCACAGCGGGTTCAAGAACTATGTTGCGATCAGGATCTCGACTCTGTCGGAGTTCTTTACAAAGTGGGGAACATTTAGTTCGCGTGGGCAGCTAATAGATTGAATTTAATGGAGATCCCGTAGCTCGCACGAATCTTGCATTGATGCATTGGCTTCAAGCTTGCAGTTCCAGCTCTACACTGGGGACAACGGAGGCATTCATGAAGAAGCACGAAAAGGGTTTTGCGACGGCCCTGATGGTTGCGACGCTGTCATTGCTAACGGCAGCACCGGTGAACGCGGTCCAGATCGAGATTGTCCAGATGGACCTCACCGGCGGGGGCAGTTTACCGCTCGCATACTTGCCGGGAAGCCCAACTGACGATTACGGCTTTGTCGATTCACTCGTGGACGTAAGCTTGGCTGCGCCTTCCACGCTGACGATAGATTCTGTGTTCGATTTAAGTAATTTGTTGGTTCAAACTACCACCGTACTCGACCTGTTCCTCGAGTTCACGATTACCGACAACGACCCTAGCGCCGATTTTGCAGGAACTCTAGGGCCTATATTTACCATCGCGCCCGTTAAGGCGCTCAGCACAACGATCGTGAGCATTGTGGATTTTTCGGAGTTTGACCTCTTCGATCCCGATCCTTTCAATAATATCCCAGTGACCGCGACCATCACTTCCAATACGATCAAAAGCGATCTCGGGGTCGATGTGAACAATAACAGCGAACTTGACTTTATCGAATTCTCGATCGACAATTTCCTGTTGGGCGAAGATGCCCTGCTATTCGAATCCGTCGTTCCTGGCGATCCCCTCTCCGGGCTCATCGTTACGGCCGCCACGCTCACCATGACCGGTCAAGTCGCAGATGTATCTGCCGACCCGCCGTTCACAATAGGATTGACCACGCCTATCGCTCAGCAGGTGCCGGAGCCGACCCCCATCGTACTCTTCTCGCTGGGATTGTTGCTTTTAGGAGCCAGGCGCCGCCGCGCACACTAGTGAATTCCGGGGACAGTTTACTTAATTCTTTTTGAACAACCTTCGTGCATATGAATTCGTGTGACGAATAAACCAGATCAAATCTTTACCGCAGTAATTCGCTTCTTAAGACAATATAAATTAAGTAAACTGTCCCCGGAATTCGGAATTGCCCCTTTGTGAGAAGGATGGGTTCAGACAGAATTATTTTCTATTTCTTTTTTTAGCAACTCTATGCGGCGTACTGCGTCCTGGGAATACGGGTTGATTTCCAACAATTGTTCGAACGCCCGTATCGACCCTGTCAAATCGCGCTGCAACGCGAGAATCATCCCTTTACCCCAAATCGCACCGAAGTGCCGGGGTTCAAGCGTCAATGTTCGTTTGATATCGTCGAGTGATCCCGTGTAATCGCGCCGGTAGTAGCGCACTGTCGCGCGCCGGTTCCACCCTTCAGAAAATTCAGGTGAAATTTCGATCACTTGCGTGAAGATTTGTTCCGCCCTTTCTAGCTGACCGGACCGCAACGCCTCACCGCCTTCTTCCATTAGCTTATCGATATCTTCACGGTCGCTTTCGTACCAGATTGTCCAGATGGTGAGTATCGTCTCGTGCTGCACAACAGCATCTTCGCTGCTTTGCAGGGTTGCGAATAATTTATCCAGCCGCCTGTCGGTTTGATCCCCGAGAGTAGCAATTGGGAAAAGAACTGCGATCCATAGCAATCGTTTAACAAGCGTTACAGGGTGAGTTTTCATTTTCACCTCCACTGATCGATTTAGTAATGGCCGGCCTGTTGTGCAATCCTATCAGCGTTTCGCCAAAGGTTCTAAAGACTGAATAGTACTGGGTTTGGTCAATTGCCTCCGTTCGCTTGCCACCCACCCAACGGGTTTCAAAACCCAATAGAACTGGAACACTTCGCAATCCCTTAACAATTCCGGGGACAGTTTACTTAATTCTTTTTGAATAACCTTCGTGCATCTGAATTCGTGCGGCAAGTAAACCAGATCCAATCTTTACCGCAGTAATTTGCATCTTAAGACAATATAAAGAAGTAAACTGACCCCGGATCCTTGGGTGGATGGGTGTCAGTAATCAGTTAAGTAATCCGTCTACTTCTCGTAAACCCTAATCCGGCAAGGCCGAGGCCTAGTAACGCGAGGGAGGTGGGCTCGGGAACGGAAAGAGAGGCAGCCGTACTCGGAGAATTGTTCGTTTCAAAAGAATCGGGTACATAAGTGGCCCCAGCATCAAAATCTAAGAATGAATATGGATTTATTAGATATTCTATTCCCGCGGTTACCGGTAGGATGACGCTCTCATTGTCTGTAATTGAAAATGAGCCCGCAATAAAATCAAAAATGGCATTGGTCGGCAATGGACTTGCGTCATAGACCCCTAAATCAATATCCATCTGCGCATGGGTAAACAAGAGGTCCACCTGCAAATTGCCGTTTTCCAGTGCGACCCAAGAAAACCAGTCGGTAGGATCTGCACCGCCACCGGCGGGCGATCCCGTCATAACGCAGCTATTAAAATCTCCCGTTCCCTCGCACGATCCTTCCAATGTAAGCCCCAATATTGTCACGTCTGCACTTGTGCCCGGACCATCGATAAGCAGATCATACGTGGCCGATGCCTGCGCTATCGACGCACCCAGCCCTAAGAATGCCGAAACTAGCAGCAATCTAGTCAGTTTCATGTTCGCCCTCATCTCTCTTCCCGCCTTGTCTTACTACCTGTATGTTCGTCCCGGTTGGGGCATCCGAGCGCTCATGGCAGCCGGGCGCACGACACCCTGGAAATTTGAGCAAGAACCGTGCCGAAAACGTAACTGTCCGCATTAGTAGGGATACTTATGTCGTGGAGGGCTTGAAGCGCCCATCGATCTCGCCAATTTGTAAATAATATCGACAATCACAACGGGGCCAGACGCGGTTCCCCGATCACTGCAGCATTATCCGGCAGATTGGAAATATCTCCAAGAGTCGTGCCACCCACGGACTTTACTGGGCCGTTCAGCAGTATAGACCGGTCGTTCGGGAGTGATCGATGCGAATGGCTCCGTTGTGTCGACTAGAGACCAATTAGCATTTTCATCTTGGAAAACTTCGGATTGATTTCTAATTCGTCTCTGAACGGCGTAAGCGACCATTTCAAAATCTTGGGAACCTACCGCTCAATACGAGCGTGTCAATTTGAATAAAACAAATTGTTGAGATCAATTCGTGGTTATTGCTGCATAGTATGCGGCTACACCGGGCTCTGCGGCGATACGTTCCATATGTTCTGCTAACTTAGGGGCAACCCGGTCCGTCAGATCCGAAGGAATGTGATCCAGCAAACCTGACTTCAGATCTCGAATCCAGATAAACGCCTTGAGGTCGGCTACCGTAAGACAGCCATCTGCGAAATACTTACCGCCCGCCGTCTCAAGTCGAACATCTAGGAATTTAAGACACTTGGTAAATGTTTCATAAGCTAGCTTCTGTCGAGCAGCCTTGAGCTCTTCACCCCGCAAGCCAAAAGTCCGGACAGTTAAATGCATTACATCTTCAAGAGCCTCCATAACTTCATCACATCTGAAAGCCTGCCATGGGTCGTTGGGGTACAATCCAGCTTGTTTCCCGAAATAGCGATTCATTGCATTTGACTGGGTATAGACGGTGCCATCAATTTCCAGGGTTGGAACGGCATTCAATGGTGTACTTGCCCGCATCCGACCGAACTCGGAAAAAGATATTCGATGATCTTCAAAGTCAATGCCGCCAATCGACATGGCGATCCTTGTTGGCTCGGCGCGTCCACCGTCAATATCAAAATACGTCAGCTTAATCTTGTTCATAATAGTGCTTTTCGATTCACGTGTTAATTATAAGTTGCATGTATGATGCAATATCATACATCTAAAATAGTTAATAATATTAATCGAAGGAAAAACGTTAGATTCGTTTCAATTTCTTGCTTGATTTTACCGATAGCCCCTCCGGGCGACCTGCTGTGCCTTCGTTAGAGTGCCCAAGTGACCACAATGGCTCGTTGGTACGCGTCAATATAATTTTTGCGCCAGGTAACTTGCGGTTTTCCTTGTTGAGGCGGGGCCCCCTGTCCAACTAATTTAAAAAAGCTATCATTACGTCCATGTTGCAGTTTGAGAACGTTAGTTTAAGACGTGGACCTAGGCTTTTATTTGAGCAGGCCAGCTTTCGTATTTATCCTGGTCATAAAGTCGGTATTACCGGCGCAAACGGTACCGGGAAGTCCAGCTTGCTTGCACTGATTAGCAGAGAGCTACAGGCGGACGTCGGAGATGTGTATGTGCCTAAGGGGTGGGTAGTGGCTTCTGTTGCCCAAGAGACCCTGGCGGACTCACACGCTGCCATAGATTTTGTGTTGGATGGAGACAAAGAACTACGAAAAGTTGAACGTGCTCTGAAGATCGCGCATCAAAACGATGATGGCGCACGTATCGCCACATTATATGGGCAGTTGGAAGCGATCGACGGATATACGGCACGTAGCCGGGCTGCCCAATTGCTCCAAGGACTGGGATTTCAATCCGAAGATGAAGATCGGGCGGTGTCGGAGTTTTCTGGCGGTTGGCGTATGCGGCTTAATCTCAGTCAAGCTCTGATGTGTCGGTCGGATTTATTATTGCTTGACGAGCCCACCAATCATTTGGATCTTGACGCTGTCGTTTGGCTTGAAAATTGGTTGTTGAGTTACACTGGCACCTTGTTATTGATCTCTCATGATCGCGATTTTCTCGACCGTATCACAAACAACATCGTTAATATTGAGCGCCAACGAGTACGCGCATACAAAGGCAATTACTCAGCCTTTGAAAAGTTGCGTGCGGCTTATCTTGCCAACCAACAATCACAATATATAAAACAACAGCGTGAGATTGCACATATTCGTTCCTACGTGGATCGGTTTAGATATAAGGCAACAAAGGCACGACAAGCGCAAAGCCGACTTAAGGCATTAGAAAGGATGGAAGAGATTGCCCCGGCCCACATAGATTCACCGTTTCATTTCAGTCTGTACGCACCGCACAAGACCCCTAACCCACTGCTGAAACTAAGTGGGGTGAGTGTTGGTTACAACGAGACCCCGGTTTTGTCTTGCTTGAATCTAAGTCTTACGCCGGGCGATCGAATTGGATTGTTAGGCCGTAATGGTGCCGGTAAATCTACGTTAATTAAATTGCTAGCGAGCGAGTTGGCACCGCTGCGTGGCACACGAGAGCCATGCAAAGACCTACGTGTAGGTTATTTTGCGCAACACCAACTAGAACAACTGCACCCGGATCACTCACCAATAGAACATCTGTTGCAAATAGACCCAAACATGCGTGAGCAAGAGGCGCGTAACTATTTAGGGGGCTTTGGATTTGGAAACGATCAAGCGGCGTCCCTAGTTCGCCCCTTTTCCGGCGGTGAAAAGTCGCGGTTGGTATTGGCGCTACTCGTGCATAAACGACCAAACCTTTTATTACTTGACGAGCCCACTAATCATCTGGATTTGGAGATGCGACAAGCACTGTGTATTGCTTTACAGGATTTTAGCGGGGCTATGGTTATTGTGTCTCATGATCGACATTTGTTACGGGTTACTACAGATCAGTTGTTATTGGTCCATGATGGAAAAGTTGACGAATTTGAAAAGAGTCTAGATGAGTATGCAAAATGGCTGCTTAATCAGAGTAAGCCGGCAGACAAGCGCGAGAATGGAGAAAATTCGATAGACCGAGCAACCGTGGAGTTCGTGAACCGAAAAGAACAACGACGTGTAGAAGCAGAGAAAAGAAAAACTACGCAGCCCTTACACAATAAAATCAAACAAGCAGAGCTATTGATGAAAACTTTGGCCGAGAAGAAAATCAAGTTGGAAACTCAGCTCTCCAATTCCGATATCTATCTAAAAATTAACAAGGATAAATTGAGGGTGGTATTGGCTGAAAAGGCAAGTACAGACCAAAAACTCAAGGTGGCGGAGGCTGACTGGTTGTCGGCAAATGAACAGCTTGAGGCTTTAACGTAACTAGCCCACATTTCTCACCAGGCGCCCCGCCTCTATTCATGGTCTGAACCGCAAACACCCGCAGTGTGTTTTCCATGAAATGAAGACATTCGATTCTCCAGATTGCTTGGCAAGAATAGAGGCGGGACTATCCCGGCCCTGACTGGTCCTCGCACATCTGCGCTTGGCCTTCATTCGATCCATAGCCCGGCTATGGGTCTCGCTCCAGGCACGGCGCTTGTCCCCGCACAACAGGGGGCTCAGCTGTACGAGTCCTGCGTCAGCATCCGGGATCCTGGTGAGAAATGCAGGCTGGTCAGCCGTTAGTTTTTGCGCCACACCGTGGCCAGCCAAGGTTGTTGGCTGTGAGGCTTTCCGGGCGGTCGATAATAATGCTGTAACTCTGTAAAGCCGGCCTGGATTACAAAGCGCCGCCACTGATCGAGATCGTGGTAACACCCATAGCGGGTGTCACTCCATCCTTCTTGATTATTGCCTCGGGGATTTGAACAGAACAGCACGCCACCTGGTTTGAGCGTATCCCAAAGTGCTTGCAGCACCCCGCTGAGCTCTTGTCGGGGGACATGAAATAATGAGGCGTTTGCGAACACACCATCGAAACGGGACGCCGGTAAATCCAGCACCAAAAAATCCTGTAACAATACTTCACACCCGGAATTTTGACGTGCCACGGCGACCAGTTCGGCAGAACCGTCCAGGCCCACGGGTTCATGCCCGAGGGCTTTGAATCGGACGAGGTCGCGACCGGGTCCACATCCGAAATCCAGGATACGAAACGGCGGATCGCCAATAATGTGGGTCAGGAGTGCGACTACGTTTTGCGAGACATCGTGGTCTTTGGTACCCACCCAAAAGCTTGCAGCGTTCTCATCATAGTGCTGAATGGTCCTGCGCGTGATGGCCTGCAATTCATCCTTGGACAGCGGCCTTTCATGGTTTTGATCTTCAGACATATGCTAAGCGGGGTCGGTTTGTGCCTTTGGCCTCGAACTGATGTGATCGGATGATTGCATTCGAGCGGAAATGTTTTGAACTACTAAGTGGGCTCATGACCCGTCGTGGGCGCCGAATTCGCCATAGTACGTGTACCGCGCGTGCTTTAACAAATCACCGGACAAGTGTATAGGCGGTGAACCGTGACAAATCATGCAAATGTGTCTGAGCATTATGCGCATGGCGACTTGCCTGGTTCGATTCATACTGGCGTTACCGCGCTCGGCAAGACAACGGATAGTGTAACAGTCCACGATCTCGCTTTTGGTGACGAATTTCATATCGATGGGCGACAGGCTGCTGAAGAATTTCCAGACCAGTTTAACTTAAGCATAAAGGCCCATATGCTGGATATTGGTTGTGGTCTTGGGGTGCTGCAAAGATATGCTCGCGCCACCTGCTCAGAGGTTCTCCCGCGGCACACTCAGACGGGCTGGCTAAATGGAAAAATCGTGGGACCTGTGCTGATGTTTGGTCTGCGATCAGGGGAGACTGTTAATCGGTTTGGAGATAAGGGAACACAAAGAAAAAGAGTGACCGAGGGATCGTGAATTAATACTTCTGCCCCCATCGCTGGAACGTCGATCCTCGACCTAAAGCGGACAAAGGAGCTGGATAAAGGCTTGGTAAATTGCCCCAGCCATGACTGAGTTGATCTTAACCGGCGGGCTTTTCAGTCCCCAGAAAACCTGTATACTTCCCGTCCCTTTTATATCGCTTCTATCGAGTCTGCTGGCATCGTGCCTACATCCTCTTGAGCGGTTATAGAACCTTTAGGAGGTATCATGGGTAGGAAACTTGGCAGGAAACTTTACGTCGGTAATTTGCCGTATTCAGCCAACGAGCAGTCTCTACGGGATACGTTTAGCCAATGCGGCACGGTCGATTCAGTCAACGTGATCACGGATCGTGATACGGGTCAGAGCAAGGGCTTTGCCTTCATCGAGATGTCGAGCAGCGGCGAAGCGCAGAAGGCTATCCAGGAACTCAACGGTTCCAGCCTTGACGGCCGCGAAATCAAAGTCAATGAAGCCAAGCCGCAGGCCCCACGGAGCGACCGTGGTGGTGGCGGCTATGGCCGCGGCGGTCGCTGGTAGCGACCTTGGTTTTGGCGTCGGTGCCGTCAAACTTAACCGCCAACGAAGCCCGAGTCATCGGCTGCCTGATGGAGAAATCCGTCGTCACGCCGGATCATTATCCACTGACGCCTAATGCTCTGACCAATGCCTGCAATCAGAAGTCCGGGCGCAACCCGATCATGTCCCTGGAGCAGGGCATCGTGCAGCGTACCGCCCGTGACCTGGGAGCTAAACATCTCGTACATGTGGAGGAGAATTTCAAGAGCGGGGTGGAGAAATACAAGCAGCGCTTCTGCAACACGACCTTCAGCGATTATCAATTTAACCCGCCTCAGTTCGCCATTGTCTGCTTGCTTTTGCTGCGCGGTCCGCAGACGCCCGGAGAGCTAAGGGCGCGCAGTGGACGCCTGCATACCTTCACCGATAACGCTGCTGTCGTGGAAGCGCTCGCCGCTCTGATCGAGCGTGAGGGCGAGCCGCTGGTGGTGAAGCTACCGCGCACGCCGGGGCGTAAGGACGCAGAGTACATGCATCTGTTCTCCGGTCCCGTTGACGTTGAAGCACACGCTACCCAAGCGCAGGCCGCGAAAGACGCCGGGACTTCAGAGCGCGTCGGTATGTCTGAGTTGGCACAGAGGGTCAGCAAGTTGGAAGCGGAAGTCGCCGAACTCAAGGAACAATTAAAGACGTCACCTTGATTCGACCCAATCGGCATTTTCATAAATTGGCGGTTTAGTCCTTGGACCTGAAACGGCCATTCAAACCAGTCGCATCTTATTTATGTTGTCTTTATCCGTGTTGTCCAAGAACGTAGTTTAACCACGAAATAACCCAACATTGCCTGGGGAGGTATAGCAACGATGAGTGACAGTCAATTGAAGGACGGGTAGAGATTTAACCGCTGTAAACAGGCGTTGTGTTCAGCCATTCGTCGCTAGGACACGGCTAAAGGTTATGACTTCTTGCTTGGCTGCTTCAATTCCTCGGATACACTCGATCAAGTAGCGCCTAGCGTCGTCATTTGTCAGCATGCGGTACGAATGGATCGTGAAGAGGCGGCCCGCCTTTCCGCTTACGGTCCTATTTTACTGGTCTAAAAAACTGCGTAAATCGTCAGAGCGAGAAGGATGGCGTAGTTTGCACAAGGCCTTGGCTTCGATCTGTCGAATACGTTCACGGGTTACGCCGAATTGTTTGCCTACTTCGTCCAACGTGTGATCGGTATTCATCCCTATCCCGAAGCGCATGCGCAGTACCTTGGCTTCACGAGGAGTCAACGTGCCCAGTATATCTTGGGTTGCACCCGTCAGGCCGCAACCGGTCGCGGCATCGATCGGCGCCTCGGCATTTTCATCCTCAATAAGGTCACCGAGCTGTGAATCTCCATCCTCGCCGATCGGGGTCTCCATTGAAATGGGTTGTTTGACAATCTTTAACACCTTACGGACCTTTTCCTCGGGCATTTCCATGCGGTTGGCCAGTTCTTCTGGCAGTGCCTCACGTCCTTTTTCCTGCAGTATCTGGCGTGATACGCGATTGAGCTTGGTAATGGCTTCAATCATATGTACCGGGATACGAATAGTCCTCGCTTGGTCCGCAATGGATCGACCGACGGCCTGTCGAATCCACCACGTCGCATAGGTAGAGAACTTATAACCGCGGCGGTACTCAAACTTATCCACTGCCTTCATCAACCCGATATTACCCTCCTGAATAAGGTCCAGAAATTGCAGGCCACGGTTGACATATTTCTTAGCAATGGAAATCACCAGGCGCAGGTTGGCTTCTACCATTTCCTTTTTGGCGCGACGCGCTTTGGCCTCACCGATTGACATCCGGCGACTAACCTCTTTCAACTCGTGGATAGGGATACCAGCCAGCTGCTCGAGCATCTCTAGTTTATCCCGATGTCCTTTAATTTCGTCGGCGTATTGCTCAATCACAGTTCTATTGTCGCCAGCCGCGTTTAATAACGCCCGATACAACCCCTTGCCGGTTTCTTTCTCAACGAAGGATTTAATGAATGTTTTTCTGGGTATGCCCGCATGTATTACACAGATTTCCATAATGGCTTTTTCTCGCGCGCGCACCAGTTTAACCAGATTCTTAATTTGATCCCACAACGCAGCAACTTGCTTCGGCGCGAGTTTGATTTCCATTACCTGTACAGTGATCTTTTTCTGAATCTTTCTGACCTTTTCATCGCCGATTCCATGTCGCTCAATCGCTCGTATCAGGTTGTTGTAATTTCTACGGATCTGCTGGAATTTTTGTTTGGCTTCCTCTGGGTCAGGACCGGTATCAATATCATCTTCATGATCAGTGTTGGCTAAGTTAGCAGGCCAAGTTCGTTGCGGTTGTGGAATCGGTTCGTCTGCGGCGTTTGGATCTACAAAATCCACCAGGAAATCTGTTAATCGTATTTCTTTGTTTTCGATCTGTTCGATCAGGTGCAGGATCTCTTTAATGGTGACCGGACAGCTTGCAACGGCTTCGGTACACTGACGAATGCCATCTTCGATGCGCTTAGCCAATTTGACCTCTTCCTTGCGAGTCAACAGATCCACAGTCCCCATTTCCCGTAGGTACATCCGCACTGGGTCAGTGGTGCGACCAAACTCGCTTTCCACCGCGGTCGTCAGCACAGCATCGGTGTCGTCATCCTCGTGGTGAGAGGTGGGCTCCTCTTTGAGTAGGAGACTATCGGGATCGGGTAGTTTGTCGTGGACCGAAATGCCCATGTCAATGATCATGTTAACGACAGCTTCAATCTGGTCTGTGTCGTGCATGTCTTCAGGCAAATGGTCGTTGATCTCCCGATAGGTCAGGAAACCTTGGTCTTTGCCTTGGAGAACGAGCTTTCTTAGTTCAGACTGTTTACTTTCTTGGTCCACGCGTTAGACACCTTGGCAGTAAGAACTTTCGACAAATGACCTTCGAGTATAAGTGCGGGCGTATAGATTGTTAATGGATAAATAGCGAATCGATAAAGAGTGGTCAGGCCCGTCCTCGAAACCAGCCGTCAAACTCCACAATAAGCCATCCATCGCCGCGCTGCCTTTTACCAATATGAGCAGGGACCCAGAGCGGGTCATCCGCCTCCTTAACCCCGTTGTCGGGGGTGAATGCCGCACCTGGTCACGGCCGTACGTTGCGCAAACGACGCCACGCACTGACAGCGCTGCTTTCAGCGCTTGCGCATGTGGGCCGGGCGCGGCGCCATCGGCGCGGCGCCGCGCTCTTCCTTGTGCCGGAAGGTGATGCGGCCCTTGGTGAGGTCATAGGGCGACATCTCAATGGTGACACGGTCGCTCGTGAGAATCCGGATGCGGTGCTTACGCATCTTCCCCGACGCATAGGCGGTCACCATGCTGCCGTTTTGGAGTGTTACTCGAAACAGCGTGTTCGGCAGCACCTCATCGACGACACCTTCAAACTCGACCATCTCTTCTTTGGCCATGTGCGGTTGCTTTCCCGGCCCGTTTACACTGCCTTCAGGTTGACAGCCGAGAACTTGCCGTTGTCCCCCCGCTGAACTTCGAACGAAACCTGCTGGTCTTCAGCCAGCGTGGACAGCCCCGCACGGTCGACCTCCGAGATGTGCACGAAAACGTCCTTGGAGCCATCCTGGGGAGCAATGAAGCCAAACCCTTTGGCTGCGTTGAAAAACTTTACGGTACCGGTAGTAGACATATTTTATTCCTGTGTATTAAATAAGATCAGGCCGAGCACGACATTGTGCACGGCATCAAGTGACAAATCGGGGAAGGTCAACAAAAGCACCCGGAACGGATGCGGAGAGAACTAGCCAATAGGCCATTGATGGCCGAAGTATGAGCACTCCGTGCCAGAATAGCAAGCAAAAGCTTCGCGGTGGTGTAGCGCGCATTCACAAAGCGTTCGAACGAGTGGACAGAAATTATAAGAAGATGGCTTCTCTTTGGTTTGCAATTTGCGACGCAGGTATACGTTTGAGAAAACTACATTGTGATCGGGCACGTTGTAAAATTCATGAGCAACATGATTTTGAACTTTAATCCGAATCGCCGAAGTTGGCCGCCAGGAGAGCATTGTACTGAGTCTGAGATGTAGGACTCACTCCCACAAGAGTCCCGCAAGCGGTTTCAGTCCTCTTTCCAAGGAGCGAAACCGATGGGACGTTTCTTCTTTGGTTTCGACGGCGCCATGAGTTCGCGTATGGCCTCAAACACCACTTTGAACTGGGCATCGTATTTTCTTTCCACAGCAGTCAACTTGCGCGCCAGATCCTCGTTAGTAGCGAGCAATTGGCGGAGTTTTACAAAGGCCCGCATGATCTCGATATTAACAAGTACCGCTCGTTCACTACGCAAAACACTTGAAAGCATTGCTACGCCCTGCTCGGTAAAAGCGTAGGGTGGATAGCGTCGTCCACCCCATGAACTTGAGGTGGCATTTTGTGACTTCAAGCTTTGGAACTCATCGGCTGTCAACTGGAACATGAAGTCTTGCGGAAAACGATCGATATTCCGCTTTACCGCTTGGTTAAGCACTTTCGTCTCCACGCCATATAGCGTGGCAAGGTCCGCATCGAGCATGACCTTCTGCCCACGAATAAATAGAATTGAGTTCGCGATACCTTCCAGAGGAAGTACGGATTTGCCAATGCGTTTTTTCCTTGTCGCCATGGTTTCAGTCTTCCTAAAATTGACTTCTGTATAGTCGCTTCGAACTTTACGTCTTACAAGACAGGCGGGTATACCATTTACACCACACCTCGACAATACAAAGGTCTGCTCGAGCCAACTGCTCAGATGTTCTCATATGGAACATTCAAACCAGACGGTGAATTGGAGAAATCACGGGACCGATGCTGGTATTTGGTCTAAGACGGGGGGCGAACTGTTAATCGGATTGAAAAAGAATGGAGGGATCTTAATTTAATCCATCCGTTCCATAGCTGGAAAGTTGACTCGCGACCCGTTGCTGACGGGCGCAGTAAAAACAAATGACCGTCTGTTCTCATCTATAGCGGCCATTCCCCACGGCGTTGTAAAATGTAAATTCAACTAGTCTGGGCACTCAATTGAATGAGTGCATCATACTGATTCTGTTGAAAAAGTCCGAATTTTTTCGAACGACAAAATCATTTCCCGTATAGCCAATTTTAAATTCTGATACACGGGGGGGATCTTATAATTAACGATTC
>CAMYNX010000040.1 GCA_947259875.1 uncultured Gammaproteobacteria bacterium | reverse complement strand
CACCTTCGGGGACGATACCCAGGCGTCCGAAGACGCCGACGGCGGCGGTGAATATGACCACCGTTTCGCCCAGGGTGTCGTAGCCGCGATAACTCGCCAGCACGGACGTGACAACATTAGGTATACCGATTTCCTCCATCGATTGTTGGAGGTAACGCGGTACGACGTGTAAGTGGGCGGGTGCATTGGGGTCTCCGTATAACGGCATGTCGACGGTGCCGTAGATCAACGCTACTCCGGTGATGACGACGACCGACAGCGCAATCCAATGTCGCGATCGAGGCACCGGGTGTTGTTGCCGGCTGGTCAGTGCCAACGCGCCCAGCATCAGGATCGTGGCAATACCGGCGCCCACTGCCGCCTCGGTAAACGCGACGTCTACCGCATCCATCACTACGAATAGCGCTGCGGACAACAGACTGTAAATGCCGAACAGCATCACCGCGGCGAACAACTGATCCATTCTCGCGACCGCCAGCGCGGTGGCCGTGAGCAAACTGAGTAAGGTGATGTCGATGACTAGGGCGATGATTCCTCCTGGTCCATTTTTTGGGAGGCTAGGGGTTTGAGTTTGCCATGCAGGGCCGCCTTGGCGAGTGCATGGGTGGCGGCTGGTCCGGTGAATAACATGAACAAAAAAATCATTATTAGTTTGGCGCTGGTTTGAGTGAACCCGGCCTGCAGCACCAGACCTAGGACGATCAGGCCGATACCGAGTGTGTCCGACATGCTGACCGCATGCAGCCGGGTGAAGAAATCGGGCAGTCTAAGGATTCCGACGCCACCGGTAATGACAAAAAAACTGCCACCAAGGATCGTAATCCAGCTGAGGATATCGATGAGTAATTGCATCGTTTACGAATCAAACTCGTCGGGACTTCGAGCACCTCCGAGATCCCCGTACTCGAAGAATTTTAGAACCGCGATGGTGCCGACGAAGTTGATGAGGGCGTAAACAAAAGCGATGTCCAGGAAATCCGGGCGTCCGGTCACGAACCCGAACACGGCGATGATCAACACGGTTTTGGTGCCGAAGGAATTTACCGCCAGGATACGATCATAGGTGGTTGGGCCGAGTATGCCGCGGCTCAGTGTCAGTGCCATGGTAAGTAAGATTGCGCATGCGGCTACCGCAAAGATCATTGTGCTCTCCGGACGCTACGCACACGGCGGGCCATCTCACCCTTCTCCAACGTCGTTGCCCCTTCCCGCGTCAGCGCATGTACAGTTATGGTGTTGTCAGTTAGGTCAATGGATACGGTGCCCGGAGTCAATGTGATCGAGTTCGCGTAGATGACCTGCTGTAGTTCATCGAAATCAGCAGGTACTTTGACTAGCGTTGGACTGATTGGCAGTCTTGGATTCCAAACGCGCTTCGCGACATCAATATTGGATTTAACGATCTCCCCGATTAGCCAAACCGAATATAAGATCCAGCGAATAGGCCGAAGATTTACCGGATGGCCCTCGTGGTCCACTACGTCTTGCCGCTTCGCGATCCATACCACGAACGTGCAAGAAACCAAGCCCAGGATTAACAACAGCGCTTCGAAGTAGCCGGACAACAACAGCCACACCGCGAATAAGAACACCAACAAACTAATGCTTTGACGCATGGGTGGATAATTCTGTTTATTCTTTGTTCTCGAGCCGAGAGCATCTTCTCGATCAAATGCGATATACGGTATACCGCATCTCACGGGGCGGCGTCCACACACGAAAACCCCCCGCGTTGTAGGAGATGGCGAGGGAACCCGCCGTAAGTCGGGCGTCACAGCGTAGCAAATCTTGTTACTTTTCGTAACATGATTTGCTACGCTAGCGCTCATAGTGAGGCCTTCAGACCCGATAACCCGTATTGAGTGGACGCTGCTCGTCTCGGCGTTGGCGTTATTGTTGTTTGCCACCCCGCTGGTCTACTGGTGGGCGCAAGACGATAGCCCGTGGTATCTGGTGTATGTGTTGTGGCTGGTGATCATCGGATTCACTGCCTGGTTACAGTTACGGCGGAATCGTCATGACGTTTAGCCTGACCTACCTATTTCTTGCCGTTGTCGTCTATTTGTCGCTTTTGTTCTTGATCGCCTATGCGACTGAACATGGACGCATTTCAAGCCGCGTTGCGCGCCATCCTGCCACATACGTCTTATCGCTGGGCGTATACGCGACCTCATGGAGTTACTACGGCAGTGTTGGATTTGCCGAGACCCAAGGCTATACATTCTTGACGGTATATCTTGGTGTGACGATCGCATTTGCGATGACGCCGATATTGTTGCAGCCAATCCTGCGATTGGTGCGGGACTACCAGCTGACGTCGCTCGCGGACTTGTTTGCATTTCGTTATCGAAGCCAAATGGCCGGAATTTTTGTCACGCTGTTTATGATGGCCGGCACCTTGCCCTATCTGGCATTACAGATTCGTGCAGTCACTGAATCGATTCACGTGCTGACCGAAGAGGCGCCGCCTCGGTTTATTGCGCTGGGCTTCTGCGTGACGCTGATACTGTTCGCCATACTCTTCGGAGCCCGCCACATCTCGCCGCGGGAAAAGCACGAAGGGTTGGTGGTCGCGATTGCCTTTGAGTCGCTGGTAAAACTTGTAGCCTTGCTGATGGTGGGTACGTTTGCGGTGTTTGGCGTATTCGGCGGCTTTGGCGGCATCGGCCAATGGTTGGCGGAAAACCCGCAGGCGTTGGAGGCGTTGTACCGGCCGGCAAGAGAGGGGCCGTGGATGACGCTGATTTTCCTCGCCTTCGCGGCGGCATTCTTGTTACCGCGTCAATTCCACATGACGTTTACGGAAAACATCGACCCCCACAGTCTGCAGGTTGCCAGCTGGGCGTTTCCGTTATATCTGTTGCTTTTCAACCTCGCCATTCCTCCGATCTTGTGGGCAGGCGCCGCGCTCGGTTCGGCATCGAATCCCGAATACTATGTGTTGGGGATCACATTGGGCGGCGGCTCGGAATTGTTGACGGTTTTCGCTTTTCTGGGCGGTGTCTCGGCCGCCAGTGCGATGATGATCGTGACAACGGTGGCGTTATCGGCGATGTGTTTGAATCATATTGTGCTCCCGGCGAGTTATCCTGATCCCACGGTTAACCTTTACCGCTGGTTACTGTGGGGACGGCGAGTCGTGATCGCGCTCATTGTGTTGGCCGGTTATGGATTTTATGTTGCACTCGAACACAATCAAGGTCTGGTGCAATTGGGATTGATCTCGTTCGTGGCCGTGGCCCAGTTCGCGCCGGGTATTGTAGGCCTGCTTTATTGGCCGCGCGCCAACCGCTATGGATTTCTCGCCGGACTCGCAGGCGGGGCGGTGGTGTGGTTCGCAACCTTGGTCGTGCCGTTGATGGAACAGGCCGGGCAGCTCAATCTGGACTTTACGCTCTATCCATTGCTCGTTTACACCCAACAAGATAAATGGACGTTCGTGACCTTCTGGTCGCTGGCTTTGAATGGTTTTCTGTTCGTGTCCGTATCGCTGTTATCGCGGCAAACGCGGGATGAGCGGGAAGCAGCACTTGCCTGCACCCGGCAGACCTTCACTTTGCCACGCGGCGTCGTCACCGCTACCTCTCCGGCGCAATTTGTGGAACGGTTGGCACAATCTTTGGGAACGGCCATGGCCGAACATGAGGTGCATCAGGCGCTGCAAGATCTTGATCTTGACGACAAAGAGGCCAATCCCTCTGAATTGTGGCGCTTACGTAACCAGATCGAAAGGAATTTGTCGGGTCTCATGGGTCCCGAGATGGCACGCGAAGTAGTCGACGAGAAACTACAGCTGGATCCGGATGCGCAGACGGTTTTTGCCGACAGTGTGCGCATGATGGAGCAACGCTTGGAGGCGTCACGGACCCAATTACGAGGCATGGCCGCAGAAATGGATACCCTGCGGCGCTATCATCGGCAGGTATTGCAAGAGTTGCCCATGGGGGTGTGCTCCGTAGGTCCGGACCGGGAGGTGGTGATCTGGAATCACGCGATGGTGAGCATGTCCGGTATCGACGCACAAAAGGTGGTGGGCACGCAAGTGACAAGATTGCCCAAGCCTTGGTGCAGCCTGTTTGACGAGTTTCTCAAAACCGAGGCGCGCGAATTGATACAAAGACATCGCCTTTCCGATCGAAGCTCGCGTTGGTTTGGACTACACAAGGCATCCCTGGAAGATGTATTGAGTGTGACTTCGATGGGCAGCCAATCGGCAGGAACCGTAATCTTGGTCGAGGACCTGACCGAAACCAAATTGTTGGAAGCCGAGCTGGCGCACAGCGAACGGTTGGCATCCATTGGCCGGCTCGCCGCGGGGGTCGCGCACGAAATCGGTAATCCAGTTACCGGCATCGCTTGCCTGGCGCAGAATATCGAGGCCGAAAGCAGCGACAATCAAGTCCGATTGAGCATTCGGCAGATTCTGGATCAAACCAAAAGGATCAGCAACATTCTGCGTTCGCTGGTTAGTTTTAGTCACAGCGGCGCCCACAACGACGGTGATTTGGGGGTGTTTAACCTGTGTGACTGCGTTGAGGAAGCCGTCGGTCTGGTAAAGCTGGGGGATGCGGAAAAGCGCATGGAATGCACCAACCGTTGTGACTCGGATGTTGAAATCTTCGGCGATCGGCAGCGCTTATTGCAGGTCTTTGTCAATGTGTTGAGCAACGCTTGTGATGCATCGCGACGCCAAGGTAAGGTCGAGATCGATACGCAGCTCGACCAAGACAAGGTAGAGGTTACGATTCGCGACCAGGGTGCGGGCATGAGCGAAGCCGAGCTCAATAAGGTATTTGAGCCGTTTTTCACCACCAAAGAGCCGGGTAAGGGCACCGGACTTGGATTGGCCCTGGCCTACAACATCATCCAGGATCACGACGGACAAATCACCATCGAAAGCGCACCGCAGGCGGGAACCACAGTGACCATTCGTTTACCGCAACATGGTACCGTGATGCGCTCGGAGCATCGTACGGCGGCATCATGAGCGAAATCCTGATCATCGATGACGAGGCCGTGATTCGCACGGAATTGACCCGGTTGCTTACACGACACGGTTATCAGGTCACTAGTGCGGGTTCGGTGGGAGAGGCCGAGCAGAATAACGATATCAGTGCTTTTGATTTGATCATTGCCGACCTGCGTTTACCGGGTGAATCGGGTACCAGCGTGATTCCGAAGAGCAACGGCACGCCGGTATTGATCATGACCAGTTACGCGAGCGTTAAATCGGCGGTAGAGTCGATGCGCCTGGGGGCCGTGGATTACATTGCTAAACCGTTCGATCACGAAGAGATGATCATGGTTGTTGACCGGATCCTCAAAGAGGCCCGATTACAACGGCAAAATGCGGCGTTGAAATCCGTGGTGCAACGTGAATATCCCGTCAAGGGCATGATTGGGGCGTGTCCGGCCATGAAAGAGGTGTTCAGCCGTATTAGCAAGGTCGCGCCCACCGATGTGACTGTACTGATACTAGGAGAATCGGGTACTGGCAAGGAACTCGTGGCGCGGGCGATGCACGAACGCAGTCACCGTAGTGATGCGCCAATCGTAACCGTCAACTGCGCGGCAATTCCTGAGGAACTTATGGAGTCGGAGTTATTCGGTCATGAGAAAGGTGCATTCACCGGCGCGGTGGGGGCGAGAGAAGGGCTGGTGGAGGCCGCCGACGGCGGTACCTTGTTCCTGGATGAAGTCGCCGAACTGTCCCCGGCGGCACAAGCCGGTCTATTGCGCGTTCTCCAAGATGGTGAAATACGCCGTGTGGGTTCCAATAAAGTGCGGCGGGCGGATGTCCGGGTGCTGGCCGCGACTCACCGTAATTTGGGGGGCCGCGTCGAGCAAAGACGTTTCCGTGAAGACTTGTATTTCCGCCTTAAGGTCATGGAGATTGAACTGCCGCCACTGCGGGAGCGAGGAAAAGACATCATCGCGTTGGCAGAGTCGCTGTTGGAACGCACGTCTAAACAGCTCAATCGGCCGCTAATGAGTTTTGATACCCAGACCCTGGAAGTGATCCGTGAGTACCAATGGCCAGGCAATGTGCGTGAAATGGAAAACGCGATAGAGCGTGCCGTTATCCTGTCGGACCGTAACGAGATCGCTCCGGAGTTATTGGCAATCGAATCCGCTAGGGTAACCGCCTCCGACGAATTAGGGTCAAGTCAGGAGGTATCCTTAGATGATTACTTCTGCAAGTTTGTCCGCGAGCACGAGCATCAATTGACCGAGACCGAATTGGCGAGACGCCTGGGGATCAGTCGCAAGACGCTGTGGGAACGGCGGCAACGGCTGGGTATTCCGCGCAAGCACCGCGCCAGCCGTGCCGGGCACGGCGCACGCTAACTCATTGTTGCAGCGCAAAATATCGCGGTGGCTTGTGTTACGAAACAATACATTTGTTACGATGTGTAACAAAAGCGCCGGCCACATAGGCTCGATTCATTGACACATGTGCGCCGTAATCCCCTGATGGATATGTAGAAGAGCACGCCCGCGCCCACACGGCATAATTCTTGCAGTTTATAAGCACCAGTGGTTCCTAGGGAATGGTGCGCGGCCACAGGAACAGGCGTAGACATGCCGCAAAACCAAACCACGACAAACTAAAACCATTCAACCCAGACAAAGGGGGAGCAGCTACCATGGATGCCAAAATAGTCTGGTTGTTTATCTTCGTTTTGATTTATTGGGCATATTGCATCTTTTGGGGTATTAAAGGCGCATTGTCCGCGAAGACAGCGAGTGATTACTTCATCGCAGGCCGGCGCCTGTCGTTGTGGGTATTCGTGCTCGCGGCAACCGCAACATCCTTCTCGTCGCGACGGGTTTCAGTACGCCTATGCATCGTTCTATGCCATTACTATTCCGTTTACCGGGGTCATGTTTCTGAAGCGCCAGTGGATGCTGGGTAAACGTTTCGGGTTCGTCACACCGGGTGAGATGCTGTCGCACTATTTCAAGTCGGACATAATCCGCTTGCTGGTGGTGCTGGTGGCATTGTGTTTCTCGGTGCCTTATCTCGGATTGCAGTTACGCGCCTCCGGTTTCTTGTTCAACGTGTTGACCGATGGTCTGTTGGGCGTCGAGGTCGGAATGTGGCTGTTGTCCGCGGTGGTGTTTATCTACGTGGCGTCAGGTGGTCTACGGGCGGTGGCGTATGTGGATACGGTGCAATGTATCCTGTTGGCCGGCGGTATCGTCGCCCTCGGCATCATTGCCATCAGCTTTGTTCCCGGTGGTTGGGAAGGCCTCAACAAGGGCATCGCGCAGCTGGCGCTGGACGATACCAAGAAGACAACAGATGGTTATAGCCACTACATTGCCATTCCTGGTGTGATTCAGTTCGTCGCGGGTCTGGGTGTCGAAAACCCAGTCGGCGGTGCCTGGACCGGCATCATGATCCTCACCTACATGTTCGCGCTGATGGGTATTCACTCCGCGCCGGCTTTCACCATGTGGGCGTTTGCCAACACCGATCCGCGTCCGTTCGCGCCACAACAGGTGTGGGCTTCTTCTTTCGGCATCGGCATCATCTTGTTCATTTTCACCGCCATGCAGGGGTTGGGCGGACACTTGCTCGGCGCCGACACCGGATTTGCGGCGGCCCATCCCGAGTTGGTCAACAACGTCATGGGCCAGGGGCTTCAGGGCAAGGACCTCATGGAATCGGCGGGCAAGCAAGGCATGCTGGTGCCGCAGCTCATCCGGCTGATGGCCGACGGCGCCCCGTGGTTGGTGGGCCTATTATCGGTGTGTGCGCTGGCGGCGATGCAGTCTACCGGCGCCGCGTATATGTCCACCGCCGGCGGCATGTTGACCCGCGACCTGCTCAAGCATTTCATCTTGCCGCAGGCGAGTCACGGCCAGCAGAAGTTCTTCGGCCGCGTCGGCGTGTTGGTGATCGTGTTGGCGGCGTTGGTGGTCGCCACTACCGCGACCGACGCATTGGTGTTGCTGGGCGGTCTGGCGGTGGCCTACGGCTTCCAGATGTGGCCATCGTTGATGTCGGTGTGTTACTTCCCGTGGTTTACCCGCGCGGGGATCACCGTAGGTTTGGCGGCCGGGCTCATCGTGGTAACCATCACCGAGAAGATCGGTGCGCAGTTCTTTCCGTGGGGCCGTTGGCCGTGGACCATCCACTCCGCGGGGTGGGGCATCATCTTCAACCTGGGTCTGGCGATTATCATCTCGTCGTTCACCCAGAACAAAGCGGATTTGGAGCATAAGATGAAGTTCCACAACTTCCTTAGCGAGCACGCGAGTCTGCCCGAGTCCAAACGTGGACTGGTGCCGATCGCGTGGATTATCGTGCTGGTGTGGTTCTTCTTCGGCATCGGCCCGGGTGCGGTCATCGGCAATACCATTTTTGGTAATCCGAACGATTATGCCACCTGGACCTTCGGCATGCCGTCGATCTGGGCCTGGCAACTGCTGTGGTGGGCACTGGGCGTGTTCATGATGTGGTTCCTGGCCTACAAGATGGAGATGTCCACAGTACCCGATAAAGAAATCGAGGTGCTGTACGAAGACATCGGCGACTACCACGAAGCAACTGACGAAGTTTAGCTGTTTCGGTAATGCACGACGTTATGGGGGAGGGGTGACCCTCCCCCTTTTTATTGCTGTCGGTAAATCATCAAAGTTTTTTAACATCGGCCCTAACCCGCATTTCTCACCGGGCGCCCCGCCCCTATTCACGTCTACACAGGATAAAGACCCGCAGCGTCTGTTCCGGGAAACAGCGACATGCGACTCTCCAGGTTGCTTGACAAGAATTAGAGGCGGGGCTATCCCGGCCCTGGCTGGTTCTCGCACATCTGCGCTTGGCCTTCACTCGACCCATAGCCTGCTATGGATCTCGCTCCAGGCACCGCGCTCAGCTGTGCGAGTCCTGCGCCAGCATCCGGGTTCCTGGTGAGAAATGCGGGCTAAAAGGCTACAATCGGCGTCATGTTGATGTTCTGGCTTTGGGTGTTCCTGTTGGCTGCCTTGTTGTTTTATCCCGTAACACAACTGGTCTGGGTGGTCAGCGTGCGCCGCATGCAGAAAAGATTGCAAAAAGAGCTGAACGAGCAGGAACTGGCGGCGGAGAAGCAACGTGCCCGCTTCATCTCGGCAATCATGTGTTTTTTCTTTTCCGTGCTTTACAACATCGCGCGACTGGGTTTTCCCACCGGTGGATGAAACGCTATACCGATTTTTAAAGTACGTCGCGATCGCGATTGCGGCGGTTGTCGTTGGTGTGATGATATGGGATTCTTTCTTTGTTGAAAAAACCCCGGGAAATACCGCCTATCAGCAAGGCAACACGCTGTTCGAGGACGGTGACTATGAGCAGGCGCTGCGCCATTATGAAGATGCCCTGGCGAAACTACCCGAGGCCCCGCATTACGTCCGCGCCAAGGCCAGGACCTTGATGCAACTGGGCCGCCACGACGAGGCCCTGGCATGGTTTGATCGCGCGGTGGTGTTGCAACCGTATTTCGGCGGTGCTTACGCCAATCGCGGTATCCTGTACGATCGATTGGGCCGGTATGAGTCGGCGATCGCGGATTACGATAAGGCGTTACAGCTCGATGACAAGGTCGCCGAGGGACCGCATTGGTTGACCCGGTTCTTGCGCAATGAACCGGAAAAACCGCCGACCATCAAGCAACGTGCCGAGTACCTCAAGCAGGAATTAGCAAAACCCGCTGACCAGCGGGTGTTGCGGGTACCGGAAATTGACGCCAAACAAAGAACCTACAAGCAATGATGCCGCCACAGAACGCGCACAGCGCCGAACGGATGCCTCAACCAAGCGTAACGGGGTCTTCCTATGGGTGAACTAGACACGTTGAAAAGTATTGTGTTGGTTGCGGTGACCGGATTTATCGCTTATCACGGGATCACACATCGCGACGAAAATGGCGAGAGCGACACTGGACACCTGTTGTTCGGCTGTATCGCGTTAGTTTTTTGCGTGCGTTTTTTCTTCGTCGATTTACTCAAAGTATTCGGCGAGTAACATCGCAGAAAAACAGTACAAAAATGGGGTCAGAGTCGTGAATCTGATCCCATTTTTATTTTATTTCCTTAGTAACACGGCGGGAAGTAACATTGGCGGAACACAGCCATCACCTCTTCGGGAAGCGAGGAAACCGACAGTGTGATTACAATAAAAATTACTATAAGTGCTGCCACGTACGCCTTGGCAAAGAATCTCATGCGGGCACTGGGAAGACGCCGCCAGATACCGAAGGATTTGGGGTCCAAACATCCGTTGGCGTGTAATCGCAGGATCTTGCGCGCGAAGCTGCGTACCCAACTGGGGATACGCTCAGCAAACATGTAGGCGGCGAAATATTTTTCTATTTGCTGTTCGCTCCCCTTGTGGCCGTGCCAATCGCGATAGGCAAGCCCAAAAAACTGAAATTCGGTAATCTCTAATACCGACGAAGCGTCAAGGATGGCGACAATGTCGGCATCGATGTGCCGGTTGAAGTATTCGATCGCTCTTCGAGATTTGGCAGACGTCTTAGGTTTCAATCCAGGGCCCTCCCCGAGGGGATCAGGTAGCATTTGTCATTAGGACACCGGAGGACACCGGAGGACACCGGCCGATTGATGCACGGCTCGGGCAGCTGGGCGATGCCGTGGCGCAATATACGGGCGCGGGCCGCCGGGTGACAAATACAGGTTAGATCCAAGCTTACCTGATGGGACCGTGAGATCTAACCCTGGTTCCGTTGGGGGTTTTTTTACGCGTTGTACCGATCACCACAAGCGAGTTGTGGCGGTTGGCAATTGACAGCTAGCCGTCACCCTTTAGAATCAACGCCTTTGCGGTAATCCAGCGAAGGCCAGTTGTAGGTATCGAGAGCGGTTCAGGCGGACGAGCGCGGGGACTCAGTGATCCTTGCCACGATAATAATACAGTGTAACCTGGGTCCGGCCGCTGCGGGCAGAGGTATACGAATTCACCGAAGGAGAATGTCATGTCAGAAAACAAAGTGTATCCGGTCCCCTCGGGGGCAGCCAAACGCGCCTATATCGATGAGGCCAAATACAATGAAATGTACAAGCGTTCGGTGGAAGATCCCGAGGGGTTCTGGGGTGAGCAGGCGGAAGAATTCGTTGATTGGTTCAAGAAATGGGACCGAGTCATGGATTATGACTTCCACAAAGCCCACATCCGTTGGTTTGAAGGCGGCAAACTGAACGTTGCGTATAATTGTCTGGACCGGCACTTGGAGACCCGCGGTGATCAGGTGGCGATTATTTGGGAGGGGGACGATCCCAGCGTCGATAAAAAGATCACCTATCGCGAGTTACACGAACAGGTCTGCAAATTTGGCAATGCATTAAAAAACTTAGGTGTGACCAAGGGCGACCGGGTATGTATCTATATGCCGATGATCCCGGAGGTGGCAGTGGCCATGTTGGCTTGCGCCCGGATTGGCGCTATTCATTCCGTAGTGTTCGGTGGTTTTTCTCCGGATTCACTGCGGGATCGCATCAACGACTCCGAGTGCAAAGTGCTGATCACCGCAGATCAGGGATTGCGAGGGGGCAAGCCGGTGCCGCTCAAGGCCAACGGCGACAAGGCGCTCGAGAACTCGCCGAGTATTGAAAAGGTCGTGGTCGTGAGGCACGGAGGCTTGGAGATTAATTGGAATGAGGGTCGTGACGTATGGTATCGGGACATCTGCGACGCGGCGTCTGCGGATTGCCCGGCCGAAGAAATGGACGCCGAGGACCCGCTATTTATCTTGTACACCTCGGGTTCCACCGGCATGCCCAAGGGGGTATGTCATACCACCGGTGGTTATAACGTCTTCACCGCAATGACTCACAAATACGTCTTTGATTATCACGAAGGCGTGACCAATGGCGCGACCACGCTGATGTTCGAAGGGATACCCACTTATCCAGATGCCGGCCGTTTTTGGGATGTCGTCGACAAGCATCAGGTCAATATCTTCTACACCGCGCCAACAGCAATCCGCGCATTGATGGCGCAGGGCAATGACTTCGTAGTCCGCACTGGCCGTAAAAGTATCAAACTGCTCGGGACGGTGGGCGAACCGATCAACCCCGAGGCGTGGGAATGGTATTACCGTGTCGTTGGCGAAGAAAGGTGCCCGATTGTGGATACCTGGTGGCAGACGGAAACCGGCGGTATTCTTATTACCCCGTTACCCGGGGCCATCCCGCTAAAGCCTGGATCAGCGACCAAACCGTTCTTTGGCGTGACGCCGGCGTTGATGGACGAACAAGGCAACATCTTGGAAGGTGCCGCCTCGGGTAACCTGGTGATCACGCGTCCGTGGCCGGGAATAATGCGTACCGTCTACGGCGACCATCAGCGCTTTTTTGACACCTATTTCAAGATGTACCCGGGTTACTACTTCACCGGCGACGGCTGCCGGCGAGACGAGGACGGATATTATTGGATTACCGGCCGCGTCGATGATGTGATCAACGTATCCGGTCACCGTATGGGCACCGCCGAGGTCGAGAGCGCGCTGGTGTTGCATGACGCGGTGGCCGAAGCCGCGGTGGTGGGATGTCCTCACGACATCAAAGGGCAAGGCATCTATGCCTATGTGACCCTCATGGTTGGTGTTGAACCATCCGAGGAGTTGCGCAAGGAACTGGCACAACATGTGCGTACTGAAATTGGTCCGATTGCCACGCCGGATTTTATTCAATGGGCGCCGGGTTTACCGAAAACGCGCTCCGGTAAGATTATGCGGCGAATTCTGCGCAAGGTTGCCGAGAATGAAATTGGTAATCTCGGTGATACCAGTACTCTTGCGGATCCCTCGGTGGTCGACGATCTGATCGCAAATCGTATGCACGCCTGACGACCCGCACTTAACGGTGGGCGAACTCCGGGACTGGCCGGCATCGGGATAATCCCGCCGCTATTCATGGTCTGCACCGGAGAGACCGGCAGCGTGTCTTCGATGAAATAGGGACATTCGTTGTCCCAGGATGCTTGCTAAGAATAGACGCGGGGTGCCTTGATGCAGCAATGTCTGGGCTAGTGTCCTTTGCGTCGTTCCAGCCAGACATTCAAGCCTTGCGCGTTCAGTACTGTGTCCATGCCAAGATGGCGGCGGATCTGCTCATCGGAGAGCGATGATCCATGTTGCTTGGCTTCCTGGAAGAGATATTCGCCGATCAAGCGAATCAGTCGGGATTCTCGGTCTGGTTGGCTTTCTAAGCCTAGCGCCATGTCGACCATGGCATTCAGGCGCCTGTGCAGACCGTCAATCAATTTTGCGGTTGGCGTGATGCGGCCAAAGTGGGTAAGAAACATTGCACGTGGTTCAGTTTGCATCAATCGATCGATCGAACGATGCAACACGTCGGGCTCACATTGCACCGGTGAGGTGGTCGGAAACAAGAACGGTCCGCGGTCGGAATCGAACGCACGGTAGGAGATACCCATGGTGTCTCCGGTGAATATGTTCCCGAATTGCTCATCGAGCATTGAAAAGTGATGCCGTGCATGTCCGGGGGTATCAAAAAACCGTAATCGGCGGCCGCAAAAATCCAATTCAAATCCGTCTGCGGCGATGATCACCCGGGATTTGTCAACGGGAACTATCTCGCCATAGAGTTGCCGTGCCTTTTCTGCCCCATAGATCTGAATAGTACCGGCGATCAATTTGGTTGGATCTATCATATGCCGTGCTCCAAGCGGATGGACGACGAGATTTGCATGGGGAAACTCAAGCATCATGGCGCCGGCCCCCCCGGCATGATCGAGATGCACATGGGTGACGATTACATAGATCACGCGATCCGCGGAGATATTTTTGGCATGCATGACTTCGCGAACTACCGACAATGAATGTGTCGTTCCGGTATCAACAAATGCAACATGACCCTCTTGTTCAATGAGGTGTATCGACGCTATTCCCGGCTCGATGAATTGGGCGTCAATAGTGGTGATGCCGCCGTTATGGTCTACAAATTGTGCTGTCATGGGTATCTCTTCCCACCGGCGCTACGTTGGCGCGCGCTTAGTAAAGGATTATTATCCGCGAAGCTTTTTGTGAGATATACAGCATGATCCTGTGGCCGAAGAAAACGATGAGCTTGGCGAGGCGAATATATTGCACTGGGCTGCAAGTTCTACAACCAGGATCAAGCGAAAGTCCCGAGTGAGATGTGGAGCCATTACAGATTCGGGTGCGCTGAGGATGTATGGTGGGTAAGTCCGGAGGGTAAGCGGCACCTGATCGACGCGGGATAGAAAAAATCAGGATGTGGGCTGAAGCCTGCGCGCGTCGAGGCGGGTGCCCGTGTCAGACGGTGAATCTTGCACGCACGGTCCACCTTGTATAATGTATACCAGAATTATCACAGGACCAGGGGTTCTAAGGAATATGAGTCACGTCAAAATCGCTGTGAAACGGGGACATCCGGGTGCACGGCGAAGCAATGCCGGAGTTGTCCCCAAGGGCCGGCAAGTCGATCCCGACGCGCTGAAGACGATTCAGCAGCTTCTTGGCGAGCGGCCCAGGCGGCGGGACCTGCTCATTGAGCATCTGCACCTCATCCAGGATCGCTTTGGCCACCTTTCCGCGCCACATCTGGCGGCGCTGGCAGACGAGATGCAGTTAGCGCAGACCGAGGTGTACGAGGTAGCGACCTTCTATGCGCATTTTGATGTCGTCAAGGAAGGGGCGGCGGCGCCGCCGCCATTAACCGTTCGCGTATGTGACAGCATTGCTTGTGAACTTGCGAATTCGCAGTCCCTGGTGACCGAGTTAACGAAACGGACCGGCGCGCAGGTACGTATCGTGAGGGCACCCTGCATGGGGCGCTGCGACACCGCCCCGATCGCCGAGGTGGGTCATTATTTTGTAGACCACGCGCGCACTGAGTCAGTAATTGCTGCGATTCATCAGGGCCTAACCCATCCCCAATTGCCGGACTACGCAAATTATGATCAGTACATCCGGAAGGGGGGTTATAAGCTTTTGCAGGAATGCCTGTCCGGTACACACAAACCAGACGAGGTGATGGTCGCCTTGGAACAGGCAGAATTGCGCGGCCTGGGAGGTGCGGGTTTCCCCACCGGCCGCAAGTGGCGCATCGTGCGCGGGCAACCGGCGCCTCGCCTACTGACAGTGAATGCCGATGAGGGGGAACCGGGCACTTTTAAAGACCGGTACTACCTGGAACATGACCCACATCGTTTCATTGAGGGCATGCTGATTGCAATGTGGGCTGTGGATGCCGAGAAGTGTTATGTCTATCTACGCGACGAATATCCGGCGGTACGCGAGATTCTATTGCAAGAACTTTCGCGGGTGGAAAGCGAAGGGATGGTAAGAAGCGGTTCTATGGTATTACGCCGCGGCGCCGGGGCCTACATCTGCGGCGAGGAATCCGCGATGATTGAGTCGATCGAGGGTAAACGCGGTCTGCCACGCAACCGGCCTCCCTATGTGGCTGAGATCGGGTTGTTTAATCGTCCGACGCTGGTGAACAATGTGGAGACCCTCTATTGGGTACGGGACATATTGGAAAAAGGGCCCGCATGGTGGGCCGGCGCGGGGCGGAACGGAGCCAACGGTTGGCGCAGCTATTCAGTCTCGGGCCGGGTCAAAGAACCGGGCGTAAAGCTTGCACCGGCTGGTATTACGGTTAAGGAATTGATTGACGAATACTGCGGCGGCATGCGGGTTGGTCACGTCTTCAAGGGCTATTTACCCGGGGGCGCATCAGGCGGCATCCTGCCGGCGTCCAAAGGTGATGTACCGCTGGATTTCGGGACATTGGAACCGTACGGCTGCCTGATCGGTTCCGCCGCGATTGTGGTCTTTAGTGACCAGGACAATATGCGGGATGTGGCGTTGAATTTGATGCGTTTCTTCAACGACGAAAGCTGCGGACAATGCACGCCCTGTCGGGTAGGAACTGAAAAAGCCGCGAAGCTGATGACAGAGCCCAGGTGGGACCACGTACTGTTGACCGAACTGAGTCAAACGATGGCGGACGCGTCGATCTGTGGCCTGGGCCAGGCAGCCGGTAACCCGATCCATTGCGTGCTCAAGTATTTTGCTGATGACCTCAATGGATAGCCCGCATATTGCACCAAGGAGTCCCGCCCCTATTCCTGGTACGCAGACGAAACACCCGCAGCGTCTCGTCCGAGAAATGACGACATTCGACTCTCCAGCCTGTTTGGCAAGAATAGGGGCGGGGCTATCCGGGCGCTGGCTCGGTCTAGAACGCCTGGACTTGCGCTTCACTCAACGCATAGCTACGGCTATGCATTTCGCTCCAGCGCGGCGCTTGTCCCCGCACAGCAGGGGATCCGCCGCCCCATCCCGTCGCCATCATCCGGAATCCTTGGTGCAGTATGCGGGCTAGACCGATACAGTTCATGCTCGACGGTGGCGAGATCGAGGCCATGCCTGACGAGACGATCTGGCAAGTCGCCAAACGCTGCGGCGTGGAGATTCCCTATCTGTGTTATTCGCCGGCACCCGGCTACCGTCCGGATGGTAACTGCCGGGTATGTATGGTCGAGATCGAAGGCGAGCGGGTGTTAGCGGCCTCGTGTTTGCGTACGCCAACTCCCGGAATGGTGGTGCACACCAACAACGCGCGTGCCAGCAACGCGCAGCACATGGTCATGGAGCTGTTGCTGGCGGATCAACCGCGACGAGAAATCACTCACGATAAAGATTCGCGTCTCTGGCAATGGGCTGAGCGCCTAGACGTTGATAGCAGCCGGTTTCCGGTTCGCAATGCGCCGACTGCGGACGCCAGCCACCCGGCGATGCATGTCGCTTTGGACGCTTGTATACACTGCAATCTGTGTGTGCGCGCGTGTCGCGAGGTGCAAGTCAACGACGTCATCGGCATGGCATACCGCGGCGATGATGCAAAGATCGTGTTTGACTTTGATGATCCCATGGGGCAGAGCACATGTGTGGCATGTGGTGAGTGTGTTCAGGCCTGTCCGACCGGGGCGTTGATGGAGGCTTCACTGGTTGATGTAAACGGTATCGGTAACACTGATTCGTTAACGGCAGTGGATAGTATCTGCCCATATTGCGGGGTCGGCTGTCAGATCACTTATCAGATCAAGGGCAACCAGATAGCGGCGGTCCAGGGTCGAGCCGGTCCAGCAAATGAGAATCGTCTGTGTGTCAAAGGCCGGTTTGGTTTTGATTACGTTCAACACCCGCATCGTCTCAAGAAACCGCTGATTCGCCGTGACGATGTGCCCAAGCACGGTGACCTCGACCTCGATCCGGCGCATCCCTTGCCCCATTTTCGAGAAGCGAGTTGGGGGGAGGCGTTGCATGCTGCGGCCGCGGGACTCAAGACGATTCGCGACCGCGACGGTCATCAGGCACTGGCTGGATTTGGTTCTGCGAAGTGCTCGAATGAAGAGGCGTACCTTTTTCAAAAGCTGGTGCGCACGGGATTCGGCACCAATAACGTCGATCACTGTACTCGTTTGTGTCACGCCTCTTCGGTGGCGGCGTTGCTCGAGTGCATCGGTTCCGGCGCGGTCACTGCGCCGTTTACCGCTGTCAAGGACGCGGATGTGGTTGTCGTGATCGGCGCCAACCCTACGGAAAATCATCCGGTTGCGGCAACTTATTTTAAACAAGCAGCCAAGCTGGGGACCTTGATCGTCATGGATCCCAGAGGGCAGGCGCTGAAACGTCACGCGAAGTACATGTTGCAGTTCAATCCGGGAACCGACGTTGCGTTGCTGAATGCGATGCTCAACGTAATCATCACAGAGCAACTCTACGATCGGGAATACGTAGATGCACACACCGAAGGTTTCGACAACTTGGGGCACCACGTCAAAGACTACACGCCTGAAGCGATGGCCCCTGTGTGTGGTATTGAAGCCGAGACCATCCGCACTGTGGCTCGTACTTACGCCCAGGCGGACGCCGCGATCATATTTTGGGGCATGGGTATCTCACAGCACGTACACGGCACCGATAATGCCCGTTGCTTGATCGCATTGGCACTGATCACCGGGCAAGTGGGTCGGCCTGGAACCGGGCTCCATCCGCTCCGCGGTCAAAATAACGTTCAAGGTGCCTCTGACGCCGGTCTGATACCAATGATGTATCCCGACTATCAGTCCGTCGAGGTGACGGATGTCCGTGGCCGCTTTGAAGACATCTGGGGCAGCGCGCTTGATCCGCACAAAGGCTTGACGGTGGTGGAGATCATGACGGCGATCCACACGGGACAGATCAAGGGAATGTACATCATGGGTGAAAATCCGGCGATGTCCGATCCGGACGCAGAACACGCGCGTGAGGCGCTCGCCAAGCTCGATCACCTCGTAGTGCAGGATCTTTTTCTGACCGAAACTGCGTTTTATGCCGATGTGATACTACCTGCTTCCGCATGGCCGGAAAAAGAAGGCACCGTCACTAATACCAACCGTCAGGTTCAACTTGGAAGGCGTGCGCTGGAGATGCCTGGAGACACGCGTCAGGATTGGTGGATCATCCAGGAGCTGGCGAGACGCATCGGTTGTGACTGGCATTATAGCCATCCCCGCGATGTGTTTGCCGAAATGGCGAAGGTCATGCCGTCCTTGAACAACATCACCTGGGAGCGGTTAGAGGCGGAGAACGTTGTTACCTATCCCTGCAGCGGGCCCGATCTACCGGGCGAAGATATCGTGTTTGGTGAGCGATTTCCTACTGCCAATGGCCGCGGTAAACTGGTCCCGGCAACAATCACCTCACCAGATGAGACACCGGATGAAGAGTATCCGATGATTTTGACTACTGGGCGGCAACTCGAACACTGGCATACCGGTGCGATGACCCGTCGTGCCAGAGTCCTCGACGAGATTGAACCGGAAGCGGTGGCCAGTCTGTCACCCGTTGATTTACGCCGCCTCGATATCCAACCGGGCGCACCGGTCAAAGTCACGACCCGGCGCGGTGTGATCGAACTCAAGGCCAGGGCGGACACAGCCATTCCGTCAGGCATGATTTTCATCCCATTTTGTTATGCTGAAGCAGCGGCGAATGTTTTGACCAACCCCGCCCTCGACCCCTATGGCAAGATTCCCGAATTCAAATTTTGTGCCGCCCGCGTGGAAACAGCCGACGCCGCATGACCCATATTAGAATGACTGATCGCCAACAAACAGAACAGCAACGGCGGCGGTGCGGCGCGATGAAGAGATACTGATGGAGTCAATCGGCGAACTGCGAAATAAAACATGAAGGCGGTGCTATTAACGGATTTCGGTGGTCCTGAGGTGCTTTACCTTGGAGATGCGGAAACACCCATACCCGAGGCGGGGCAAGTGCTCATCAGGGTGATGGCAACTTCGGTTAATCGGCCGGATATCGTACAACGCCAAGGGAATTACTCTGCGCCCCCGGGAGAATCAGAAATATTGGGACTCGAGGTCGCTGGTGTTGTGGCGGAGGTCGGGGTTCATGTCAGCGAGTGGCAAGTGGGTGACCGGGTCATGGCCCTGGTTGGAGGGGGTGGTTATGCGGAGTTCGCAGTGGCCGATGCCGGCCACGTGATGCGCATCCCCGAATCAATGAGCTTCAATGAGGCAGCGTGTGTCTGTGAGACTTACATCACGGCTTATCTCAACGTATTCTTGATCGGAGGACTGGCAGATGGCGATACAGTGCTGCTTCACGGTGGGGGTGGCGGTGTCAACACAGCCGCCATCCACCTATGTAAGGCACTGACGCCGGCAGTCAGAGTTATGGTGACCGCTTCCCCGAAGAAGACCGGAGGCGTAAAAAAGCTCGGCGCTGATTTGGTTATTGACTACACTACCCAGGATTTTGCTGATGAGGTCAGGAGTTTTACTAATAAGCAGGGCGCACAAGTGATATTGGATCACATCGGCGCCGCGTATCTTGCGTCCAATATGAAGGCCCTTGCTGTAGGTGGAACCTTGATGATCATCGGGGTCATGGGCGGGGTCAAGGCTGAGTTGAACCTGGCCTTGATGATGGTGAAACGACAACAGATCGTGGGGTCCGTCCTACGGTCGCGGTCGACGCAGGAGAAGGCGGCGATTATCGCCCAGTTTTCGAAAACCGTTTTGCCGCGGCTGTCAGACCGCACGATTGTACCGGTGATAGATAAGGTGTACGGTTTGAATGATGCGGAAGCAGCGCATCGAGCGATGGAGACGAGCGCGCATTTTGGGAAGCTGGTGTTATCGATTGCCGATGTTACGGAACAGCGCTCGAGTACTTAGAGGGGAGCCATGCATATTCACGAGTTTCAGGCCAAACAACTTTTTGCCAAGTATGGAATACCCATACCTAAGGGTGCGGTTGCTTCAACCGTCGATGAAGCGGTAAAGATCGCCCGGGAGATAGATGGCAGCGGCTGGGTAGTTAAGGCACAGATTCATGCTGGCGGGCGCCGCGCCGGTCATTTCGAAGACGCACCCCAGGGGGAAGGTGGGGTGCGAATTGCGAAATCTGTCGCCGATGTAGAAAAGCATGCCGGGCAAATGTTGGGCCATGCACTCATCACCACGCAAACCAGGCCGTCGGGGAGCGATGTGCAACGTGTTTACGTTGAACAAGCCTGCGACGTGCAGCGTGAACTGTATCTTGGCATGTTAGTTGACCGTCACAGCAGTCGAGTGACCTTGATCGCATCGGCAGCGGGGGGCGTCAATATCGAATCGATCGCAGAAACGCATCCAGAGTCGATCATTAAACTCGCCATCGATCCGCTCGAGGGATTGGGGGAAGAAACCGCCCAAGGCTTGGTGTCCGAATTGGCTCTTGACGAAGATCAGGCGAGTGTTGCGACTCGTGTCATACAGACCATGTATGAAATGTTTGTCGCGTTGGATGCGTCGCTCATCGAAATAAATCCGCTGGCGATCACCGCTACCGGCGAGGTAATGGCGTTAGATGCAACGTTGACATTCGACGATAACGCGCTATTCCGGCATCAAGACATTCAGGCGCTGCGTGACCAAGCCGAGTTGCACCTCGGAGAACTGGAAGCGGCGCAACATGGAATCAACTATGTCAAGTTGGACGGCAATATTGGCTGTTTGGCGAGTGGGGCCGGGACTGCGCTCGCGACCCTTGACGCAGTTCATTTGCTTGGGGGTGCGCCGGCAAACTTCCTCGATGTACCGCCGGTTGCGCAGGTAGGGCGGATCAAAGAGGCGTTAAAACTGTTATTGTCCGATCCGGGTGTGGCGAGTATTTTAGTAAACGTGTTTGGTGGTGGCATCATGCGTTGTGACACAATCGCCGATGCGATAATCATGGCGAACCGCGAGATGCCTCTAAAGGTGCCGTTGGTTGCCAGGCTCGCCGGGACAAATGCGACTTTTGCAATCCGCAGGCTCAAAGATGCGGGGCCGAATATTATTTTTGCCACTGATCTTGCTGATGCAGCAGACAAAGCAGTCAAGGCCGCGAAACAAACTAAAGAGATACAACGCCGTTCCTGGTGGCAGCGGGTGCGAGGGGTGAGTGGTTAGCCATGATTGAACGACGTGATTCTAAGGTGATGGCATAATGGCAGTGTTAATTGATGCGAATACAAAGGTAATCTGCCAAGGAATTACCGGACAGCAGGGGACTTTTTATACCGAACAGGCGCTCGCTTCCGGTACCCAAATGGTCGGTGGTGTCAGGCCCGGAAAGGGCGGCGCCAGGCACCTGGGTTTGCCGGTTTTCGATACGGTGAAAGAAGCGGTCGATGCGACCGGCGCCGATGCCAGCGTGATATTTGTACCTCCAGCCCATGCAGCACATGCTATGCATGAGGCAATTGACGCCGGTATGCGATTGATAGTGTGCGTCACCGAGCGCATCCCGGTGTTGGACATCGTCGGCGTCAAGCGTGCGCTGGAATCAACCAACACCCGGCTGCTCGGTCCAAATTGTCCTGGGATTATCACCCCGGACGAGTGCCGGATCGGCATTATGCCGCAAGAGATTTTCCGCCGCGGCAGGATCGGCATTATTTCTCGTACCGGGACGCTTACCTACGAGGCCGTCGAACAAACGACCCGAGTCGATCTGGGTCAATCGACTTGTATTGGTATCGGTGCCGATCCGGTACAAGGCATGACATTCTGTGATTGTTTGGCATTGTTCATGGATGATGATGAGACCGAAGGCGTAATTCTCATTGGTGAGATCGGGGGTGAGGCGGAGGAAGAAGCGGCTGATTATTTAAAAGCCAATCCCAGCGACAAACCCGTTGTCGCCTATGTCGCCGGTCGATTTGCCCCGCCGGGTCGGCGTATGGGTCATGCGGGTGCGATCATTCAGCATGGGACCGGAGGTGCCAAGGCCAAGCTCGAAGCGTTGCGAGATGCGGGTGTCCATATTGCTGAGTCACCGGTTACGATCGGCACCACCATGGCGCAAGTATTGGCGCGGGGTAAGAGCAAGGAAGTTTGATTTATCATGCGCAATATAATGAAATGAGCACTGTGTGGTCGTGTCTAAGCTTATTGCTCGGCACGCTTGTATTGGTATACGATATACCACGCTTAAAAAATCGTTTAGTATTCCCCGCGGTCGCAGCTTGCAACCGGTGCGGGGCACATATAACCCGGATACGGCATTGACCCGGGTTACTGACATCACCCTTAGGAGGAGAACAATGAAGACACTGTGTAAAACAGCAGTCGTGCCAGTTGTGGTAGCGGCGATGGCTGCATTCGCTTTTTCGGGAATCGCGTTAGCCGGCTGGGAGCCCAAGAAGCCTGTTGATTTCGTCATTATGGCGGGGAAAGGCGGCGGTGCTGACAAGATGGCGCGGTTGATGCAAAGCGTGATCGAAAAGCACAAGCTTGCTTCCAAGCCGTTTATCCCAATCAATAAACCCGGTGGTTCGGGCGCTGAAGCGCTGGTTCATCTGAAGCAGAAAGCCGGCGACGACCACACGATCATGGTCACTTTGAACAGTTTCTACACCACGCCGCTGCGTCAGCCCGGTTTGGGAGTGGACATCATGACCTACACACCGATCGGCCGCATGGCTGAGGATACTTTCTTGCTGTGGGTTCACAAGGACACAGGCATCAACAACGTTACTGATTTCGTCAAGGCCGCCAAAGCGGCCGGTAACAAATGGATTATGGCGGGGACCGGCAAGGGTCAAGAAGACCAGTTGCTCACCAGTTTTTTGAACAAAGCCTATGGCCTGGATATGAAGTATGTACCGTTCAAGGGTGGCGGCCGCGTCGCGAAGGAACTCGCCGGGAAACACGCCAATTCGACGGTCAACAATCCATCGGAACAACTTGGCTTTTATGAAGCCGGGAACACGGTTCCGTTGGCGGCCTTTACCCCCGATCGATTACCGCTGTTCAAGGATGCGCCGACGTTTCGCGAGTTGGGTAAGGACTTCGTATATTTCATGCAGCGTAGCGTGGTCGGCGCGCCGGGTATGAGCAAAGAGGCCGAAGCCTACTACCGTGATGTTTTCAAGAAGGTATACCAAACGGAGGAATGGCAAGGCTATATGAAGAAGAAGAGCCTGCAGGGTGAATTCTTGACCGGTGGTGATCTAAAGGCCTACTGGGGGCGAGAGAAAGACAATCATCAGAAAATGTTGAAGGATATCGGCGAGATCTAATCGCTGGAAATTTTTGCTCGTCGATTAAAGAAGGCCGAGCACCATGCGTAAAGCCGAACTGGTAATGGCATTGGTGATGGGGTTGTTCTCGGCCTACTTGATGTGGAAAAGCGCGGAACTCCCCATCGGCTGGATTCCCGAAGAGGGGCCAGGCGGTGGGGCGTTTCCGTTTTGGTTGGCCACCGGGATGCTGGTTTGTTGCCTGTGGATCATTGCGCGTTGGTTCAAACGCAGCAGCACGGTGGCAGCTTCCACTGACCAATACATGGATGCTGCAACGTTGCGGTTGTTTTTGTTGGTGGCGGGCGCGCTGACGGTGATGATCGGATTGATCCATATAGTCGGAGTCTACGTATCCATCCCCCTGTTTATGGTTTTCTACATGCGATACATGGGGGGTCATCACTGGTTGCCAACCGGTGTGATTGCCGTGATGACTCCGATCGTGGCGTTTTTCTTCTTTGAGATTTCGTTGAGAATTACGCTGCCCAAAGGTATGACCGAACCGCTTTTCTACCCCTTGTACGACATATTTTTCTAGTACGTCACGATGGAAGTATTCGATCACCTTATGCAGGGATTCGCGATTGCACTTCAACCGCTCAATCTGGGTTTGGTGATTTTTGGTTGTGCGTTGGGTCTGTTTATCGGTGCCATGCCTGGTCTAGGTTCGGTAAACGGTGTGGCGATCCTGCTGCCGATGACATTTCTGGTCCCGCCCACCGGTGCGATCATTTTCTTGGCCGCGATCTATTATGGTGCCATGTACGGTGGCGCCATCAGCTCAATCATGCTCGGCATTCCAGGCGCCTCCACCGCGGTCGCCACCACGTTCGATGGCCGGCCCATGGCGTTGCAAGGGTTGGCCGACAAAGCACTGATTACCGCAGCGACTGCGTCGTTTATCGGCGGTACGATTTCGGTGGTTTTGTTTACCTTATTCGCGCCGCCATTGGCGGCGGTGGCGCTGGCGTTTGGCTCGGCGGAGGAATTCGCGCTGATGATGTTGGCGTTTGCGACGTTTATCGGTCTGGGTGGGGACGACATACCCAAGACCCTGTTCTCGATATTTATCGGCTTGGTATTCAGTGCGGTGGGTCTCGATATCATCAGTGGCCAACCGCGTTTGGTGTTCGGCGATATTCCGGGTTTCTTACATGGCATCAATTTCTTGGTGTTGGCGATCGGCATTTATGGCATTGGCGAGATGTTGTGGACCATTGAGAGCAGCAAAGGAGATGTAAAAATTTCTCAAGCCACGGTGACGGTGCGTCGGATCATCGACGATTTGCGCACCTTGAAAGACACCTTCAAGTCCATCGTCATGGGTTCAATTCTCGGATACTTCGTAGGTATTCTTCCGGCTGCCGGCGCGACCCCGGGATCGCTGATGGCGTACGGTGTCGCAAAGACGATATCCAAACATCCCGAAACCTTTGGTAAAGGCAATCCGGAAGGCGTCGCGGCACCGGAGTCCGCCAATAACGCGGCGAGCACCGGTTCGATGCTACCGATGCTGACTTTGGGAATCCCGGGTTCTCCGACAACCGCCATTTTATTGGGCGGCATGGTGATCTGGGGACTCGAGCCCGGCCCAATGTTGTTTATCGAACACCAGGAGTTTGTATGGGGTTTAATCGCCAGTCTGTACGTGGCCAATGTTTTTTCGCTATTGATCAATGTGGGCTTCATTCCCGTTTTCATCTGGGTACTGCGTCTACCGTTCACCATTTTAGCGCCGATCATTTTCGTGTTGTGCATCGTTGGCGGCTATGCGCCGACCCAGGACATGCACGACGTGTGGTTGATCCTGATTTTTGGTGTCGTTGGGTATCTGATGCGTAAGCTCGAGTACCCCTTAGCGCCGGCCGTATTGGCGATCGTGTTAGGTCCGTTGGCGGAGACGTCTATGCGCCAGGCATTATTGATATCCAACGGTAGCTTCATGGTGTTCTTCGAGCGGCCGATCTCCGGGCCGATCATGGCGGCGGCGATAGTGCTGTTCCTGTTGCCGATAATAAAGCTGGTGAAGGACAAATTTCGCACGCGCGCGGCAGGCAACTAAACAGGCTGCCAATACCACCGGGTTAACAAGCAGTTGAGCGGTCTATCTTCAGGGGTTGTTGCGCCCTAAACAATGGTATATTGTATACCAAATACGGAATACAGCACTTGAGGATTAACGCCACATGTCGGATCTAAAGCTTCCCGTGCGGCCGGTGGATGTCCACTTCGTGCTTAAGGACAAGGTCTATGACGCGCTGAAAGAAGCGATTACTTCGATGGACATCTATTCCGCAGCGGAACCGCCCAAGCTTGATGAACGCAAATTAGCGGAAGAGCTTGGCGTTAGTCGCACACCGGTCCGCGAGGCGATATCGCGTTTGGAGCAGGAGGGTCTGGTGCAGACCATTCCACGCCGGGGCGCATTCGTGGTGCGTAAATCCAAAAGAGAAATCCTCGAGATGATTTGCGTTTGGGCCGCATTGGAAGGGATGGCCGCGCGCCTCGCCACAAAACATGCCACGGATAAGGAACTGGCAAGTTTGCGTAAGTTGTTCACTACCTTTGATGATGCGGATGAGACCGGGGCGCAGATTGATGAATATTCTGAGACCAATACTGAATTTCATCAGGCGATTATGAGGTTGAGCAAGTGCGGGTTGCTGATACAGATCGGGGAAGGTTTATTTATGCACATGCGATCGATACGCTCACAAACCATTAAAGAACGTAATCGCGCCTCCCAATCCATTATTGATCACATACGTATCATCGAAGCTTTGGAGGACAGAAACACCGATTTAGCGGAGCGGCTGGTGCGCGAACATGCCTTGAATCTGGCAGAGCACGTCAAGCAATATGCGGATTATCTAGAATGATAGTCCAGTGACGCGAAAAACTCAGGGCTGAATCGAAATCATTACCTCAGGAGACCGAATCATGTCGACACGAGCAAAAGACTTAAACGTCTCAGATACGGCCACCGACACCCTTGCCAAGAAGAGTCAGGCGGGTGATGTGATATCCGGCGGTCGTCTGGTTGCCAAGGCGCTCAAAAACGAAGGCATCGATACCATATTCACACTTTGTGGTGGCCATATCATCGATATCTATGATGGTTGTGTCGATGAGGATATCCGCATTATCGATGTACGCCATGAGCAGACCGCTGCCCACGCCGCCGACGGCTACGCGCGGCAGACTGGAAGGCTCGGCTGCGTCGTTACGACTGCTGGTCCGGGTTGTACCAACGCCATCACGGGCATTGCCACCGCGTTCCGATCGGAAAGCCCGATACTGCACATTGGGGGCCAAGGCGCGCTCACTCAACACAAGATGGGTTCACTTCAGGACTTGCCTCACGTAGACATCTTGTCGCCGATCACCAAATTTGCGGCGAGTGTACGATCGACTGAAAGAGTTGCCGACATGATCGCGATGGCGGCGCGTGAGTGTTTCGCCGGTGCACCCGGCCCCTCGTATCTGGAAATCCCGCGTGACATACTCGACCGCGAAGTCGAATTCGAAAAAGCGACGATCCCTAAGGCCGGTTCGTATCGGGTGTCCACCAAGTCCATTGGAGATCCGGCCAATGTCGAAACCTTGGCGCAACTGCTGGTCAATTCCGAGCGACCCGCGATCTTGCTTGGCACCCAGGTTTGGGCTAGCCGCGGTCACCAAGAGGCGATTGATTTGGTGCGCGCCCTGAACATTCCCGCTTACTTCAATGGTGCCGGACGCGGCATCCTACCGCCGGGCGATCCCCACCACTTCCACCGCACGCGGCGAGATGCGTTCAATAAAGCGGATGTGATTGTTATTGTCGGGACACCCTTTGACTTTCGTATGGGTTACGGCAAGCGGTTGCGCGCCGATGCCACGGTGGTGCAGATCGATCTCGATTACCGCACCGTGGGCAAGAACCGCGATGTATCCTTGGGTCTGGTCGGTGATCCGGGGGCGGTCCTCAAAGCCGTGCACGATGCTACAACCGCAGCGAGTGAGAATGGCGCGGCAACACGTGAAGGCTGGCTCGAGGAACTCCGTGCGCTGGAGGCACAGAAGACGCAGAAATTGATGCCGCTATTCCAATCGGATAACGATCCGATTCACCCCTACCGGGTCGCTTGGGAACTCAATGAATTCCTCACCGAAGAAACGATCTACATCGGTGACGGCGGCGATGTGGTCACCATCAGCGCCCAGGCGGTACAACCCCGGGCACCGGGGAACTGGATGGACCCCGGGGCATTGGGATCGCTCGGGGTCGGTACTGGATTTGCGATGGCCTCGAAACTCGTACACCCGAACAAAGAGGTGCTGTGCTACTACGGCGATGGCTCGTTTGGGATGACCGCATTTGACATGGAGACCGCCAACCGGTTCGGTGCCCCCTACATTGCGGTGATTGGCAACAACTCGGCCATGAATCAGATCCGCTATGGGCAGATTACTAAATACGGAACCGAACGCGGCGATGTCGGTAATCTTCTCGGTGATGTGCCATTCTCTAAATTTGCCGAGATGCTCGGTGGCTATGGGGAAGAAGTCCGACAGCCCGGTGAAATAGCCCCAGCGTTGCAGCGGGCGCGCGAGGCGGTACAAGGCACCGGGAAATCCGCGGTGATCAATATCTGGGTTGACCCCAATGAATACGCGCCGGGGACCAAGGCGCAGACAATGTACAAGTAACTTAAGGAGACACTCGTGGACAAAGCACTCTCTGGAATCCGGGTACTGGACATGACCCATGTGCAGGCCGGCCCCACCTGTAGCCAGCTCATGGCTTTTCTCGGCGCCGATGTCATCAAGCTCGAACCCCCGACCGGGGATGTCACGCGTAAGCAATTACAAGATATACCCGATACAGACAGCTTGTACTTCACGATGCTCAACTGCAACAAGCGCTCGATAACGGTTAATCTCAAAAACCCGATGGGAAAAGAGGTATTCAGCGATTTGCTCAAGTCGTGTGATGTGGTGATGGAAAACTTCGGCCCTGGCGTACTGGGTCGCCTTGGGTTTAGCTGGGAGCACGTGCACGAGATCAATCCCAAGATTGTCATGGCCTCGATAAAGGGCTTCGGCAACGAGGGTCCATACGCGAGTTTCAAGGCCTACGAGAATGTTGCGCAGGCCATGGGTGGGTCGATGAGCACTACAGGGGTGTTCGATGGTCCGCCGATGGTGACCGGTTCGCAGATCGGTGATTCGGGCACCGGTATCCACCTGATGGCAGGGATCCTGGCGGCACTGATTCAGCGGGACCGTACTGGCAAAGGTCAGTTCGTGGAATGCGCGATGATGGATTGCGTGATGAATCTGTGCCGGGTGAAATTCCGCGACCATCAACGCATCGAACGCGGTCCAATGCCGGAGTATTCGATCCAGGAATTCGAAGACTTTACACCGCGTGCTGGCAATGATTCTGGCGGTGGGCAACTTGGAAATGCCGTGCCATGCAAGCCGGGCGGCCCAAATGATTATTTGTATGTGGTGGTGCAGGAACACGTATGGCAGGCGCTCGCCAAACGTATCGGTGGTGATGAGCTTGCAAAGGATTCGCGGTTTATTGACATCAAGGGGCGGCGCAAGAATCAAACAGATATGTGGCGCATCATCGGAGAATTCGCAAGTAAGCATACCAAATGGGAGTTGATGGAGGTCCTCAACGAAGTCGATGTGCCGTGCGGTCCTATTATGAGTACCAAGGACCTGGCGCATGACACCCACGTTGCGTTGCGTGAAATGATCGTCAAGGTGCCGCATCCGGAGCGCGGAGATTTTCAAAATGTCGGATGCCCGATCAAACTCTCGGATTCGCCGGTAGAGGTGGAGCGATCGCCGTTACTCGGCGAGCATACAGAAATCATCCTCCGGGAAATTCTCGGTTACGACAGCGAACACATCGAGCACTTGCATGATTCAGGTGCATTTACCAGGGAGCCGCCCAAGATCGAGGAATACCATGAGCTACGTGCTTAGCGTGGACGCTGCCAAAGTCTATCAAGACGTGCTTGTGTGTTTGATTGAAAGTATTGGCAGTGATAACGACAAAGGAGACCTAGCATGACATACCGTAGAAAAGACGTCAGTGCGGTATTGGAGCAGGTTAAAAGCGAGGGCCGTGATTCACTTACCGCCCCGGAATGTAAGACGGTTTGCGATGCTTATCACATACCGTTACCTGAGGAAGGTCTGGCGACCTCGCCGGAGGAGGCGGTAACAATTGCGCAGAAGATTGGCTTTCCAGTGGTCATGAAGATTGTGGCCCCGGGCATCCTGCACAAGACCGAGGCCGGTGGCGTGCTGGTGGGCGTTTCCAATGCGGATGCAGTGCGGTCCGGATACGATGCGATTATCAACAACGCACGTGCGCACAAGTCAGACGCCGTGGTAACCGGCGTCCAGATTCAACAAATGATGACCGGCGACTCCCAGGAAGTGATCGTCGGTGCAGTAACCGATCAGAGCTTCGGTAAGTTAGTCGCGTTCGGTCTCGGCGGGATCCTGGTGGAAGTCCTCAAAGATGTCACCTTCCGATTGGCGCCCACTTCAGAGCAAGATGCGCGGTCGATGCTTGATAGCATCCAGGCGGCGGAGGTTTTGAAAGGCGTTCGCGGCGCGCAGCCCGCCGATCGTGATGCGCTGGTCTCGATCATTGTGAATGTCTCTAATCTGGTAGACGATTTTCCTCAGATCCAGGAAGTGGATTTGAATCCGATTATGGCGCGGGCAGATGGTGCGACGGCTGTGGATGCATTGATATCAGTCAATTTCGATCCGCCCCAAGAGCGGTATCGGCCAAGCCGGGAAGAAATTGTCGCCGCCATGAACCCGATAATGAATCCAAAGTCGGTGGCGGTGATCGGTGCCTCAGACGGCGAAGGGAAGATCGGTAACTCGGTGATGAAGAATCTGATCAACGGCGGCTACCCGGGTGAGATTTACCCTATTAATCCAAAGGCCGATGAGATACTGGGCAAGAAGGCATACAAAAGTGTTCTCGACATCCCGGGGGACGTGGACCTGGCGGTGTTTGCGGTGCCGGCAAAATTCTGCGCGGCAGCCATGGAGGAAGTCGGTCAAAAACGTATTCCCGGTGCGGTGATGATTCCGTCCGGATTCGCCGAGGTCGGTGAAAAGGGGCTGCAAGATGAATTGTTGGCCGTTGCGCGCAAGCACAACGTGCGCATCATGGGTCCAAATATTTATGGTTTTTATTATACACCCGCTAATCTGTGCGCAACATTCTGCACACCCTACGACGTTAGGGGTAAGGTCGCGTTGTCTTCGCAAAGCGGTGGTGTCGGTATGTCGATTATTGGATTCAGCCGGTCCACCAAGATGGGTGTATCGGCCATTGTCGGGCTGGGCAACAAGTCTGATCTGGACGAAGACGATCTGTTGACTTACTTCGAGCAAGATGACAACACGGAAGCAATAGCGATGCACGCAGAAGATCTGAAAGATGGCCGCAGCTTTGCCGAAGTCGCCAAACGTGTGTCAAAGGAAAAGCCGGTGGTGATGCTCAAAGCCGGCCGCACGCAACTGGGTGCGCGCGCTGCCGCGTCGCATACCGGCGCGCTGGCGGGTAACGACAAGATCTATGACGACGTTCTGCGCCAAAGTGGTGTCATCCGCGCCAACAGCCTGAATGACCTGCTGCAGTTCGCGCGCGGCCTGCCGATATTACCTACCCCCAAAGGCGAGGATATCGTGATCATCACCGGCGCCGGCGGTTCTGGTGTGTTGTTGTCGGACGCGTGCGTCGACAACAATTTGTCTTTGATGAAGTTTCCCGAAGATCTGGATGAGGCGTTCAAGAAATTTATCCCGCCGTTCGGTGCTTCCGGTAACCCGGTCGATATCACCGGCGGTGAGCCGCCGACTACCTACGAAAACACGATTCGCATCGGCCTGGAGGACGACCGGATTCACGCGCTGATTCTGGGCTATTGGCATACGATTATCACGCCACCTATGGTATTTGCGGAGTTGACGGCGCGGGTGGTTGAAGAAGCACGTAGTAACGGAATTAATAAGCCCATTGTCGCTTCCTTGGTGGGCGATGTCGAAGTTGAACAGGCTTCGGAGTATCTGTACGAACGGGGCATAGTGGCCTACCCGTATACGACAGAGCTGCCGGTGGCGGTGTTGGGCGCGAAGTACCAGTGGGCAAGGGCGGCAGGGTTGCTCTGAGTGCAGTTGTGTACTGAACCCAACTGATCCACGCAGTTAATGGTGATGATATGACGATCAAGACGATTTTGGTCCCCTTGGACGGCAGTAAGGCAAGCACTGACGCACTGAACACCGCATTTGTGGTGGCAGACCGGT
>CAMYNX010000039.1 GCA_947259875.1 uncultured Gammaproteobacteria bacterium | reverse complement strand
GAACTGCAAGTCATGTCTCATGAAGTGGTCTAGCGTATTGTTTCCAGTGTCCGTGGCAATGGCAGTTGCCAGCGGTTGTGCAAGCCTGAAACCAGAATCGGCGCGTGACGACTGGCCGGTCGAGAAATTCTACAGCGAAGCCACACAGGCCTTAAGTAAAAAACGCTGGGAACTCGCTCTGGAGCTCTATCAGGCCCTGGAAGCACGGTACCCCTATGGCCCGTATGCCGATCAGGCTCACATCGACACCATTTATGCCTATTACAAGAAAGGCGAACCAGAATCGGCCATCGCGGCGTCGGACCGCTTTATCCGCTTACACCCGGCTCATACTGGCGTGGCCTACGCGTACTACATGAAGGGCTTGGTCAATTTCAACGAGCATCGCAATTTTCTCGACCGTTGGATGGGGACTACGGATGTTAGCGATCGTGATCCACGGGCCGCGCGCGAGTCGTTTTTGGCGTTTCGTGAGTTGGTGAATCGATTTCCGGAAAGTACTTACACGGACAATGCAACGCAACGCATGAGACATCTGCTCAATATCCTGGCGATGAGCGACATCAACATCGCCGAATATTACTTTCGGCGGGGCGCTTATGTCGCCGTGGTGAATCGCTGTAAAAACGTCATTGAAGAGTATCAGCATACTTTCGCAGTGGAAGATGCACTCGGATTGATGGCGGTGGCTTATCAACGCATGGGCATGAATGAGCTTGCCCAGGATTCGTTGCGTGTCCTTAAAATCAACTTTCCCAATAGCGAGTACATCCCACAAATAAGTGCCGGAAAATACTCAACGCAGCGAGGTTCGTGGATGTCCCGCATGTTCAAGCGGCGTCCGGACGACTCCTGAACTTCGAGGTAAGTGGGTAGCGCCGATCGCGGCCAAACGCGCGCTGGGTGATGCGCACACCGGGCGCAGCTTGCCGCCTTTTGTATTCGTTTGCATCCACCATAGCGGCCACACGATAAACAACGTCCGGCTCAAAACCGGCAGCGATGATATCTTCCGGCGATTGGTCCTGTTCGATGTAGCGCCCAAGTATGGGATCCAGTACTTCATAGGGCGGGAGTGTGTCTTCGTCCTTCTGGTCCGGAGCTAACTCCGCCGAGGGCGGGCGTTCTAATACGCGTTCGGGAATAACCGGCGAGATTCCGTTTCGGTACGCGGCCAATTTGTACACCAGCGTTTTAGGCACGTCCTTGATCGCTGCAAAACCACCGGCCATATCACCGTAGAGCGTGGCGTAACCCACCGCCATTTCGCTCTTGTTGCCAGTGGTAATGACGATCTTGCCGGTCTTGTTCGAGATTGCCATTAACAACACACCCCGACAGCGGGCCTGAATATTTTCTTCGGTTACGTCCATGGGCCGCTTGCCAAACACCGGCTGCAACTGAGTCAAAAAGGCATCAAACGGCGGTTCGATCGAGATGACATGATATTCCACACCCAGTGCCTCAGCCTCAGATTTCGCATCGGCAATGCTCATATCTAATGTATAGCGTGACGGCATCAATACCGCTTCCACATTGTCCGCACCGAGGGCATCAACCGTCACCGCCAATGTCAACGCAGAATCAATTCCACCCGATAGGCCGATAACGGCGCCCTTGAATCCATTTTTGGTCACGTAGTCACGAACGCCACACACGATCGCTCGGTATACACTCTGCTCCAACGGCTCCTCGGCAACGATCTTGGCTGCGTGTTGGGTCAACACCGGGCTTTTTTCAAAATTGACCCGCACCAAGGCGTCGTCAAAATGTGCGCACCGCTGAGTTAACATGCCATGACGATCCACTACGAACGAAGCGCCGTCGAATACCAGCTCATCTTGGCCGCCCACCATGTTGACATACATGATCGGCAATGCATTATCACGCGCCCGGCGCGATACGATGTCGAAGCGCTCGCTGGGCCGTTCAATATGAAAAGGTGAAGCGTTGATGTTCACCACCAGGTCCGCCTGAGCTTGTTTGGCCTGCTCTATGGGACCGTTTTGCCATATGTCCTCACAGATGGTGATACCGATGCGCACACCATCAAGATTGACGACACAAGGCGCGTCTCCCGCAACAAAATACCGTTTCTCATCGAACACACTGTAATTCGGCAAACACTGCTTCCGGTATGTGCCCAATACTTCACCTGCGTGTATCAACGACGCAGCGTTGTACAAGTATCCGTCTGTGCGCAGTGGATAGCCCACGACCAGTGCAATGCCGGAGACCGCCGCCCGCACTCGATCCAACTCTACATGACTGCGCTCGATAAACGCAGGCCGCAGCAATAAGTCCTCAGGTGGGTAACCGGTGATGGCGAGTTCGGGAAATACCACACACTGACACTCCAAATCATCCCGTGCGCGCATGGCAGTCTCAATGATTCGGTCCGCATTACCGGTAAGGTCGCCCACCACCATGTTGACTTGCGCGATCGCAATGGACAGCGTATCCGCCATGTGTACCTTCTTTAATTCAGAACACGAAAGATTTCCGGGCCTATTTTCAGCGAACTGCTCGATTCAATCAAAATAGCCGCCATACGGAATGTTAAACTCTGCTAATGTACACTGAAATCGTCGACAACATCTCCGCAGTCAATCCTAAAGACTGGGATGCGTTAACGGACAATCATAACCCTTTTCTCACCCATGCGTTCTTGTCTGGACTCGAACGCACCGAATGCGTATGCGAGACCACTGGCTGGTCACCGCAGCATGTGCTGGTTTATCGTGATTCCTCGCGTCGTAATCTGATCGGTGCTGTGCCGATGTACCTGAAATATCACTCCTACGGGGAGTATGTCTTCGACTGGGCATGGGCTAACGCCTATCATCGCACCGGGCTGGACTATTATCCCAAGTTATTGGTGGCGATCCCCTTCACTCCGGTAACGGGTCCCCGGCTACTGACAACAAGATTCACTGCCGAGCGCAAGTCAGTATCCGATGCGATCATCGACAAGGCCTGCCAACACGCGCACTCACTGGACGTGTCATCCCTACATTGGCTGTTCACCGATGATGAGAGCACTCATGCGCTCCGTGGAAGGGACTTCATGATCCGGATCGGAAACCAGTTTCACTGGCACAATAATAATTATAAAGATTTCGATCAGTTCTTGACCGCCTTTAACGCTAAAAACCGCAAGAAGACGAAGCGGGAACGACGCCGGGTCCGCGAGGCAGGGATACGCATGGAAACGCTCACCGGCAACGAGTTGACACAGCAACACTGGGATCTAATGTATCGTTTTTATCGGTCCACGGTTATGAACCATGGCGCATATGCCTATCTCAACCGGGATTTCTTCGATTGGTTGGCCAGCGAGATGGCCCAACAGGTGGTTTTGATTCTCGCCAGGGAAGGAGCTCGATATGTCGCCGGCGCCTTGAATTTCCAAAGCGACAACGCCCTGTTTGGGCGTTATTGGGGCGCGCTGGATAGTTTCGACGGTTTGCACTTCGAGACCTGCTACCACAGTGCCATTGAATATTGCATCGAGCATGGACTACAACGGTTCGAGGCCGGCGCACAAGGCGAACACAAAATGAGCCGTGGATTGATTCCCGCCAAGACTTATTCGTTACATTGGCTGAGTAATCCACGGTTTGCCAATGCAGTTGCCGAATCCTTGGATCGTGAGACCCGGGAGATGCAACGATACACGCAAGTGTTGCGCACCCATTCACCGTATCGTCGCGAATACCAATGAAATATCGATCACGGTTGCGAGCTTGGTTCGTTGGCCGCACAATGTCTCATCATGACGCTAGGCACTGGTAATACTTTTGTCCTTGCAATCTAGAACCCGCTGGTTCCCACCAGTCGAACATGCAAGCCCCGAAGGCCTGCTGGCCATCGGCGGTGATCTATCCAGTGAACGGCTGCTAGAGGCTTACAAATTGGGAATCTTTCCTTGGTATAGCCAGGGGCAGCCCATATTGTGGTGGTCACCGGATCCAAGAGCCGTGCTCTATCCAAACAACTTCAAGATCTCTCGTAGCCTGAACAAGAATCTTCGCAACCGTTCATACCACGTCACCATAGACACCGCATTTGAGCAGGTGATTAACCGCTGCGCAGCACCGCGTCGCAAAGAGCAGGCCGGTGGGACGTGGATCACGCCGGATATGATCAATGCCTATTTGCAGCTGCATCAGTTGGGCTATGCTCATTCAGTAGAGACCTGGACTGGCCGAACGTTGGTTGGCGGGTTGTACGGCGTCTCGCTGGGTGCTGCTTTTTTCGGCGAGAGCATGTTCAGTATGCAGACCGACGCATCAAAAACAGCATTGGCACACCTGATACGCCTGGCACAACAGTGGGATTTACATTTCATTGACTGCCAGGTTCCGTCCCCACATGTGATGCGTCTCGGTGCGGAACCGGTGCCCCGCGTGCGTTTTTTGGGAGAACTAGAAACAGCGTTGAAGTCACCGGACCGGATCGGTAGGTGGCAGTTTCCTGCCGACATGGCTATAACACGACCATGACTAAGTCACAGGCATCCATCAAGTTGTACGTGTCCACGCCTCACGCTTGCCCCTATTTAACCGCGGAGGAAGCCACCACGCTGATTATCGATCCGGAGCTAAAAGTCACCGATCGGTTATTTACCCAACTATCGCGACATGGATTCCGGCGCAGCGGTGACATGATCTACAGACCTCATTGTGCCCAGTGCGACGCTTGTGTTTCCGTACGTATACCAGTCGACGAATTCAGAGCAACGCGCAGTCAGCGGCGCAACTTGCGGCGTAACCGTGACGTTCGAGTGATTGAGACCGCAGCGGAGTTCGATGCGGAACATTTTAATCTTTATCTTCGCTATCAACGAGATCGCCACCCCGAGAGTACGATGTGTGATCCGGATCCCGAGAAATACTACAAATTCCTGGCCAGCGACGTCACTGACACACGCTTTTTCGAAATGCGCGTGCACGACCAATTGGTTGGAGTTGCCGTCGCCGACTGTTTTGCAGATGGATTATCCGCGGTCTACACATTCTTTGACCCGGTACATTCATCCCGTGGGTTGGGGACTTACGCGATCTTATGGCAGATTCAATACACCAAACAGTTGTCCCGGCCTTGGGTGTACCTCGGATACTGGATTAAAGACTGTCGGAAGATGTCTTACAAGACTGGCTTCCAACCGGCAGAAGGTTTCAAAAATAGCGCCTGGGTGCGATTATCCGAGCAGTGACTAATCATTGAAGCCCTTTACGGCCCAACTGTGTTCCGGCATCATACGGCCCGCCTAATCATGATCGAAGATTTTCATATCTAACACGACAAACCGTGGCCAAAGAAGACCATATTGAAATGGAGGGCACCGTGATTGAAACGTTGCCGAATACGCAATTTCGCGTGGAGCTCGAGAATGGACACATCGTCACCGCTCACATCTCGGGCAAGATGCGCAAACACTATATCCGCATCTTGCGAGGCGATCAGGTCACGGTGCAATTAACACCCTACGATCTCAGCAAGGGACGCATTGTCTATCGCAGTCGCTGATCAGCACACCGGTGTCTAGAATCTTTCCAACCGTCATTTTTGCGGCCGTGTGGTATCTAACCACCGCGCAGCTATGGGCCGGGGAGGCCGACGTCGTCGACGCCAAGGCCCGTTGTACCCAGCGCGTGTGCACGATTTCGGCCACCGTGCGCCATGACGACACCGGCTGGGATCACTACGCCAACCACTGGCGGGTATTGACACCCGAAGGTGAGGAAATCGCGCGCCGGGTGTTATACCACCCCCACGAGAACGAACAACCGTTTACCCGTAGCCTGGGTCAGGTTCGCATCCCACCCGGCGTCGATCGTGTATTGATAGAGGCCCATGACAGTGTCCATAATTTTGGTGGACAGCGGTTTACACTCCAGTTTCCGGACTAGAAAGCACTATTTAGCTCGATCTCGTAAACCTTCCGGCAAGCCATGCCTGGCAAAGCCGGCGTTTTTTACGAAATTCTCAACATTTATACAGCGGCGCATCGCGCTGGGTTGGAATAAAATCAAACACAAACCGTCCTGAAACTCAGAACATACGCGAAACGCCCATGATTCCATTTCAATTCGTACGTCATAGTGAGATCAGGAAACGGCTGTCAGAAATCAGGCCGCGTTTGTATCGTACCGCTTTTGCTTGGACCCATGACCGGGCCTTGGCCGAAGACCTCACCCACGAAACACTCGTCAAAGCGCTGCAAGGCGCGCGACATCTGCGCGACCTCAAGGCATTGGATGCCTGGTTGTTTCGCATCATGACAAATTGCCGGCACGACCACTTTCGCAAGCAAGCGTCTACCGATGATATCGACAATCATGAGTTGATTGATGAGCAAACGCCGGAAACCCAAAGCGGTGAACGGGAGCTCGTGCGCATGGTGCGTGCAGCGGTCCAGGCGCTACCCGAAACCCACCGCCAGACCTTGACCCTGGTTGACTTAGAAGGATTTTCCTACGTCGAAACCGCGTCAATCCTAGGGGTACCGGTCGGCACCGTAATGAGCCGCTTGTCGCGTGCGCGCGCGCGGTTACGGGGATTGCTCACAGCAGCCGAGCCTATTGCTCAAGGTAAGCCAAGTAATCCAAATACGGCACACATCCGGAGAATAAAGTGACCGAGATAAATAAGATTTCAGACGAAATGCTCAACGCATTCATCGATCACGAATTGTCTGACGATGACATGATGCAGATCTATATGGCGATGTCGAAAGACGCCGACCTGCGTGCCCACGTATGTGATTTGCGTGCCACCCGCGATCTGGTGCGTAGCGCCTATCAGGTCTCACCACTTTTGGGTAAAGCCAAACGGCTGCCCTCAAGGTTTCCTGCGTGGGGATTGGCAGCGGCGATCGCGTCACTATCGTTGGGGGGACTATTGGGCTGGTTGGCGTACCCTGTCTGGCACCCAGCCGCACCGTCAGCGCTGGTGGCGGGCGTTGACGATCCATCGGCATCGCGGGTCAGAGTCGTGTTTCATGCCAGCCGCAACGACGCGGACGCGTTCGAGCAGATCCTGGACGAAGCCGAGACATTGCTCGCCGCCAAAACCGGCGGCCGCACCGCCAACCTAGTGCGGATTGTCGCCAATGGCGAGGGCCTGTACCTATTGAGTGCCCGCACTTCGCCGTTCAAAGACCGGATTCAGCAGCTCAATGCGCAGCATAAAAACCATATAGTATTTGCGGGATGCTCCCAGACCCGCAAACGCATGAAACGGGAACGCGGCGAAAGCATCGAACTATTACCCGAGGTTTTAATGGTGAATTCAGGGGTGATCGAGCTGCTTGAATTGCAGGAAGAAGGTTGGCGGTACATGCCAATCTGACCGTTTCCAGCGTACCGGGAATAATTTCGCGAGCAACAACGTCTCAATACACCGAGTACCGGACAACCACCGAAACTCACATGACGCGCTAAGCGCGTTTTAACTAGATTACCTGTTCTCGAGGAGGGAGCATTGATGAAGAATCTTAGACTATCCGCAGGTCTGGCGATCGCTATGTTGCTAGCGTTGGCTGGTTTTCAGGGCCCCGCTTTCGCAGATGCCAAACACAAGCTGGTCATCCAGGTGAGCACCGATGACGTGCGCACGCAAAACATTGCCTTGAACAACGCCGTCAACCTGCAAAAGGCGATGGGCGATGATATCGAGATCGAGATCGTTGCCTACGGACCGGGGTTGAAACTGTTGACGCCCGCGAGCCCGGTATCCAAGCGGGTGCCGGATCTCGCGCTGTACGAAAACATCACCTTCAGCGCGTGTGGCAACACGATGAAAAAGTTCGCCAAAAAGAGCGGCAAAGACGTCAAACTCGTTGAGGGTGTCAAAGTGGTCCCTGCCGGTGTGCTTCGCATCATGGAGTTGCAGGAGCAGGGCTGGAGCTACGTCAGGCCGTAAACGCTACTCACACGTCTGGAAATACAACGCGCACGGCCGAACGCCGTGCGCGTTTTCTTTGTTTGTCGCGGAAATCTTCGCCGGGGATGGGATTTTGGGCTGCATTCCTTGGCGACAGTCGAATGACTGGATATAATCCAGGTTACTGTGATTATATCCAGTCATTCGTCATGCACAAGCTGACCTTGCGTCAGATCCAGGTACTGGATCTGATCCGTGAGTGCGTCGACAGCACCGGAATGCCGCCGACGCGGGCCGAGATTGCCCAGCAGCTCGGGTTCCGCTCGCCCAATGCCGCCGACGATCACCTGCGGGCCCTGGCGCGCAAAGGCGTCATCACCCTCATTCCCGGGGCATCCCGCGGCATCCGCTTGGCTGAACGTCACGGGCATGGGCGCGGTTTACCTGTGGTCGGGCGGGTCGCCGCCGGCAGTCCGATCCTCTCGGAGCAACACATCGAAGATTATTTGGACATCCGCGGGGATGTGTTTCGTCCGCGTGCCGATTATCTGCTGCGGGTGTTCGGCATGAGCATGAGAGATGTCGGCATCATCAATGGCGACTTGCTGGCGGTGCACCGCACTCAGGATGTCACCAGCGGCCAGATCGTGGTCGCCCGGGTGAACGAGGAGGTGACGGTCAAGCGCTATCGGCACCGGGGCCATCAAGTCTACCTGCTGCCCGAAAACCCGGAATTCGCGACGATATTGGTGGATCTGCGGCATCACGTATTGGAAATCGAGGGACTGGGTGTCGGTGTGGTGCGCAATGGCAAGGCCCTGTGAACAGGCCGCAATACCGCCAACAATTCGATGCGATCCGATAATCGTAATCTGACCCCTATTTTTCAATTGCCAGCGCCGCGTCTAACCGCCCGCCCCTGCGACTCCGCGCAGCACAAGTCCCTTCGCCACTATCCGGGATCCTTGGTGCAATATACGGTTTAGATATCGTTTCCATGCGCATATTAGTCATCGTCATTGGCGCGGCGGCGCTGTCGTTGCTAGCGGCATATTTTTGGATCGTCAACATGCCCGGTGAAACCGGGCGGCGCCCGATGGGGTCACAGCCAGTTGATTCTGCCGATCTGCAACGTCATGTTCACGCGCTTGCCGTTTCCATTGGCGAGCGGCACGCCGGGAAATTGCAGCAGTTGAACCAAACCGCCGATTACATCGTCAAGCAGTTCGAACACACCGGATTGACCGTAAGCAATCAAGCGTACACCGCATACGGCACGCAATTTCGCAACGTGGTAGCGAAACTTAACGGTGAGACCGATAACATTCTTGTTGTCGGTGCTCATTATGATTCGGTCCCTGGGTCCCCCGCAGCCAATGACAACGCCAGCGGCGTGGCCGCGTTGCTGGAATTGGCGGCGCTCAATGCTAACCAACGATTCCACCGAACGGTTCATTTCGTGGCATTTGCCAATGAAGAACTGCCGCACAGTGGGACCGATGCGATGGGAAGCGTGACGTATGTGGGTAGGGCCAAGCAAAACGGTGAAAATATTATCGCCATGATCTCGTTAGAGACGATTGGGTACTACACGGATGAACCCAACTCACAGAATTACCCCGCACCTTTGGCGTGGTTATATCCCGATAGGGGCAACTTCGTCGCGTTCATAGGCAACCTGCGCTCCCGCCAACTTGTGCGCACCGCCATCGCGAGCTTCCGCAGTCATGCCGCGATCGCCTCCGAGGGCATCGCCGCACCCAATCTATTGCGCGACGTTAGCCGCTCGGACCACGCTTCCTTTTGGCAACATGGTTATCCTGCGATCATGGTGACCGACACCGCCCCGTTTCGTTATCCCTATTACCACACCTCACAGGACACGCCCGACAAGATCGATTTCACCCGCCTCACACAAGTTACAGCGGGCCTGAACCACGTGATCCGGGATTTAGCCACGCGACGATTCTAGCCGTCATGTTATCCTTCAGGCATTGAAAACTGTTTCACTACCGGTAATAGATGGGCCATCGATTATCTAAGATTTACACCCGTACCGGTGATCGCGGCACCACCGGTCTCGCCGATGGCAGCCGCGTGGACAAAGACGACGCACGGGTTGAGGCGATGGGCGCGGTGGATGAATTGAACAGCGCCATCGGTGTACTGTTGACGGAAACCCTTAGCGATCCGATCCGGGAGTGCTTGTTATCCATCCAACATACGCTGTTCGACGTGGGTGGAGAACTCAGCATACCGGGCCATCGCATGGTATCGCAGCCCAAGGTTGAGCAACTCGAGCAGCTTTTGGACGATTTCAATGCAGAACTCGAACCCCTCAAAGAATTCATTCTTCCAGGTGGCAGCCATGCGGGCGCACAATGCCATGTTGCCCGCGGGATTTGTCGCCGTGCGGAGCGGCGCCTCGTCACGTTGGCCAAGCTATCGGACGACGTCTCCCCCATCTCCCGACAATTTATAAATCGGCTGTCGGATCTGTTGTTCGTATTGGCCCGGGCGCTGAACCGCGCCGCCGAACAGCCGGACGTGTTGTGGTCTCGGGACTAACCCGCATTGCACCAAGGCGCCCGCCGCTATTCCCTGCCGACACTTGAAGAATCCGGCGAGAGATAAGAGTCGGAGTCACAGACTCTGGCCCCTATTTTTGCATCGGATTCTTGGCGCAATATGTGGGCTAAGCGATCAACTCGAACGCGCTTGATCGATCAGCTGGCAAATCTGTTCCGCGCCTTGCACCAGCCTTGGGGTCTGGCGATTGATAAGATCCGCATCGACGACAAATACTCGTTTTGTTTTTGCGGCTTTGAGGTCCTTAATCATCATCCATTGTGCGCGTACCTGATTGACGTTGGGCACCGTCGAACTAATCAGGATTACATCCGCGTCCCGCTTCACGACGTCTTCTATGTGCACGGTCGGTGCTAATAAGCGGTAATCAGCGAAAACATTATCGCCGCCACACAATGTCAATAGCTCACCGATCATGTGCTCCCCGTTTATCGTCATCAATGGCCGCTGCGAGAGTTGATAAAAGACCGATATTGTAGATTTCCACGCGTACCGATCTCGAAGCGAAGCGATTTGTTGCCGGAAACGGGCCGCTTGACTCGATCCTTCCCGTGGATAACCGGAGATCTGGCCGAACACGGATAGTAACCGTTCAACGTCGGCAAACCGCCGCGGTTCGGTAACGAAAACGCGGATTCCAAGATACTCCAGACGATCGATCACACGGCGCCCATTACCGCTTAGCCACGCGATCACCAAATCTGGCCGAAGGCCCAAGACACCCTCGAAATCAACACCCAAGGCATTGGCAACTCTAGGCAGGGCTAATGCATCCGCCGGATGATCGCTGTACTCCGAAACCGCCACTACCTGGGATCCGGCGCCCACGGCGAAGAGTAGCTCGGTAATATTCGGGGCGAGACTGATAATACGTTGCGGAGGATTTGCGAACTCGATGGCTTGTCCCCGGTCATCGACAGCCACAACCGCCAGCGCCGCGTTCCACATCGCGATACCTAGCCAAGCGCCGAGCAGAATTTGCGCGAGCATGGTGACTCGGCGGCTCATGGGCCAATCCGCCAGCCGGCACGGGATTCGCTGCGGTACCGGTTCCAATCGAAATGTGGTCCCGGATCCGTTTTGCGACCCGGGGCAATGTCGCAATGGCCCACCAGGTTCGCGGCGACGATTCCCGGATACACGGCAGTCAAGACCCGCGTCAGTTCAATCAAGGTCTCGTATTGAGCTTCTTCGAACGGCTGGTCATCACTACCCTCTAACTCAATGCCAATAGAAAAATCGTTGACATCACAACGACCGCGAAGCTCAGAGGTTCCCGCATGCCATGCGCGCATGTTCGTGGCCACGAACTGCTTCAACTCGCCGCTTCGCTGGATAAGAAAGTGTGCCGAGACCTTGAGATCTTGAATCTCGCGAAAATACGGATGTCTCGACACGTCCAGGCAATTGCAGAAGAACGCTTCGATGTCATCGGTCCCAAACTGATTAGGCGGTAAACTGATACAATGAATTACGACGACATTCACCATCGCTGCCGCGGGACGCGCGTCGCAATTTGGAGATGCGACGAAGCGGGCTTCCGTTACCAATCCGCTATCCAGATGTAAACGCAAATTCCACTCCCTATGGTGTGCACTAATTGGGCCCGGCGGCACCTCTAACGCGGATACCGCTCGCGATGCTTACGCTACCGTTTGCCGAGAAAATCGCCTCGGTTATCCGCCAAAATCGGCCAATTATCGCGGTTAGTGGGGCTTGTTTCATCAGACGAACGGTTTGTTTGTGACGACGCCTATAAATCAGGCTTGCATTTGAGTAAAGTAACATGAATCCACTTTATCAGTGGGTAGAGCGAGCTATGTCGCCCCAAGCCGTATCCCGTTTTGTACAACGCTATCCAGGCGTCCAAGGATTCTATTTCGTTAATCGCAATGCGGACTTAGGTTTTATCCGCATAGCAGATGCCAAACCGGTTAAAGAGACATTTCCACAGTTGCATGATCGCAAGTTCACGCGCAAGCATCCCAGCTTTGTGCCCGAACTGGAGAATTTCCTGCGGGACCTGCAAGAACTGTCTCATATTTACTTGAATAGCACCGAGACCGGTATGGAGCTCGGCTATATCCTGCCGGCCGGTGACAACGATCACATATGGCAATCCGCGACACTGATGGTACACAACGAGGTCATTGACACGATACGACTAGATCAAGAAGAGAAACACCAATACGGTGCAGTGGACTCGCTACAACAAAATCTTACCGTGGAGGAACTGAAGGGCGCATGCAGTGTCCATCGTGGATTGAATTATCTGGCAAACTACGTGGACACCAATGAGTCCCATGGGTATTTCCCGGCGTTGTTCTTCCAACCCGCTCTCTCGCCCACCAACACCCAAGCCGGTGATTTTGCGGATCGCGGTCACGACACCAGCTTGCGGGTGATCAATCTGCTCTGGCTACGCGCGAGACACGAGAGCGGATCTAGCGCCCACCATGATTTGATCTTCAATATCTTGCGTCGTAACCTCGAGGTCCGCAGCGCCATTGCTCGCGACAAGCGTCCCATGATTGAGGCCGCAGCCGTAGATCCGTTGGTGGCCGCGCATGAACTCGCGGGTACGGACCTGCTGGCTCCGCGGTAACACCCAACTCAGCCGGCGGCGGCCCTTGGTCGGCCATCTCCTGTTCCCTAATCGTGTAACGCACAGACCGACGTGAGCGGATAACCGGTCAGGGGCCTGCCCTTTCACTTCGCAGCCCGGGGCAAGGTGCGCTAACATTGCCACCATCGCTTGATCTAGGTCACGGAAGTTGAAAAATGCATGCGCTATACAGGTTTTCACGGGCTGGACAGCCTCATAAGAAGTAACAGAAAATCCAGGGGTTAGGGCTGTGTCCGCCTGACCCCTTCTGTTTGCGATCAAGACTAAACAGGGCACGAAGTGAATATCCGGTGCGCGGCGCGGTGAATCGCGGCGTTTGGGCACATACAATAATGGGATGTATCATTTCTGGCAGGGTTCTAGGAATCAGGGTAAGCAGGACTGCGTGAACAAAAGACATGCAATCAGGCCGTGGGGTCGATTTATCCACGATCCATCGGAAATTGAAAAAACCCGGCTGATTACCTCTAACAGAAGTCTCTGTTTTTTCCATCCGTGCTTCGTCTTTGACTGCGGTAGTGGTGATAAGAGAGGTTAACCACAGCGCCAATACTGCGGGTACCAGGACCATGTGGCAAAAAGGCAGTATTAAGAAAATGCGTGTTTCGAGATTTACAGCATGGATTTTTTCATGTGTCTTTGTTCTGGCGGCGGCACCGGGCGGTTGGTTGACGGATGCTCAAGCCCAGGTAGATCTCCGTGGCGACGCGGCTACCGGAAGCCGTGATGCAAAACCCAAGAATGAACTGTGCTTGGGGTGTCATGGTTACGCGGGATTTGGTGTTCCCACGGGAGAGCCCGGTGAGCAGGCAATGCGCAAACTATACGTCTCCCCGGAATTGTTCAAACAAAGTGTGCACTCGCGGCGCGCTTGTGTGGATTGCCACTGGGATGTCGTGCAAATTCCGCACCGCAGAAACGAGAAAAGAGACGCGGTGAACTGCGTTAACTGCCATCTAGACACGTTCGCAACCCAAAATGACAATGGAACTGAGGAATACGAACGAGTCGATGTGGTGGTGGAAAAAATCAAGGGCTACATGGGCTCTATTCATGCCCGGCCCAGCAAGCAAGACCTCTCCAAACCCAACGCCTATTGTTCCGATTGTCATAATCCCCACACCTTCGCGCCCTTGGGTACCAAGGCGCGCTGGGATTTTCGCTTACAGATACCCGAGGTGTGTGGTAAGTGCCACGCCGACATCACCAAGACCTACTTGACCTCGGTACACGGCAAGGAAGTAAAGCAGGAAGGCAACCCAAATGCCGCCGTTTGCGTCGATTGCCACACCACCCATGAAATCGAGTCTCCCGGTGTCGATACGACCAAACTGGCCATTACCTCCAATTGCGGAAACTGCCATGGCCAGCAACTGAAAACCTATACGGGAACGTATCATGGGCAAGTCACCACATTGGGTTATGCCTACACCGCCAAATGCTATGACTGCCACGGGCACCACCAGATTCAGCGGGTAAATGACGAAGCGTCGAGGATGCATATAAACAACCGCCTCGAGACCTGCCGTAAGTGCCACGCGGATGCGACGCAAGGTTTCATAAGCTTCCATCCGCACGGTAATACAGCCGACTTCAGTCGCTATCCGTTTATGTGGGTCGCATCCAAATTTATGATCGGGCTGCTTGTCGGGGTATTTGCCTTCTTTTGGTTGCACTCGGCACTATGGTTTTACCGTGAATACCAAGACCGCAAGGAAGGCAAGAACAAGCCGCATATTCAAACCGATAAACTGCCCGAAGCCAACGAGCAATACATCAAGCGCTGGAGCCTCACGTGGCGAGTCTCCCATCTCCTGCTGGCGCTGGCGGTGATGACATTGGTGCTCACCGGCACGTCCGCGTTGTTCGCGGATAGCGCGTGGGCGCAGACAGTGATGAAAGTTATCGGTGGACCAAGAATCGCCGCGCTACTGCACCGCATTGCGGCAATGACCTTCATCATTTTATTTTTCGGGCACTTGATTTTCTTTGCCTATCACGTCATAAAAACACGCAACACGTGGCGGTGGTTTGGTCCTAATTCCCTGGTGCCCAACCTCGATGACTTCAAACAAGCGGCGGCCATGTTCAAGTGGTTTTTCGGTTTGGCACCGCGGCCGGTGTTTGACCGCTGGGCCTACTGGGAGAAATTCGACTACTGGGCGCCGTTTTGGGGTATGGCAATCATCGGGATTAGCGGCGCTATGTTATGGTTCCCGGCAGCAACCGCCTCGGTGTTACCCGGATGGGTGTTCAATGTGGCAACCATCATTCACGGCGAGGAGGCGTTCCTGGCCGCGGTATTCCTGTTCTCGGTGCATTTCTTCAACGTCCATTTCCGGCCCGACAAGCTGCCGCAGGACATCGTCATGTTCACCGGAGTGATGCCACTGGAAGAATACAAACACGAGCACACCCTGGAATATCGGCGCCTACTCGAGCGCGGTGAACTGGAAAAATACCTGGTGGATGCACCATCACGGGAAATGACCCTTGGGTCGAAAATTTTGGGCGCCACCTTGATCCTCATCGGACTGACGCTGCTGGTGTTGGTCCTGGTTGGCTTCTGGGAGAATGTGGTGATGGCGTGAGCCGATATCTGTAGCTTAATGCTTGGGAATAACCAGACCGTCGGGTGGCGAAAACCCGCTTATCGACCAAGGCGAGCAGCGAGGGCGGACGGCCGCAGCGATGACAGGTTACTAGATGGCGGCGACTAACTGATATATTGCTACACTATCTTTCGTTGTGCGATGATGATTTATGCTAATGCAAACTGTCATATCTAGCTTGCGCTATTGATTGTCATGCGGTGTGTTTGAACCTCGAGGTTATTCAATGAGACATCTTGCTTTAATCGCCTTATTACCATTGCTATTGGTCGGTTGTGCCGACGAACAGGAAGCGAAAACTGCGCAACCGGATGTCAACGCCGGCAAGGCTCTGGCCGAGGCGCATTGCGCGGCGTGCCACGGGCTGGATGGCAGGGGGGTTGCGCCAGGTATTCCGCATTTGGCGGCCCAAGTGGATGGGTATCTTTACGCGTCTTTGCTCGCGTACAGAGAGGGGAAGCGCACCCACGCAGCACTACGGGACATGACGAAACAATTGAGTACTAAGGAGATACATGATGTCGCCGCCTTTTACTCCACCCTGCCCGCACTCGAGGCGCAGACGGACAAAAAAGGCATCACCCTGTCGCCCTATGAAAAGGGTAAGGCGGCGACCAAGGTATGCGCCAGTTGCCACGGCGAAGATGGCAACGCCACCGAGCCCGGTATGCCGAGTCTGGCGGGCCAGCAACCGCTGTATTTCATGTCTGCCGTGCAGGCCTATCTGCACGGTACCCGTAACATTTCAACCATGGAAACCATGCTACGTGGATTGAGCAGGATCGATTTGGAAAACATGGCGATCTATTACGCCTCCCAGACACCGGTCCGGCGCGGCAAACCCGCGGTCGGCGACCCGGTCGCCGGCGAGCCGCTGACCGCCCGCTGTGGTGGTTGCCATGGGGCTCACGGGGTGAGTCACGACGCAACGACGCCGACGCTTGCCGGACAGGATGCACAATATCTGGTCAGCGCAATCAAGGCTTACCGCGACCAGACCCGAACCCACGACATCATGCTCGATGACAACACCGATCAGGAAATCGCCGACATCGCCGCGTTTTACGCAACCCAAGAATCTAAAGCGGCGGAAAGCGGTCCGGTAACCGTGCAGGAGCTGTCCGCAAAATGTGACCGTTGTCACGCTCCCGGTATCGAAAACCCTACGATGGAGATTCCAAAGATTCACGGGCAGAATAGAGACTATCTCATCAGGGCGCTGCGGGCGTACCGCGATGGCAAACGAGGCAGTTCACTGATGCACAATATGAGCTTGCCCTATAGTGAGGCCATTATAGAAAGTGTCGCCTCCCTGTACGCCACTCAGGACGCGAGATAGGCTCGATTCTCGATAGTTGTGTCACGCGCGAGCCGCGCTTACAACCGAAACCAGCGACGTTGAAGCAATAAGGCTGATCTAAGCAACCTGGAGGTTACCGGTGGATTCGCGCCGCAATGGATTGCCATGTCATTGATTGTACGAAAACAAAAAGCAAGAACCGCCTTGCCATATCATCGAAGTTTGTAAGCGATGGCCCGCCACGCGAGGGATGTAATGGGGGTATTCATGGAACGTATCCGTACCGGCTCATACCGGTCGCAGCAGCACTCCTTACGGGTGACCGTGCTGAATGGATACGGCTGTAACGGTGACCAAAGTATGCGGCTGGTACTTTGGTATGCTCGAAACTAACCGCCGCGGAGTATGAAATCATGAAGACTTTGGCCTGGATCATCGCAGTGACGATAGCGATCTCCGTTTTCTATGGGCAGCTAACCCGTGGCGCTAAGACCCCCGCCACCAAAGAAACCGCATCCTCCGCAACGATGGATATGCCACCGATGCCGCAGGTCATTGCTCAGTGCGCGAGCTGTCATGGCGAGGACGGCGTCAGTAATACCCGTTATGTCCCTCATCTCGCCGGGCAACGCAGGGGCTATTTGACGAATCAGTTGCGGGCATTTCATGACAACACCCGAAAAAATCGCGGCATGCATGCGGTGGTGATGCCTCTCAGTGATTCGTCGATCGAGGATGTCGCGGCCTACTACTGGGCCCAAGGGCAAGTCAAACGCGCTAACATCGACAGCGGCTCGTCAGTAGAACTGAATCCAAAGCTTGCCGAGTTGGTCGAGAAATGCGACCGGTGTCACGAGCCGAACGAATACAATCAAGACGCCATTCAACAGTACCCGATCTTAGCAGGACAACGACAAGAGTATCTCGCCCACTCGATGCGCGACTTCCAAAGCAAACATATGCGCGACAACGAGATGATGTACGCAATGACCGACTTGCTGATCGGCGAGGAGGTCGACACGCTCGCCACGTATTATCAAAATCGCCGCTCCGCCGAGCGTGTAGGTCGCCACTAGCTGTCGAACCGACCTTGGAAACGATTGAATGACTGGGGTCTGACCCCGCTACCGAAAAAACGATTCGGGTCAGCCCCGTCACAACCAGGCATCTGTTACTGAAGAATCGGACGCTTGGATCCCGATGTCTCACTCAAACCTTGTTATCCTCGAATCGATGCGCGCCAAACTGGTGCCGGCGGTAGGATTCGAACCTACTACCTGCCGATTACGAATCGGCTGCTCTACCAACTGAGCTACGCCGGCGCGTTCGGGTTCTTAAGTATCTGCTCGGGAATTATTCTTGGCTCGGGGGTGTTCTTCAAGCGTTTTTTGCACCCCGAGTTGATGACGAATCAATGGCGCGCGCCGATTCAAGCCGGTCGGATCTTGGGCTGACGCTGCCGGATGCGGACGATGACATCCACGCTGTCTAATTCCGTATCCGCGGGTAACGGCGGCAATTCATGCAGTGCCACTCCCAAGGCGTCGATATCCGTGAGTTCACCGCTGCCGGTATCGTAGAAATGATGATGGGGGTGCGCGTTGGAGTCGTAGAAGACCTTGCCTGGCTCGACGAATACCTGCCGCACCAGCCCCTTGGCCACGAACAGACCCAAGGTGTTGTAGACCGTGGCCTTGGAGACCTCGGCGTCGTCCTCATTCACCCGCGCATACACCTGTTCCGCGCAGAAATGCGCCCGTTCGGCAAACAAGATGCCGGCAATCTTCACCCGCTGCGAAGTCGGCGTAATCCCGTGCACGCGCAGCAGCTCGGTAATGGCTTCGCGTCCAATAGGTTGAAATTTCATATCCATTTCAAAGGATTATAGACTTAGAATTGTTCTAAGTCTAACCAGGCAGCGGCATCGACTACCGCCTTCACGCCTTTGCTGCGGGGCATCATCGAAACGCCGGGATGCCGGCGTGGTCCCCTGCGCCGCTGCTGACGCACGGCCCGAGCGGTGGCCCTGGTTTTTCGACTTGAGTTGCCCCAAAACGCCGCTAAACTGTAACTAACACGGGTTGGAAATGGCGAAAACGACTCCGAAATTTACTATTGCCCTCAATACAAAAAGCACACTTTATCGGCCAGAAATAACCGTTTGTCTGTTTTTGATCGCCATTGATCGGCCATCCTCGAAATCTTGTGCTAGGTTGTAGTCATAGGGCGATAAATCAGATGCGAGCGCGACCCAAAGGATTCACCTTGATCGAACTGATGATCGTGATCACCCTAGTGGGGGTTTTAATGGCCTTGGCGGTACCGAACTTTCGTGACTTTGTACGCCGCAACCGGCTGGCGACGCAATCCAATGAGTTCATCGCTGCGGTGCAACTCACCCGCGCCGAGGCCATCCGCCGCAACCGTAATGTCTCCCTGCGTGCCACCGACGCCAGCGACAGCGCCAACGAGTGGGGCAAAGGCTGGCAAGTCATCGATACTTTCGCCACCGATACGTCGTTGCTGCGCGAGGCGCCCGCCCTGCCCGGCTCACTCGCGCTCGATAGCAGCGTCAATAACGTCAGCATCATCACATTCAATTCCAGCGGGTTTTTGCAACCCCCTGACGACATATTTCGTCTTTGCGACCCGCAAAAATCCGGCCGCCGCATCGAGATCACCGTTGTCGGTCAAACCACTCACACCGCCATAGAGTGCGACTAATGACCCACCCTGTTGACCAGCGACAAACCCAGACCGGCTACACACTGCTCGAGGTGCTGGTGTCGTTCTTCGTGCTGTCGATCGGCCTGTTGGGCCTGGCAACCCTGCAGGGGGTGGCCCTGCAAGGCAGCAACAAGTCCTTTCACCGTTCCATCGCCATGGTTCAGGCCTACGACATGGCGGACCGTATGCGCGCCAACATGGCCGGGGTCAACGCCGGTTCCTATGACAGCCTGCCCGTCTCCGGCAGCGTGGACAGTGCTTGTCTTGCCACTGGGTGCACACCGGCCCAATTGGCGGCCATCGACGGGGACAAATGGAACGAGGAACTCGCCAGGGTATTACCGAGCGGTGAAGGGGCGGTCACCGTCCAGTGGACGGCAACGACGGTCACCGCACCGATCTTGCAGATCGATGTCGGTTGGCT
>CAMYNX010000038.1:1570-24825 GCA_947259875.1 uncultured Gammaproteobacteria bacterium | reverse complement strand
GCAAGCTCGGGGGGTTCGATGGAGAATGTCGAGTCTACTCCTTCATCGGCACGACGCAGGGTGAAATGCTTTTCGATGATCGAGGCGCCAAACGCAATACTCGCTGCTGCCACGCCGACCCCCAACGTGTGATCGGACAGCCCGACCTCGCAATTGAATAGTTGCCGCATATGGGCAATCGTTCGCAGATTCGCGCCCGTTGGCAAAGCGGGATAGGCACTCGTAGTTTTTACTAGGACAAGATTCTGGCATCCCTCCGCACGCGCCGCACAAACCGCCTCGTGGAGTTCTGCCACGCTGGCCATACCAGTAGAAATTATCACCGGCTTTCCTGTACGCGCGACCCTGCGGATTAACGGAAGGTCTATGTTCTCGAAAGATGCGATCTTGTAACAAGGCACCTCCAACGACTCGAGATAATCCACCGCCGTTTCGTCAAATGGTGTACTAAAAGCGATCAGACCGAGTTCGTGCGCGCGCGCGAATATCGGTGCGTGCCAAGCCCACGGCGTATGCGCCTCCTCGTAGAGCTGGTACAAAGACTTTCCATGCCAAAGACTATTGGGGTCCGTTATAAAGAATTCCTTGTCCGCCTTGTCGATGGTCATGGTATCGGCAGTGTAGGTCTGAATCTTAATCGCATCGGCGCCGGCCGTTGCAGCCGCCTCGACCAATTCGAGGGCGCGATCCAAGGACTGATTGTGGTTGCCGGACATCTCGGCCACGATAAAGGGTCGTTGCGCGGCACTAACCGCCCGCCCTGCGATTACTGCCTCGGTAAGGGAATTATCGCTTTCTGTCATCGACTCTATTTAATCTCGTCATACTCGGTTTTGCGTGCCACAACCCACAGATGGGACGAGAGACAGTTATCTGCTAGAAATCGCTGGAAAGCATCACCCACGCGATCCCATTCGTCTACGATTATCTGCTTTACAAAATCCTGTGGTGCCAAGCGCAACTCGCCATTTAGTATCTTCTTTCTGACCAGTTCTGCATCCAACTTGCCAGGGGTTAGCCGCTCGAGCACTTCAAATCCATTCCGCTTCAATAAGTGAGTCAGAGACTGGGGGTGAAAATAGTTCAGATGCTCTGGGCCATCGATGTTTGCCGACAGTTCCTTGAGTATTGCGAGATCGAATCCCTTGATATTTGGAGTTGTGAGTATGAATAACCCACCGGGAACCAGGAGGCGGTGACAAGCTTTCAAGAAGGCGGCGGGATCGAAAAGATGTTCAATAAGCTCAAAGTTTGTGATCACATCTACCTGCGCTAGATCGACTTCCTCCACTGGACTCTCAATGACGTACAGTCCTCGCTCGCGACATGTTGCGGCAAGCCCGTGCGAGGGCTCTATGGCGAAGATCTGACCAAAAACCTTTAGCCTACCCAGCTCCTCGCAGAAGGTACCAAATCCCGCTCCAACATCTAAAAGTGTTCCCGTGTTCGCGCCATGTTCTCGGCATAGCTCGACTACGCGTCTCGCGCGTGGACCAAAGATCAACTTTCTACGTTCGTCTTCTGTTTGTGGGAAAAGTTTTTCGTTCCAGAATCTCATATACCGGGAGTTTTCATAGAACTTCTTGAGCATTTCGTAGGGTGGGCGGGGATTGATATAAAGCGTGTCACACTGGTCACATGTAACAAAGCGAAAATGATTCTTCACGAAAGCAACAGAGAAACCGGCTCGAGTGCAAGCGGGACAGTTCACCGTGACAAACTCGTCGCCGCGACGCAGTAATTCCGCTAGATCCTCCGCGTGCATACGATCATGCTCTTGCATGAGATGCTCGCGTCGAATGTTCTCTTCCGAGAAAGTAGCGTCGTTGATCATTAGTTAGCGCAACTCGCTATCGCTCGACTTCCCGTGCGAGCACAAAGGCTTCCGCGGCGGCCGAGCCTACCATTGATCCCCGCCAACGTGCCAAGTGTTCTACCGCTTTGATTGATCTGGCGTGTGGCCAGTCGCGCATTTCGCCACTGTAGGCATCGAGAGCCTCCAGCTTTAACTTCAAGGTTTCGCTGATGTCGACGAACCAGTTAGGCAGAAAAGGAGTCGCGGAGCCTGCGGGTTGCCACTCCGTACTGGACACAACCTCGAACCCAAGAACCCAGTTAGGCAGAAAAGGAGTCGCGGAGCCTGCGGGTTGCCACTCCGTACTGGACACAACCTCGAACCCAAGAACTCGCTCGATGGGGCTGCGAGGAAGCGGCCGCGCCGCCGTTACAACCGCTTGGTGTACCCGCCTGTGATCCACGTTGAGATCCCCCCCGTGATGCGTATACACGACAGCCGGAGCGTGGGCGGCAAAAAATGCTTCGACCCGTTTAATTAGATCCAATCGATCGTAGCTGTCGAGCCGATTATCCGCAAAGTGTTCTAGCGTTAACGAGTTCACTCCCAATACGTCACCCGCGTGTCGCGCGGCCTCTGCCAGTTGGGACAGCTCGCCGAGATCGGTTTCATGATCGTTTTCAGCACTACGGCTAGTGATCCCCTCCGCCAGAATCAACACGTGGACATCGTCGCCTGCACGACTATGCCGGGCGATGGTTCCGCCACAACCGAGCACTTCATCATCCGGATGGGCAGCAACAACTGCGACGTTATTTCCCATTATTTTTTACCGTAATCACGACCTTGGCTTGTACGGCGTCGTCCTTCTTAGTGGCACCCCTGAATTCGAAACGAAGCAGACCGGTTTCAACAAAGGCGTGCGGATAGCCATTTGCGTCCAGCATCCGGATATAGTCATAGACCTTACCAAGGTCATCAAGGTCGGAAATGTCACTTTGTTCGGGCCGCCGGCGCTGGAATCGCGCAACTTCGCCCTGCTGCGGTTGGGGCTCAATTTGTTTGTCGACGATATCGACAATCATGTCCTCAATGATTCGACTCGCCCTCTGGTAGATGTCTTGCGCCGAACCCGCTAGATCTAGCGGGCGTTTTAGATACACGTCGCCGGCATCAAGCTCTGCAGTACGCCCGAACGGAACATCCGTCATGTGGAAAATAATACAGACGTATCGTTCGAAGATCTCTCTGGGAATGGGATTCGACCAGAACGGAAAAAATACGAGCTTGGGCATTATTTTGTCAAGCGTCACAATGGTCAGGTCCCTAGGATCACTGATGGCGAGACATGGTTGACCTAAACGTCGTGCTACGTTTTCCGCCATGTCCGGATTCCATCCCCTCATGTCGGCGAGGACGTAACTCATCTCAGCTCCAATGTTCGCGAACAGTATAGGATTGGGATCATGTTCAATTCAAGAGCGAGCGCTCGAATATATATGCCGCCTCATGAAAGCCTGCCTTCTCAAAAGTTTTCATTGAGGCGATGTTATCCGTGACGATTCTCGCCAAGACCCTGCGAATTTCCGGATGCTCTGCCTTTAACCAAATATGACCCTGCTCAAGAGTATCTGCGCCATACCCCCGGCCATATTCTCCGGGTACCAGATAAATCGACACGTCGGCTTCATCCCCGTTTAGATCGTAGCGCAAAACACCCACCGGGCCAGCCTCCGATTCGGCAATGAGCAGCACCCGGTCTTTTCGATCCAGCGTTTCTTTAAACCACTTATTATGTATGGCTTGCGGCACGGGTTCTGGCGAAAAGAAGTAGCGGCGGGTCGACTCGGCATTCCGCCACCCAAACACTGCATCGCGGTCAGCTGGGGCTGCGCGTCGAACGCGTATACGGTTGGGCAATAGTTTGCGCGCAACGCGCTCAGATCCTCTACCGTCCACAAGACCGATGCTAGATTCCGCCAGTGATCTAAGCAGCCATGGGTTGGACATGTAGACTCGCAGCGCACTCCCTATTGTAGTTGCCGTGACCTCGGATTCCGTCCCCAGATAAATCACATTCCCCGCATTTGCCATCTTGGTCACCGATGCACATTGGTTGGTTGCGATGGTAATGACCAAGCTTGGCAGTCCAAGACAACAGCGTTCCCACATGGATACGCCGCCGGCACCAAGGGCCAGATCCGCGTTCGCATAAAGTGCCGCCATATCGTCGACTTGCTGGTGAAAATGGACTCCCGGGAGCTCGGCACAACGACTGCGAATCGACTCAGCGTGAGGATTCGCACCACCGACCACAACGTCGACCTCCAGTCCCCTGGTGTCGAGTCCCACAATGGCGTCAATGGCTTTACCAGTCACGTTGCCCGGATCACCGCCGCCAAAAAAGACCATCAAGCGTGTCATGTCGCCGTCACGCGATCGCAACGTCTCTCGCGCCGCGGCAAATTTCTTGTCGATCAATGCAAATCGGGGGCCTAACAGTTGTTCGCAATGGGCCGGCGTAAGGCCGTCATACCGCACTTCCATCTCATCTACCCAATTCTGGTCGAGCAGCAGATCGCAGCTATGTGCGCGGTTGGCAAGATCATCAATCACCATCAGCCGCGTGGTGGAAGAGCGAACGTCGTCCTCCCAACGCGCATCTAAGTCGTAGTGATCGACGATTAACCAGTCCGGGACCTGGCCAATTTGCGCTATTGCCGCTTTCGTGTGATCTGCATCGACTCGCCAGGTCCAGCCACTTGACTTACCCGATCTTTCACCGCCACCAATAGCGATCAACTCAAAATTCCTTATGTGCGGTAGCTTGAACAGCCCATCAGGAGATTCCCGGCAAGCGAAAATTACTCGCCCGCCCCGGTTTCTGAGTGTCGCGGCAAGGTTCAAGCAGCGACTCAGATGTCCAGAGCCGATTTCGATGGATGCGTCGGTGCGGATCATAATTATCATGGTGGCTAAGGCGGCCTGCCGGAATCCCTATCGCATGTTTACCTTCCTCAGCGGGGTGTCGTCCGATGCCAAGCGCTTCTGGGTCTTCATGGGCGTTTGATGGCCTACCTTCGCATTAAGCGCAGCTTGCTTTGATCGGTCATCTGATTTTACATTGCCAGATAGCTTGGTCGGAACATGTGGCCACTGGGTAGATTGAATTCCCGTAATGTGCTTCTGTATCTGTTTCGAAGCAGTAGATAAAATCAATGGGTTGAAACGGCCCACACGTCAAACGAGCCTGGCCCGGTCGGCGAAGCGCAAATTGATTTGTATTCGATATGATTGCCCACGAAATTCTGTGGGGCCAGTAAGTATTTCCTATTTTTTGAAAGATAGTCGTAACCCATAATGATGGTCATGGGGACCTCAAATTCATACATATTGCCCTTTCGCCTTCCTTCAGGCGTCTTGCGAAAAACTGACTCCTTAATCAGTGGCGCGAATGATCTGCCGATTTGCTCATCGCTTACGACAGTAACATGAGCAGATCCAGGTCCCACGCGCATTAGCATTTCATGCTCATTTTGGCTGCAGGTCCTGGTGCTCTTAACTATCGGCTTGTGTGATAGTTGACCTGCAATTGCAGGTCCTCCAATGATCGCCAATATCAATAAGCCGCCATAAATCGTCGGTCCGAACCAGTTCCGTTCTTCTGCGTCGCGATGAAGCGATTCTTGGCTTATCAACTTTTGCTTCGTTGCCCCGTATATTGCCAAAGAAAATACGGCAGCGATGAACGGCATCGTAGCCGCCTGCACTCTAATACCACCATCCTGATAGATAATAGGCAGCGACAATACGATGCCTATCAGCGAAATGAGTATCAACCATACGAGCCTATTCGCTCTCTGTCTGTATATCGCTCTGAAAAATCCTGCGCCCAATACCACCGCGCTCCCGAAAAATATGGCGCCGAGTACAATTGTTCTTTGTGCTTTAGATAACGACAAACCCAATGAGTACCATGCGGATATCAAGATATAACCCAAGTCGACTATCAAATTTACTGGATAAGTCGCTAATCCAGTTATATACGCTCTCAGCAACACGACAGGATTAGCTTTTATTTTCTCCAGCGCCTGTCCGTATATAAAAGCGACTCGATCTGCACGTGTCTCGAATTCCAGACCAGGGTAATCGACAGAAAACTGTTTCCACCCCTTTCCCCCACTGGCTAATCCATACAACGTCTGGGAAAAGTTACCTTGTACCGTACCTTCCCCATCGCTATATAAGAACAGTAATGTTTGATTTATCAGCACTGCGACTATTACAGCAAACAATGAAAAAACCATGGCCCTGATACTGAATGAACCATTGCCCCGAAACAGAAATCCGGCATAAACAATAAGCGCAATAATGATCAGCATGGCTCCGGACCTTGCCATCAGCGCCATGGTTAAAACCATCATTCCTACTAAGTATGTGGTCTGATACTTCTTTTCTGTTCCATGCCATACCAGTGCAAAAGCTATGAGTCCCAAGGTAATGCCCAAGCTTTCTGACAAAGTAGTTGGGAGATACCGCGACGCGTATCCAAATGAGACGGCAAACATCGCCGATCCGGCTGGCCACCCATAGGAACCTGCTACAGCCCTGCATGCATAAAAAAGTGCAATGCCGAACATGGCGCCCTGAATCAATAGCGCATACTGGAAATTGTAATTTGTTAAGAGGTATCTCAGGGAAAACAAGCTTACGTTGATAGGCCTCCGACTATTCCAACTGTTTATCTTGCCTGTATCATAAAGTTCCTCTGCACCCATCACATACAAGGCCGAATCACCAGTCGGTATGATGCCCCCCGCAGGGTGGTTGATCGGATCTGCCGTAATCCAGCTCAGTAAGGCCGGCAAGAGACTTAAACATATCGCAACTGTGAAAATCACCGCGGGTCTCTTTAATGTTGAGAGCCTGCGGGTTAATGAGCCGGTATCTATATCTGAATTAGGTATGACCCAGGTCAAAACCGCGTAAAGTACCGGCGCCCCAAGACCAATTATCGCCACGTAACGCCCTATGGGGTTGAGCATCGACAGCGCTCCCTGCAGGAACCCCCAATTAAAAGCGAGATAGATAAAAATCAAAACCGATAAGATCGCGGCTGCCACACGCAATAACTCGTCGGTAATTCCCTTAAGTCGATGCAAGTTGCCTGCTCCCAACGCTGGGTAGATCAAATAACGGACTAACAAAAACCTCCCATTACTACTACTTCTGCTTCTGTGAAGTTAGTTGAATGTCTATAACGCTTCCAAGATCACTTGAAAGCCTTTTAAGAATCGATCGACCATCGACGCCGACCTAGCGGCTTAAGCGGACTGCCGGAATCCCTGCCGCACGTTTGCATTCCTCACCGGGATGTCCTGCGATGCGAGGTACGCCTTGGCTTCCATCGGGGTCTGATGGGTGAAGTGAAATATGCTGGCGGCCGCAGCGGCGGACGCACCACTGTCATTGATCGCCTGATATATGTGCTCATAGTTGCCGGCACCGCCGGAGGCGATCACGGGAATCGAGACCGCCTCGGTTACGGCACGAACCAACTCCAGATCGTAGCCCTGCATCGTGCCATCGCGCTCAACGGAGGTGATAAGAATCTCGCCGGCACCGAGCGCTTCCAATTCCCGCGCCCAGGCACTCGGCTCGCGACCAGTGGCACGTGTACCGGCGTGGCTGAAACACTCATGTTGCCCATCGGCCCGCTTGCGCGCATCAATACTCGCGACAATACATTGCGAACCGTAGCGTTCCGCGCCTTCACTCACCAGCTGTGGATGGTCATACGCGGTACTATTGATGGAGACCTTGTCGGCTCCGGCCCGCAATAGGTTGCGAATATCGTCAATCGTGCGTACACCGCCGCCCACTGTCAGTGGAACAAAACACTCCGCCGCGAGCTCGTTCAGTTCCTCATAATCAACATGTCGGGCTTCCAACGTTGCCGCTATGTCGACGAGTATGAGCTCGTCCACGTCCCGGGTGTTGTAGACCTTCAGTGCCGGCATCACGGTGCCGACGCTTCGCCAGCTATCGAAGGCAATCCCTTTAACCAGACCCAGGTTCTTCCAAAGCAACGTGGGAATGACGCGCACTTTAAGCATGGGCAGAACTAATGCTTCAGGAACCCTTTTAACAACTGAAATCCCGGTCGGGAACTTTTCTCGGGATGAAACTGAACGCCGTACACATTATCTTTGGCGACCATGGAAACAAACTCCCCACAATAAGGTGTGGTGGCAACGGTGTCGTGATTGTCATCCGGCACGAAATGATAGCTGTGTACAAAGTAGAAATCGGATCGATCTGGCACCTCGGCAAGAAGATCGTCATCCCGTTGCCTGTGTAGCTCATTCCAGCCGACATGTGGAATGCGGACCTTCTCTGCAGTCGGCTCTAAACGCTTGACGATCCCGGGAATCAATCCCAGACCTTTCGTTGTGCCCCCCTCGTAGCCCATGGACGCCAGCAGTTGCATCCCCAGACAGATGCCCAGCATCGGCAACCCGCGTACATTAACGGCGTCATGTATCGCCTCCACCCAACCGGCGCGCTGTAGATGGTCCATTCCATCGGGGAAGGCGCCGACCCCCGGCAGTATGAGTTTGCTGCAGCCGTTTATCGCTGCAGGGTCTTCCGAAATCACCAAGGTAGCACCACATTCCTCGAGCGAACGGCGTACCGAACCGAGGTTTCCCATGCCGTAATCGATGACCAGCACGCTCATGTGTTGTCGTAATTCACCTTCGTGAGATTGCCACTATTATCTTTGAGCAGGTTCCCCTTGGAATCGGTTTGGAATATCTTCTTGTTTGTGAACCGATCGCAAATCTTAATGAACTCATCGACGGTCAAATCCAGCGGCTTCAAGATCTCTTCTAGAGGTTTGCCTAGATAGGTCCACGGGAATTTTCCATCGTGTGTTCTTACCATGTGTAAACCATCGTCACGCGTAATTCTGTCTCTTCTTATGTGCAAACAAGCGATATCCGTTGCGCGACCGAACCCGAACTTAAGGAATTTGAAATAATCATGTATCCCGGTCTGGTGGTTATCGAGATTCTCATAGCTTACGACAGAACCTTCTACCGTATTTGCAAAGGTCGTCAATCCATGGGCCTGGGCAATGAGGGCGTTCGAGTACCCATCCCAGGGGATGTAATACCCCAGAAAAATACCGGTCACGCCCACCCGCTTGAGTTCTTCGTCGCGAGGATATCGATATGGAATGAGATGCTTTCGTTCAATTCCATCAATACCGGACAAATCCGATACCCGTAATCCTAACAGGCCACCGAATTCCTCCAGCCAGCTGCGATTCAACACGTTGTTGTCGCTCGCTGCTGCGGGGCCACCATATTCATTCTGGGAATTTTCACCCCATACGATTAGTGGAACACCGTAAGCGACTGCAGTTCTGACGGGGATAGTGAAAATTCCGACATGCTCCGGCCAGGAAATATCGCCCACTTGCGTGAGCCCTATCCGGTTCAACTTGTGCCTAACAATCTTATTCGGCGAAAACTCTATGTAGTCCACACCCAGATTCTTGATATTCTCGATATTCCTTCGGCCTATCTCTGACAGGTCGCAGGTAGTAGCCGTTACGCACAAAGGATTCAAGCCGAGTTGTAACATGCGCACAACCTGGAAGGTACTATCCTTTCCCCCGCTGACGGGGACAATACAGTCCCAGTTTGAGCCATCCTTGTCACGATACTTTTCTATTAACTTCAGCAATTCATTTCTTCTGCTATTCCAGTCGGTCTCAACCCTGTTTTCATAGCTTCGACACGCGCTGCACACACCATCATCATCAAACCTGAGATCAGGCTTTGTGCTAGGCATAACGCAGCGTTTGCAGTAGCCAATAGTCAAGTCTTCGTCCTCTAACTAACCCAACACTTCTAGAATCAGATCAATATGCCTTCTCCATCAAGAACCAAGTAATATCATCTTGTGGAAAATTTGGATCCTTGTGGTAAACGAAACCATAATCCAACAATTTCAACTTCTTGAATTTCTCCATGATCTCGGCGGCAAAATCTCTTTTAAAAAGTCGGTCGCGGTGCCCGCGATAGGGTATCTCCATCGGGACCGCACTGTAGTACTCCGCCACACATATGTAACGCTTACTTGTTCGATAGATTTTCTCGTACACGCCGTCGAGACAGTCTGGATTTAGGTGTATCAACACTCCCTTTAGCAAGACTAAGTCACGTTCATAATCTACCGAATAGTCAAGTATGGATGTCCTGTAGACCTTCACCTCGAGCCGTTTTTGCAGCTCTTCTGCTGCTTGTGCGTTTATTTCAACGGCTGACAGTTCGACGCTTGGTAAAATCGTGCTAATCGCCTTAAGGTTCAAGCCAATGTTCGCACCAAACTCCATTACGGATGTTACATCTTTGGTTCGGCCTAGTATCTTTGCAAACATCGCGGTGTTGCTTGCAAGAAGCTCACCTGATCTGTTCCGATCTATGTAATCGTCACCGAATTCACCAGCCCAGAATGCCTCCTGAGGAGTGCGATATTTACTCATTGCTAATCCTTAAAGTATTGATAGTCTGCATACTCAATTTGGTTCTAGTTACAGACCTGCGCTCTTGCTCATCGTAACCGGCTTCTGTTTCACCTTTGCATTGATGTCCACCAATTCCGGTTGGCATGCCAGCAGAAACATCACATCATCCGTTGTGAAATTATTGTTTTTCGGTTCTAAGGATTCGAAGACTTTCGACAAGAACTCATAGTCTTCTTTTGTATCGAGGGTCCATCTAAAATTGGAGTGGTCATGGTCCGATACATATTGTTCAATATTAAAAATGCCTCTGTTCTTCCAAATGTATGGCGTTACGTGCTCCAACTCCTCTGGCGCTCGCGCTTCTTTATATGTCCTCGCCAGTGCGTCAATAGTCAATATCTCTATATCCAAACCTCTAGGATAGGAACGTGTCTGGGTGTTGCTGAGATAGTCTACATTACGTCCCTGCTTCGACATTGATGCAAATTTTTGCAGCATCTGGTTCAGTAGGGCGGGGTCAACAAGGGGACAATCTGCGGTAACTCGTACGATTGTACTTGCATTATACTCCTTTGCAGCCAAGTAATACCTAGCCAACACATTCGATTCGCTTCCGCGAAATACGTCGACTCCCAATCGATTGGCCTCGTCCTCGACCAGGGCGTCGATAGTTCTGGTGGTGGTAGCCACCACTACCTTATCAAGCGTCGCGCAGCGCAAAAGTCTTTTGACTACCTGGCCCAATGTGGTCGTATTACCCAATGCCATGAGCACCTTCCCCCAAAGCCTGCTTGCTCCCATTCTTGCCTGCACAATGGCTACTACATTACTTTTCATAACGCCTGTTCCAATGCGCGGATAACTCGATCTTGTTCATCCTCCGTCATGTCATAAAAAATTGGGATACTGATGGCTTCTTCATAATACTTTTCCGACACCGGGTAATCACCCTTTTGAAATCCTTTCTTTGCATAATACGGATGCGTGTGTACCGGTATGTAGTGGACATTTACGCCTACACCACTTTTTCTAAGAGCGGCAAATACCTCGCCGCGTGTTTTTCCGGTCTTCTTTTCATCTACTCGTATTACGTATAAATGCCAAGCCGATGTTCTTGCGTCCCTAACAATTGGCAACTTAACTGGCAAGTGACTCAACTTGTTATGATATCGCCTTACCAAGGTTTGTCGTTTTTTCAAGAATTGATCGAGTCGGGATAGCTGGCTTATGCCTAGTGCCGCCTGGATATCAGTAATTCGATAGTTATACCCGAGGTCCAGTTGTTGGTAGTACCAATCGCCTTCCGAAGTTCCGTTCATTCTGTCCGGGTCACGTATAATTCCATGACTGCGTAACATCATGAGCTTGTCGTAGATACCCTTGTCATTGGTGGTAATCGCTCCACCCTCACCGGTAGTCATCAGTTTTACCGGATGAAAACTGAATGTAGTTAGCTCTGAGTACTGGCAGCTTCCAATCTTCGAATCATGGTATTCCGCTCCAATGGCATGAGACGCATCTTCAACAATCTTGCAATCGTATTCTTTGGCCAGCGCGAAAATCTCTTTCATGTCGCAGGGTTGGCCGGCGAAATGGACGGGAACGAGAATATCGGGCAATTGGCCGCGTTGTTTTGCCTCAATAAGTTTTTTCTCTAAAGCAGTCGGACTGATGTTAAAGGTATCTTTACCAATATCAACGAAACTGACATCACCGTTGCAATAGAAAGCGCAATTCGCTGACGCCACAAAGGTGTTGGGTGATGTCCACAGCATACCACCCCGTTTCAGCCCCAAAGCTCTGCACCCCAGATGAAGCGCGGCCGTTCCGCTACTGACCGCCACCGCGTATTGACTTCCCACATACTTTGCAATTGCGGCTTCGAATCTAGCTACTGTCGGTCCCTGCGTAAGCCAGTCGGATCTCAGGACATCAACAACAGATCTGATATCGTCCTCACTGAGGTTCTGGCGACCGTAGGGGATCATCCGCATTGTTGGTTAAGCCGCTCCAATTGTTGTATGGATAGAAATTCATGATTCGTGCCCGAGCTAAACTCAAAGCCATCAGCGACCTCTCGGCCTATTTCGCCCAGAGGATTCTTTTTGTAGTCCATCGGATTCGACATATTGATTGATGGTCTGATCACGAAGTGACTATCAAACTCGAGCGTCAGGTGCGAGTCATCCAGGGGGCACATTACTTCGTGCAGTTTTTCACCGGGCCTGATCCCAATGATCTTGACCGGAAGCTTGGGAGCCATGGATTTTGCGATGTCAATGATGCGTACCGAAGGAATCTTCGGAACGAAGATTTCTCCGCCCTGCATGCGTGTAATACACTTGAGCACAAACTCTACTCCCTGTTCCAGGGTGATCCAGAACCTGGTCATCCTGTTGTCCGTTATCGGAAGTTCAGTAGCTCCTTCCCCAATCAACTTTTTAAATAATGGCACAACTGACCCGCGTGACCCGAAGACATTCCCATATCTCACCACGGAAAATCTGGTAACAGCTTTGCCCGCTATATTGTTGGCTGCAACAAATAACTTATCGGATGCGAGTTTCGACGCCCCGTATAGATTAATCGGGTTAGCAGCTTTATCGGTCGAAAGTGCGATTACTTTTTTGACACCGTCCTCGATGGCAGCTTGGATTACATTTTCTGCTCCATGCACGTTTGTCTTGATGCATTCCATTGGATTATATTCTGCCGCAGGTACCTGCTTGAGCGCCGCAGTGTGAATTACATAGTCGATGCCGTTAAATGCCTGCCGCAGACGATCACGGTCCCGGACGTCCCCGATGAAATAGCGCATCTCTTCTCCGCCGAATTGCTGCGCCATCTCATATTGTTTGAGTTCGTCGCGCGAAAACACAACTAAGCGATCCGGCTTATACCGGGCCAGGATTGTCTTTACGCACTCTCTCCCGAAGGATCCGGTGCCACCGGTAATCAATACTGCTTTGCCATTAAACATAGAACCGCCGCATGAAATTTAGAAGTGTTATAACCCCGATGATGCCTGGGCCATTTCTCGAAACGACTCACTACCCTGAAGTAGCTCTTCGTAGGTCCCACTCGCAATGATTCTTCCTTTCTCTAGCACATGAATCACATCACATTCCCTTACGGTACTAAGGCGGTGCGCGATCATAATGATGGTCTTTTGATGTGCCAAGGCTCGCAACGCATCCATAATCGCGTTTTCTGTGACGTTATCGACAGCACTGGTGGCCTCGTCAAGAACCAGCACCGACGGCTCGTGATACAGTGCGCGCGCAATGCCGATTCTTTGCCGTTGCCCACCGCTAAGTCGAATGCCCCGTTCACCCACCACTGTGTCATAACCATGGGGCAACTCATTGATAATAAAGTTACCAATATTGGCGATCCGTGCCGCCTTCCTCACCGCATCTTCATCTATCACATCACTTTTCACACCAAATGCAATATTGTTCCGGATCGTGTCATCGGTCAGATAGATATGCTGCGGGACATAGCCGAGATTGTTCTGCCAGGCCCGTAAATTTATGTCAGTAATTCTTATCCCATCTGCCACAAGATACCCTGTCTCCGGGCTCAGCAGGCCTAGAATCAGATCAACCAGTGTCGTTTTACCCGAGCCGGTGGTGCCGACCAAGCCAACACTGGTATTAGCCAGGATAGTGATATCGATGTTGTCGATAACCTGCGCTTGTGTCGCCGGATATCGGAAGCTGATATTGGACAGGCTCAGTTTGTCAGCTAATGATAACCGTGTGATTCGATCTAAATCGCGCTCTTCGGCAACCACCGCGCTTGCCTGAGCAAAATCATCATAAAGATCGTCCAATGCCGGTAACGAAAATCTGATGCGCGTCAAATTGGCAAATATCTGATGTAGCGCCGGCATAATCCGATATCCGGCAAAGGCGTACAGGCCGATCAATGGCAGGGCATCGCCTAGACTTTCCCGCACGGTAAGTAAATACAGGACAATGACCAGGATTCCGCCAAATGCAATCGACTGGAGGGCGTAACTCGGAAGCTGTGACACAAGCTGGCTCGCAGCCTGATATCTCGCAAATCGCCGCGAAGCCTCTGCATAACTATTGATATACACCGCCTCTTTGCCTAACAGCTTGATATCCTTGATTCCACCGAATGCCTCGCTGGCAGCCTTGAATCGAGCCTCATTAGCCGTCACCCGTTTTCTGCCGATATCCGACAATCGGGTGCGCGCAACCAGATAGATCACTGTGTAGGTACCCCCCAGCACCGACATAATCAATGCGGTTAGCAGGGGATCCACAATTACCAACAGCGTTACGACGAAGAGTGCCACCATCAGCTTCGCCACCAGCTGTACGCACGGCATTATTACCCCACCAATCACTTGGGCGACTTCGGAAAAGATCTTGCGGGCCAGGTCAGCGGAATTACGGCCCAGAAAAAAATGGTATGGTTGATGTAGATATTGCGTCAATAGACGCTGCGAGACCGTCTGATTGCGCATGTGAGTGAAGCGTAACAGTACCCAGGTTGTAAACGCTGCAAAACCGTTATTGAGCACGAGAACGAAAAAGACGAGGAGACCCAAAAAGAACAGAAAACCGTTGTTCGTTTGGAACCCCAGGCTTGCGTAAAACCAGGACAGCCATTGGTTGCTGTGCACGATATCAGGGTTGCCCAGCACCGCCAGGAACGGCACTATCGATGCGATACCTGCGACCTCCATCAACGCCATCATCGCAGTGATTACGCTTAGCCCGTACAGCTGGCGCCGTTCGCTCGTCGACAATAAAGGTAGTACTTTTGCAAGCAGCTCGCGCATTGATTGTTAACCGATCAATTACAAACCAGGCGACTCAAACCTTTCCCTCGGTCACAAGTCTTCATTTGTGCGTTTTGTCACGTGTCCCACGTTGATTGCCTTTGTTGCTGTTGCCGCATGCGCTCGCTACCGTTACTTCGGGGGGTTACACACCATAGTAGTTTCGATACCACGCCACAAAACGCCGGATGCCCTCCTCGATAGGCGTGTTCGCACGAAACCCGGTGCTGTTGTTGAGTCGATCGATGTCTGCGCAGGTCGCGGGAACATCACCATCTTGCATCGGCAGCATCTGCATATTGGCCTTCTTGTCCAAACAGTCTTCTAACGCCTCAATATAACGAAGTAGTTCTACAGGTTGGTTGTTACCGATGTTGTATATTCGATACGGTGCATTACTGCTTGCGGGATCCGGTGCGTTACTGGTCCAGCTTTCGCTTGGCGTCGCCGGCTGATCAATCACACGCACAACGCCCTCAACGATGTCATCGATATAAGTGAAATCACGGACATGTTTCCCGTGATTGAATACCGGGATTGCTTTGTCTTCTAGTATCCCTTTGGTGAACTTAAACAATGCCATATCCGGCCGCCCCCACGGACCGTAAACAGTAAAAAATCGAAGACCCGTGCATGGAATGCGATAAAGATGTGCATAGGCATGCGCCATCAACTCATTAGATTTCTTGGTCGCGGCATACATGGAGACCGGATGATCGACATTATCGTTCTCGGTAAACGGCAGATGTGTATTCGCTCCGTAGACGGAACTGGATGAGGCGTACACCAGATGTTCGACCGTACCATGCCGGCAACCCTCGAGGATGTTTCCAAAACCGACCAGGTTCGTGTCCACGTATGCACTTGGGTTTTCGATCGAATAGCGCACACCGGCCTGCGCCGCCATGTTCACCACGGCGTCGAAGCCATTGTCGGAGAACACCGCATGCATCGCCTCCCGATCGACGATGTCCGCATGCTTGAACGTAAAGCGGGGGTGATCTGCAAAACGGGCCAGCCGGGCCTCTTTGAGCGTGACATCGTAATAGTCGTTCATATTATCGATGCCGATGACTTCGTCATCACGCTCGAGTAGCCGCAACGCCAACGTCGAGCCAATGAAGCCAGCCACGCCGGTAATCAAAATTCGCATCCGATGTCCCCTGAAGTATGAATCAATTGAGGCCTGTGTTGTACCGATGTCATCGGCTCCAACCGCTGTATGCCGAAGTCCGCTCTCAAAAGCTGCGATTTCGGTGTTTGAGGGTTCACGTCAATGACAGACCAACGTAGTCAAATCTTAAGCACAGTCTCTCGGGGCCTACTTTTACGTAGACCGATTGTGCGATGATCAACACCAATTGTCGACGTTCGATAAGTGTTCTCAAATTGCAATCCGAATTCGGATTCACGCCGTGATCTATGCATGTTCGCCAACAGATCATGGATCGGTGCCCGGAATAGGACAAAATCCTCTGGGCCGATATAAACACGATAAATGTGTAAACACGAATCGTGTCTCGGCACGAGTTGCACGCTCTCTAACACAACAGCAGCGATCAACTGAAATACCATAATTTAGAAAATTTGGACGCATGTATGTTATGGCGCAATCGACAGTCGGGCACGCTACCGCCCTGCAGAATCCACAATGACTCCGCACACATCATCTTTAACGTTCTCCCGCAGGTCAGCTTGCGAATGTCTAGTGGGCAGCGGTTCCTAGGAGGCCGTTGAGGCCGAGCACCTTAGGAACCAGTGTGCGCTCTGCGCCCACGGTGCCAATCAAGTGTTCATAAGTTGCCAGCGGGGCATTCAAATCCGTCAGCATACAAGCATCAAAAGGATTTGAATCGGTAATTTTCCGCCAAACCGGTTGAGAGAAAATTTGTCTTCTTTCGCATAGCGGGTCATAAATACCAGCGATTTCGATGGGCGATTCTGCCGCGCGCAAAATTGCGATCTCCGTTAGATCTGAGACGCCACACAGCAGTAATCGCTGCCAGCCGGATTTGGCACAAAAGTCGTAGATAGAGATACATGATTCCGCCGCCGCACGATAAAACGCGAGAGAAGACGAGAGATATTGAGCAGTGAGGCGGGTCTTCTCGGAGAATCCCTTCGGCGTGAGATAGTACAGGTAGCGGTTGGCCGGAGCTTCGTGGATCTTGATCAGCCCTTTGCGTACGCAGCGCTTGAGATAGGAATTTGCCAGACCCAGGGCCACTCCCATGTGCCGGGCCAGGCGCCGTTGGCTGAGATTGTTCTGTTGCTCGATCGCGTTGAGCAGCTCAAGCGTAAGCCGGTCTTCTTTCGTGCCTCCCTCGTTCATTATTTGAACACTATAAATCAACCTAGTTCTATGCGTCAACTTATTGATAATATGAGATAAACCCTCGAAGAACCATCACCGGGAGGTCGTTTATCAACCGACTCGCAGGCCCGAAAATGCCACGTCCCTGGGGCCATGTTCATTTCATGAACACTATAGGTCCACAATATCTTCACGTCAACTTACAAATTTACCATCCACACTAGCGCGTACAGTGCACCAAGGATCCCGGATGATGGCGAAGGGACTTTTCCTGCGTGTAATCTCAGGGTCGAGCGGCTGGTTCCGCTGCTGTGCGGGGACAAGGCGGGGCAAATCGCCGCGCTGGAGCGATGCGAAAAGGGTCTGTGACTTCGATCCCGTTTTTTCTGAAAAACTAGATACAAATAGGACGCGAGCGTGAACCGATTGAAACCACACCCACCTTGCCCCATACGTCAAGGTATTACCGGTTTTAGCGTGTAACCGGAGAACCATTAATGGATAAACTGTCTTATGGAACATCGAAGAACTGCATAATTTTTCAATAAATCACGTTGTCGAACCGTAAGAAAATGTTGTTGGTGTTTTGTGCTGGCGTGTTGATAGGAGCGGTATTGCATAACAATCGCCATTATTTTGATCGTGGCTCGAAAACGCTGCAAAGTAGCGCTTCAGAATGGATGTTAGATTTTAGGAGGTGGACAGCGCGACGACATGAGTTGCGGTGGGTCATGGTCGACGTAAACAAAGGTCTGCAGGGAGATGCCCATTTTATTCAGCTCAAGAATGGAGAGACCATGCTCATTGACACCGGATATCGCCAACCAGCAACAGAGACCCTCATTCCTTTTCTAGAAAAGGAGCGCGTTGCTCATATCAACAGAGTTTTTATCAGTCACGGCCACAAAGATCATTATGGGGGACTGGAGGAGATCGTTAACGCGGGCATTACTATTGGAGAGATATTTTTCAATTTACCAGACAAGGATGCTTGCGACGCGGAAATTCCCTGGGGGTGCGATTACACGGATCTTATAAGAATTAGAAACCTGCTGACGGGTAAGGGGATTCAGATACGACCAGTAAAAGACGGAGAAAAGTTTTCACTTGGAGAACAAGGAACCCTGAAGATCCTTTACGCTTTTGATGGAAAAAACACTCCCGTTGGCAAAACTGACATCAACGACAGTTCGTTAGTGATGATGATGGAACATTCAGGACATCGGATTCTTTTTGCCGGGGACTTGAACCAGAAACTTGGAAAATACGTGTCTGAGCGCGTCAGCAATATCAAGGCTGATATCCTGAAAGTGCCGCATCATGGAACGGAAGGATTGGCACCGAATGCCTTCTTTGCCGCGGTTAATGCACAATTTGCTTTGGTTCCTTCGCCGGCAGGTCTATGGTGCAGTGAAAGGAGTGCTAGGCCACGCAGTTGGTTCCAAGATAACAAAGTGCCGGTTTTTGTTAACGGCTTTTCCGGGAATGTGACGGTGATAATTGATGAAGGAAATATGGAAATCCTGGAAGAGAAGGAACCCACAAGGCCGTTGTGTTCCGCATCATGAATGGTTTACTTATACGCTTTCGCAAGGCAAATGTGAGGCCTAAAATGAACCTTGGAGCCGCGACCTACGACACTAGTGTAAGCTTGGTGCCAGGCGGACACAGAATCGTTTACAGTGTCACTAGAATCTAAACTCGTAACAACGAGGCGATTTCTATGATTCGCACATTTGAATAGTCGGGGTCGTTTTATGGTGGCGACGTTTGAAAATCGGCTCACAGAGACGTCGTATTTTCAGCGACGATTTTCCAGCCATTATCTTCATACACCAAGGACAATGTCTTTTTTGTTTTGTCCTGATACAAATCTGATTTGTATTCTTGTATAAACGAAACCAAAGCTTTGGTTTCGTTTTTTTGTTCTATTCGCAGCTTGCTAATTTGAATATCGATAGATTTCGGTTTGCCCAGTCGACTCCTTCGATAATGCCGCCATTTTTCCACATCCATACCACTTTTAGGTTCGAAGTTATCGGAGTAATGCCCTAAATAAGCATCGATATCCTTGCTTGACCACGCTTGTTGCCACTGGGAAACAAGATTATTTATCGCTGTGGTCTCAAGAGGTTTTGGGTTCGCGGTGCTGCCTGTTTTTACACCGTTATTAGAATTTATTTTAGCCGTAGTTGTCGCCTCAGCTTTGGCAATTGTTTTAGCCTTAGGGATTGGTTTTGGTTCAGAAATTGCTTTTGCCTTAACAATAGATTCCAGCTGAGGTGGAATTATAGGTTGTAAAATCTGTTCCGATACTATCTTTGAGTCTTCATCCGCAATAAGCCAACCGTTATCCGAAAGTTGTAACATTAAATGAGTATCGAAGTATGCTTGTCTATTGTTGTCCTTTATTTTTTCATTCAATGTGACCTCGGCCAGATTTTGACCGGGAAAAACAACATTAACGTTCGTTATGGTTACGTTTTTTGGATTTCTAAATTCCTCTAGCCACTGATCTTTGGTGATGCCTCTTCTCTCCCAAATATCCTGCCCGTAGGTGGTTACCACTGCTTCGATATCTGCTTCCGCTCTGGCATCGGCCCAAAATTGGATCAACTCTTTGATTGTTTTTGTGTCCTGTTGTTTTTCTTGTTCACTTTTGATGTACAAAAACGAATTATAATCCGGTGACATATTTTTCACAGGTAAAATGGAGTTCATGACGGGCTGACTTGCGCGTTTATCGATTCTCCAACCTGTAGTGGATGCACGTTTTAGTAGTAAACGTTCTTGCGACTGAAGTGAGTTGTTAGACGTTCGGATTATTTGGGTGAATCGAACGCGGGCATCGTTAGTGGAAGTGAGTGATATTGTGGGTTGACTAATCTGCACACTGGTCGCTTGCGGCATCATGGTTCGGTCACTACCGTTGCTGTTTGAAAAATTACTGGTGAACAGAGTTTTGTAGTTATCAGGTTCTTCTAAGAGCATGGCATGTACGTATTCGACCAATATCTTCTTAATAGCCAATTCCTCGCTGTGGTTAAAAGATGTAGATCGAAGATTGTTTGTTTCCAACTGTTGTTTACCGGGGGAAATGGGAGTCGGGACGTATAAGTAGACCAATACAGCGGCAACAGCGAAAAACGCAATCATGGATGTGAGGAAGAACCGACCATCGATACGTGGCCGGTGATGTGACTTGAAAGATGTAAAGATACGAGTCTCAGTGGATCGCATCTGGGCGCCCCATACAATTAAAAGAGTTCAGCTATTTAATCGTAGCATAGTAGATTCGAGCAGCGGCCGGTATCCGATGCAGTGGCGGGAAACCCGGTTTAACACCTGGAGGTGGCTGCGAATGGCGTGACAGAATTTATAATCTATTGATTATAAAGCATTATATTAAGTAGCACACATCCGCTGCTGTCACTTGAGCATCGTGGCCCGACTCGGCTAGACTGTGGATTAAATATATTGGTTTGCGATTATTAACGTTGTTGAGCCGCATTTGTTTCTTTGCAACCACCCCTCGTGAATATCCCCACGCGCGGGCCGCGTAGCTGCGTCCGGTATACGCTCACGTCCAGTGATGCAAAAACTCTTTATTAAGACTTTCGGCTGTCAGATGAATGAATACGACTCCATGCGTATGAGCGATACTTTGCGTGAGTCGCATCATTTAGAGATCACCACTGATCCGGAGGCGGCGGATGTATTAATACTCAACACATGCTCAGTACGCGAGAAGGCACAGGAGAAGGTGTTTTCCCAACTGGGCCGTTGGCGTGAGCTCAAGGAACAGCGACCAGAATTGATCATCGGCGTTGGTGGTTGTGTTGCCAGCCAAGAAGGCCAACAAATCCTGAATCGCGCTCCCTATGTCGACGTCATTTTTGGTCCTCAGACGTTACATCGGCTACCCGCATTAATCGATAAGACCATTAAGGTTCGAAAACCCAGCATCGATATAAACTTTCCTGAGATTGAGAAATTTGACAATTTGCCACCACCCCGGATCGAAAGTGTAAGTGCCTGTGTGTCGGTGATGGAGGGATGCAGCAAATATTGCAGTTTCTGTGTTGTTCCCTATACGCGCGGTGAAGAATTTAGTCGGCCATTTGACGATGTCATAGAAGAAATCGTGAATCTCTCTGAACAACGAGTTCGGGAAGTCACTCTATTGGGCCAGAATGTGAATGGCTATCGGGGTCGCATGCACAATGGAAGTGTGGCCGATTTCGCACTGTTATTACGATATGTTTCCGAGATCGACGGCATCGACCGCATCCGCTATACCACCTCGCATCCGCTAGATTTTAGTGCAAGTTTGATTGAGGCATACTCAGATCTGCCCAAATTGGTCAGTCACGTACATCTGCCGGTCCAGAGCGGCTCCGATCGAATTCTCGCAGCGATGAAACGCCAATACACAGTGGCGCAATATGTATATTTAATTGAATGTCTGCGTGAAAAACGGCCGAACATTAGTATCTCTAGCGATTTTATTGTTGGATTTCCCGGGGAGACAGACGAAGATTTCGCGGCAACGATGCAACTGATAGATCAGGTACGTTTTGATCAATCATTCAGCTTTTTATATAGCGCAAGGCCCGGTACGCCAGCATCTGACTTTGCGGACGATGTGCCGCACCAACTCAAACAACAACGATTGGAGATTTTGCAAGCACGTATCAACGAGTTGGCGCGAGATATTAGCAGTCTGATGATAGGCACTGTTCAAAAGGTATTGGTGGATCGTCCAGCCAAAAAGAATCCTAATCAGTTATCCGGGAGAACCGAGAATAATCGTGTGGTAAACTTCGATGGACCGCATTGGTTGATGGGTCAATTTGTTGACGTCGAAATCACCATGGCGCTTCCGAATTCCTTACGCGGTAGGTATGTCAACTGTGAGTCACCCCGCAGCCAATTACTTGCCGCCGCGAAATCCTAGCTTAGCGAGTCAGTAGCCGTTATCGTGAGCGCCAAAGCAACTGCAGTTACTTTTTCCTTGACACCTACCAATAATGAGCGGTTAGCCGGATTGTGTGGCCAATTGGGCGCCCACATCAAGCAAATAGAATCCTATCTCGGCGTCCACATCACCAACAGAGGTAGTGTTTTCAGCATCACCGGACAACTTGAGTCGGCAGAAAACGCGGAACGTGTTTTGCAACAGTTGTATCGAGGTACCGAGGGTAATACACAGTTGTCGGCAGAGGCGGTGCATCGCGCGCTACGCCAAGTGGAACACAAAGGGCAAGAGATGATGGATGATCCGTCACTTATCGTCGATACGCCAAAACACAAGGTTACCGGACAGAATAGCCGTCAGCGCAGATATATAAAGGGCATACTGGTCTATGATATTAATTTCGGTGTCGGTCCTGCGGGTACTGGTAAGACTTACTTAGCCGTGGCGTGTGCGGTGCAGGCTCTGATTAAGGAGGAGGTCAGTCGTATCGTGTTGGTGCGACCGGCGGTAGAGGCCGGGGAAAGGTTAGGTTTTTTGCCTGGTGACATCGGACAGAAAGTAGATCCCTACTTACGGCCGCTATACGACGCGTTGTATGAAATGTTGGGATTCGAAAAAGTAGCGCGGCTCATAGATCGAAACATAATTGAATTGGCACCTTTGGCCTATATGCGTGGACGGACCCTAAACGATTCCTTCGTGATCTTGGATGAGGCTCAAAATACGACTATGGAGCAGATGAAGATGTTTCTAACCCGGATCGGTTTTCGCTCCAAGGCAGTGGTAACCGGGGACCTTACGCAAACCGATTTGCCG
>CAMYNX010000038.1:0-1548 GCA_947259875.1 uncultured Gammaproteobacteria bacterium | reverse complement strand
CACGCGATCGACGTACTGAAAGACATTAGTGATATTCATGTAACGATATTTAAACCCAGGGATGTAGTGCGACATCCTCTGGTGCAAAAGATCGTTGAGGCATATGAGTCACATGCTTCGATAAATACGAAAGACACTGGTGGTGATGATTGACTTAACCACTGAAGTGCAGAATATCTCTTCCGAGCCAGGTGTTCCGGGATCAGCGCTGATTGAAACATGGGCCGCAACGGCATACAGCAAGGTTGCGGAGGAAAAGGCCGAACTTACCGTGCGTATTGTCGATGAAGGTGATGGGCGGGAGCTCAATGAGCAGTACTGCAATAAGGACACGGCGACAAATGTATTGTCGTTTCCGTTTGAAGATCCACCGAACGTGAAAACCAGTATCCTGGGAGATATCGTTGTCTGTGCGCCGGTGATTTCCCGTGAAGCGCGGGAGCAAGGTAAGACGCTACATGCTCACTGGGCACATTTAATCGTTCATGGGGTGCTGCATCTGTGTGGTTACCATCACGAAGTCAACGACGATGCGCAAATTATGCAACGATTGGAATCCGAGGTCGTTGAACAGCTAGGTTTCTCAAACCCATATAGCCATGTAGATGGATAATAGCGAAAAGCCCCCGTCGTATTTACAACGTATTACAGAACGTCTTCAGAGTCGATTCAGCTCGGAACCATTCTCACGTGCACAGCTCATCGAGTTGCTGATCAAGTCACAACGCCGTGGTTTATTGGATCAAGATGCGCTGGACACCATACAGCGTGTGTTACAAGTCGCCGATATGCAGGTACGGGACATAATGATACCGCGGCCCAAGATGGTGGTCGTGGACAAGGACAGCCTACCGGAGAAATTCTTGCCGGTTTTAGTGGAAAGTGCACACTCCAGATTTCCAGTCATAGACGGTGACAGAGATAAGGTCGTCGGTATTTTGCTGGCTAAAGACGTGCTCCGTTATTTCGAGGAAACACACAAAGCCAGGTTCAATATGCGTGAAATGCTGCGCCCGGCTGTTTTTATTCCTGAAAGTAAACGCCTGAACGTGTTGTTGACTGAATTTCGCGCGAACCGCAACCACATGGCGATTGTGGTTGATGAATATGGCGGAATTGCTGGTCTGGTTACCATTGAGGACGTGCTAGAACAGATCGTGGGTGATATCGAGGATGAGCACGATACGGAAGAGGATGCCGAGATGATTCTTCAACATGATGAGAGCGAGTATGTGGTAAAGGCACTGCTACCGGTAGAAGATTTCAACACGCACTTTGAGACCTCATTCGATGTAGAAGAAAACGATACGGTGGGTGGTTTGATTATCCAAGGTTTTGGGCATGTCCCAAAACCAGGAGAGTTTGTAGAATTGAATGGATTTCGTTTCGAAATTCTTAATTCAGACAGCCGCCGAGTTCATTTGATTAAGGTCAATTTGATCGAAACTGCCGACGTCGAAGAAACCACATCGGCGACATAGGATGCGATATCTTGCTGCGCTGATAGCAGGGGCGTTGGCGGTTTTTGCGTTCTCGCCGTTCAACTGG
>CAMYNX010000037.1 GCA_947259875.1 uncultured Gammaproteobacteria bacterium | reverse complement strand
GCAATGAGTATAAACCGGCCCTTCCAAGGTCAAAGTTTCGATTCGCCGAACCATGAGAAGTAGCCGTTTCCGACTGTTGGTAGCGACTGAGAATTCAATTCTTATCGCAAGGTGTCTTTGAGTGGTAGTTGGTAATCAGTGATATCGTTTCGATGGGCGTTTCTGGAAGGTTGCTCGCATAGTTGGTGTTCATTGCAACGATGCGCGTGAGGATGTAGTTGGCGTTATCCCAATTTTCTCGCCAAGTCTTCCGCCTTTAGGTGTGTATACCGTTTTAGCATCCGAAGATCCTTATGTCCGGTGATGCTTGCTACTTCCATGATGTTGAGTCCCTTTTCGAACAACCGGGTTGTGGCTTCGTGGCGCAGGTCATGAAATCGAAGGTCTTTGAGTTTGGCGCGGCGCGTGGCGCGGACGAAGGAACGCTGAATGGCCTCGGTCGTCAGACCCGGAAACACTTGGCCGTGGAGGCTCCGCGGCAGCGAGCGCAGCACGTGGACCGCGGTCGGAGACAGTGGAACTGTACGAGAATAGCCGTTTTTAGTATCGGGGAGGTGGGCTATGCGACGGTTGAGGTCGATGTGCTCCCAGCGCAGCTGGATGATCTCGCCGCGGCGCATAGCAGTTTCTAGCGCTAGACGGACAATTGGAAGTAAAAATGGATTACGCGCCTTTTGGCAGGCATGTAATAGTCGGTGTTCTTCATTTTCTTCGCCGTCCTGTCCAGCTCGCAGGCGGCGCTCACGCGCCTTGCCGTTCGCTGGCAGTTTAACCTCGCGCACCGGATTGCAGATATGAATACCCCATTCCTTGCGTGCTACTTCGAACACGTGTCCGAGGATCCCAAGATCCCGTTTGACAGTGGACGAAGAGACCTTACACAGGCGTTGGTCCCGATAGCGAGCGATATCAACGCCACGAATTCCAGCGACGTAACGCCGAGCGAGGGGATCGTTCATAAACGCCTGGATACGAGCCGCTTCGGGAGCGGCGCCTTTTTTTAACGGCGTGACTTCTACCAGATAGCGTTCCAGTAGTTCCTTGAGCGTAGTGGATTCGGCTTCTGCTCGGGAGACGAATACTCCGTTGTCGATTTCGACTTCAATGGCGCGTGCCCAGGATGCGGCGGCCGCTCGAGTCTCGAAGGTTTTGCTTTGCGGGGGATGACCCTTTTTACGGACCTGGGCTTGCCATTGATAAGGACCGCGTTTTCTTAATGTTGCCATCGTCACACTCCGTAGGTTTGCGAGCGAGTGTGACAACACTGTGACAAATAATCAGTTGAATACCCATTCGAGGACGGTCGTGGTTTTCAACTGATTGATTTTATTGGTGGGCGATGCTGGGTTCGAACCAGCGACCTCTGCCGTGTGAAGGCAGCGCTCTCCCACTGAGCTAATCGCCCGGAAAAGGGTGCTAAAGTGTACGTGGGTAATCAGATCAAGGTCAAACCGCTTGCTTGACCGACGTATCGGCAGCACGTAAAGTACCGCACCCAAATTTCATAGCTCAGCTGGGAGAGCGCTACAATGGCATTGTAGAGGTCGGCGGTTCGATCCCGCCTGGCTCCACCATCTCACTACAATGTCCCCATCGTCTAGACGGCCTAGGACACCGGCCTTTCACGCCGGCAACAGGGGTTCGAATCCCCTTGGGGACGCCACCTTATCCATCGATTCGGTGATGGATTTCGCGGTCTTTCGTTTCAGGATCAAGGACGATTTTGTCGATAAGACCCGCCAACATGATCTTCACGCCATCAGGGTTCTGGCGTTGGAGGTATCGGACGAGACTGGCTGATAAACGGTGGACGTCCAACTCCGTCATTGGAGCCAGTACCCCCGATTCTTCTTCAACTGCTCAGCGTCTTCAAGCTGCGAGACGCGATCGAGGCGCTGTTTTTCGCGTTGATGATTTTTCGTAGCACGGGCATCGGGTCTTTCATCATCTGTGCCATCTTAAAATCGCGCTGCATACCCTTGTCAACGTTTGCTAACTGCGCTTGAACATCCACACATAGGTTATCTTCCGTTGATCTCGTCACCAGCCAAAAAAAGGCCACCATTTTTATGGCGGCCTCAATTGCTTTACTGTTAGCTCCCTGCAGTGATCACGCTAATACGAACGCAGACGAATGCGCGGTGACTGTGATCTGCAGCCTGTTTGCGCTGGGCGTGATTGCTGTGTCTTCTCAATAGAGAAACTAGACGGGAAAAGTCGAGGGGTTACGGCTCGTTGGGTCGGTGGTTTTTACGGTGTTCATGCTAAGTAATTTAATACGCGTTTTCAACTAGTTGCAATCTTTAATGAAAGTCATTTGGCATGAAACTTGCGACCGCAGATTATGATCGGCCTCCTCCCCGAACCCGCCACCTTCGCTTTATTGGGTCTTGGCCCCTCCGGTTTAGGTTCTGCAAGACGAAGACTAAATGCATAACGACTGACTACGAACCACCTCCCGCAAGGCCCCGGTCTCAATGAAGGAGTTTTGTTTGCACCTGACAAGACAATCGCACCGCAATAAGGGAGGCATCAAACCAGTAACCTTGGCTGGCATTACAACAGATGCAAGAACGTAAACAACGATAAAGTTGCTGCTGGAGTTAAAGCGGGTGTGTCGGCATTAATGTATTTAGTGTGATTCCTTTTCCAGGTTGCGGAGGACGAATCGAACGACTTATGTGGTGTCTTGCAACCGCACCTATTCGATGGGCGTGTCATTCGGAAGGTGCAACCACGCACCATCGCTCTGAATATGATTGCAGAACCAGTGGGCTAGCCAATCGGCCATGTGGTCGTGCAGCCGTTCGGTTTGATAGTCGGACATCCAGGCCGTAACCCGATCGAGCAACTGTCGATGATCTGCCTCGTGTTCCTCGTAGCCACATTCCCGCATGATCGCCTCTTCGAGGGCGAAGTGCTTGGCGGCGCTGGAATATAGCTCTTCGAGGATATCTATAATGGCCGTCTGGTGGTGGCCCGATTGAAGTTGCTCATCAAGCCCGTTGATCAGCCCGATCATGTTGCGGTGGTCGGCGTCCATCTTCCGTATCCCATGGGAGAACCCAGGGTTCCATTCGATAAGCGTCATATCTAATCCTTGCTGCTGTAGTAGGCAGACATGTTATGAATCGACGGCAAACAATTAGCTAACGAACTCACACTACGTGGTTATTGCTTTAATTTCACCCCCTAAAACAGTCAAGAATCAACGCAACGCAGTCACGCATTAAGCCACTAACCAAGGTTATGCAAGCACCCAGAAAAATTGCCGTAGACCCCGCGGATTCAGAGCAGAGGGGTATGCTGAGCAAGATTTAGGTTTGATACCTGATTGCCCACTGCGGCCCTAATGTGCGGGGACGTACCCTGAGGTCTATCGTCGTAGCCCTTAAATTGTGGATTCGTGATGGGAGGTCACTCCGAGATGCAGCCCATACCCCAAGTAGTCCGACAGACTTGTTTTCGACGGCGGTCGTTGGGCTCGGGAACCAGCAGCACCCCAGTCAGCCTTCACACCTTATCCCCCTAGGATCACACAATTCATCCCGGCGCGGTTTCACACCTATTTGGAATGCCTTTGTAACGCCTTGATATGTCAAGAGATGCCGAACCGGATTCGGGTTGGCACGATTTGTGGATTGTAAAGGGATAAATGAGAGAACACCGTCAGGGGGTTCCGATGATGAAGTGCAAACTGAGAATGTTAGCTGCCTCGGTTTTTGTTTGGTTGACTCTAGTCAGCTGTGTTGGTGACATAACCAGCGGCATTCTTGCGACGGATTCACCAAATATTGATGTCACGGGAACCTGGAACGGTCAGGCGAGTTGCACGCTTAGAGATTCGGGCCAACGCGTTGACTATCAAATCACCATCAATTTACAACAGAATACAACAAGCTTTGCGGGTTCCGTGGAGATGCCTCCCTGTCTTCAGCCGATGCCGATCATCGGGGGCGGGATATTTCGGGGCGGCATCTGTGACGAATCAATGAACGCCATTGACTTCAAGGCGGAAGGTTTGGGTCGATCTTTTGAAACGACCGGGTTTTGTAATGGCTTAACCCAACAACAACCCAGCGGGCCGCTCGCTCTATCTTTTAGAATGGTGACAGATGTAGCGGGATGTCCCGGCGGCAGCGATTTATATGACTTCGAAGCACCGTCTAGCTGTAGTTTTAACGTGAGTCGTTAGTGCAGAAGGTAACGGGCGCTTAATTCAATCGTTCTTATGCCTCCCCATCCGGTTCGGCGAATCACAAGGCCATCGTTGATCACGTAATCGACAAAAAAAGGCCGCCATTTTTATGACGGCCTTAGCTCTAATACACCCCCACAACGTCCCTGCAGTGATCATGCTAACAAAAACGCAGACGAATACATGGTAACTCTGATCACCGTCAGACAAATTAATCCTCTGTGATTTTGATCACACTCGAAGAAATTGTTTTAATCAGTGAAATTTCCTTTGCTCAATGTGATTCTTTTTTCGTTCGCTATTAATTTCCGGAATTTATCGTGGGGTGTTGACAGGCTGGAATACTCTGGCTCATGCATCGTTAGTCCATGACATCTTTGGCTGTGAACTCGATCAAAACGCCAATCCGTTTAACTGCAACACTCCTCTCGGCACCATCGAGTTTCCAACGGAGTCGGGCGCCACGACGGGGCCGGATGGCATCATCCTGGATTACGCCATAGCTGGGGCAACATTCGACGAACCCGATATTCAACATGCTACCGGGTTGATTGATTCCGACAACTAGATACTGACCGAATGGACTATGAGGATTGATACCAATCCGCTCTGTTTGAGCGGTGGTGTCGGCCCGTGCAGTTATGCCGCTGTCGACTTCCGTTTGCCTATTCTTTTGGCTCGTATACGTCGAAGATTTGCACAGACGGTGGTTCTGTCAGGATGTCACTCACCATCTCGCGAATGTGGAGTTCCGTGGCTTGACTGACGGCCTCGGCATTTTCTTTGGTCTGCCATACGCTAAAACTGCCATAACGGCCGGTGGCTTCATCGCGAAAGAAAGATGCGTGCTCAAATCCAGGCATAGTCTTCATGATGGTGCCGGCTTTGTCAGCCAATTCTTCAGCCGTGGACCGGTTTCCAGGTTTCAGTGAGAGTGTAACTAAACGCGCGTACATGATTTATCCTCCTTCTGGCTCAAGCGGTCTTTGATCTGTTCAAATCTTGTTTCGTGGTCCGTCGTGTCTAAGGAATAACGCATCAATGTTAGGCACAGACCACGATTTCTAAGTGCGACGTAGATTCTGCGAGGTATAAGTAATTCTATCTCTCTACACCGTAACATCGCGTTTGCCAAATGCGGCTCGGGTCATCATCCACCTTCGCAGCGCACCAATCAACCCCTGTGCAAGCCAGTCACGGGGGCTTGCAATAATAAAAACCAAAAGACAGGAAATGCGGGATATATGAGAGCAAGTTTATTTCACTTAGATCGGTGAGCTTTTTGTATGGCAATCTTTGCTTACGTCCTGACAACAAAAATAACCATCTACAGCTAGGCAAAATCGGTTGGCCGATGACAGATTCGGTGCCCGTTGCCGGGGGCGGCAGACGATGAGCAGTTGCTGCTTGAGTAACAGGTCCTTATACTTAAATCTTATAACTATAATGGAGAAATGATGTATTTTGATCTGACGAAGTCATTTATGACTTTTGAGTAGGTGCAAGGGATAAATCTATAAACTCGTCGAAGACCCCACAAATATGGTTGAGTATGCGAACGTAAAGCCTGGAGATTTGTTGCTTTATAAGAATGAATCGGGGCTACTACTTCAATCAGTAATCATTGGCTTTTTTGATTCTGTTAGCATCCGAATCCGCGCTTCTGGATTTGATGGAGCGGTATATTATGCCCCTATGTTCATTTACACGATAAAACCTGATGAGCCTAAGCGCATATTCTGTTGGGTAACCCGCAGGAGGTGGAAAAATGGGATTGAAGAAGATCATATACCCAGGGAGAAAAATCCAGAATTGAGTAGGACTCTGCTAGAGGGGGCAAGAAATATGATCAAGCAATCTTACGGTGGAGCAAGCGATTATTTTAAACCGAATGAAGAAGATAAAGTGTACTTCACCGATATTGTGAAATCGATTGATGAGATACTTATGCAATATTCATAAGATTAACAAATAAACTTCCAAGTCTTTCTTCATTTCAAAATCCATAATCTTTATAAGCAGTTTTATCATCCATTCTGGTGTGGGGTGGGTGATGATGATTAATGCTAAACGGATAAGAAGATAAACCTCCTGTCTATTGAAGGAAACGCAATCGGCGACAGCCATCCACGGTGTTGTGTGGAGTGGAAAAGCAGTTATTAGTTTACTTGCGGTGCTCACATTGATATTCGTTTTCCTTGGCAATAGAAATCACCGTCTATCGGGGCTGTTGATTCTATCGGCGGTCGATGAGTAAAAAGGTCACTATCCTTTATGTTTGGGCCAAAAAAAGGGGTATTGACTCCGTTAACGATTATTTACGCCGCTTTACCGTGCACAAGATCTGCGATCTATGAAATCCTTGACGAAACGAAATTACGCAATCGTAATCGTTATCCTTGGTATAACCGGATTCCTGATCTGGCGGTTCATTCGTCCCATGAATATTTTCGTGGTGTCCGAAGCGTTCGAACGGCCCATCGACACGTCCGGGGCGCCCTCCATGCTCAAAACGCTGCGAGCTGATGAGTGTGCCACATGCCACAGGGAGTTTTACGATGAATGGCAGACGACGATTCACAGCCAAGCGTGGACCGATCCGTATTTTCAGGTCGATTGGGTTTTCGACGGCTCACAACAGATCTGCAAGAACTGCCACATCCCGCTGGACCGGCAGCAGAAGTATAAAGTCCTGGGTTTCAAGGATAAGGAAAAGTTGGAACCCATTTTAGAGGACAATCCAGATTTTGATGCCAAACTTCAACACGAAGGCGTGACCTGCGCCGTCTGCCACCTTCGTGAAGGTAAGGTTGTAGGCGTTCTGGGAATCGAAAATGCACCGCATCCGATCAAGACGCTGAATGATCCGAACGAGATGTGCATGAAATGCCATGTGGTCGGTGGCGATCGGTGGGACACCTTCTTTCGGTTTCCGCCGTGCGGGACCGTCGCCGAGATTCAGACCCAGTCGGGAGCACGGCTGGGCTCGGAAGACTCAAAGGGGTCAAAAGGCTCTCCTTCGACACGGGCCGAACCGACAAAACCGGGCGGGCCGTCAGTCGGCCCCAAAGACGCACCGTCAATGTCTGGTCGCAGCGGCGAAATCAGAGTGCCGAATACAGCTGCCTTGAGCTGCGTCGAGTGCCATATGCCCCTGGTTGAACGGTCCATTGTCGCCGGCGGCAAAGTCTGGCCGACACGACGTCATCTCTGGCGCGGCGGTCACGATCCAGCGATGGTCAAGAAGGGTCTCGAGGTACGATTTGAAGAAACCCGATCGGATTCATCGAATAAACGGGCGTTTGTTCTCACGTTGACTAACGTCGGCGCCGCCCACTATCTGCCGACAGGTACGCCAGACCGGCATCTGACCGTACAGCTACGCTTATTGGATGTGCAAGCCAACGTACTCAGGGCCGAGCACCATACATTAAAGCGCACGCTTATGTGGCGGCCTTTTATTGTTGACCTGTGGGATACGCGCCTGCCCCGCTGGCAGCCACGCACATATATTTTCGAGTTTTCCGCTGCCGGGAAAACGAAACCAGCACAGGTGGAAGCCATCGTTCGCTACCATCTGTTGGATGAAAAACGACGCAAACGAATCGGCTATAAAAATAAAGAGCCCATCGCCTACGAAGTGTTTAGAAAAAGCATTTCGCTATAACGTGTGCATGGCGAATCGTAGATCAGGCCACAAGTGAGAGCTGGACTAGACCTCGGCAGTACGCTTTCCATTGGAAATCTTGGAAGTCAGCTCATAAAAAGGTAAAAAGGATAAAAAAGGGCAAGTACCCTTTACTCTGCCACTTTAATCGGCCAGGGCGTGATGTTCGTAGGTGTCTACGAACTTGTGATTACTTATTACACCTATCCAGACCCCGCTTCGGCGGGGTGTGTTTTAAGTGATTCGCCGATACAACATAACCCGTTCATACCCAAGCTCAGTGAGCATCTCCGGTTTGAGCGGTTTTGATCCATGCAAGACCATGCTTCATACCTCCCTTTGACTTGGCGCAGTCGATTGGCCGCGCTCTATTTTTCCGACCAAATAGAGCACTTCGGAGAGGCCGTTAAATTTATATTTGATTTACAAATTGATACCTGTCCAGTATCGGCATTGATTCGCCAAACAAAACTGCCGTGTGCAGACATTTCACCTGGAGTTACGGCCTCATACGACGGGGTTCCTACAGCAGCCCGAGCCGGGACGCGGGTGAAGGCAACGGCGATAGCGACCAGCGTGAGACCGATGAGTATTGCATGGGGTATTTTCATTATAACCTCCAAGATTTGAAGCGAAGTTACGAGTTTAGTAAGCCTGTGATGGAATTCGCCTTTGGCCCGGGTTGTTCTGATCTGCGATATCCTCGCTATCATGGGTCACCCGCGCCGCATCGTGAGCGCGTTCGACTGTCTCGGCTACATCGTCACGGACAATCATGATACCGGGCAAATTGGGGAACCAGATCAAGCACCCACCGTGAGCGCCGATCACTTGAATGTCAAACTTGTAGACATAAGGCTTCATGCTCGAATACTTAGCACACAGATCCTCGGTGTGTCTTCATCTATTTGCGTGAGCAAATACGTATGCTGTCAGACTCTGCTACCAACATTGTTTCTTATGTTGGCAACCACTCTATATAGAAACTCGCTGATTCATGGTGTTGGTTTAGTGACAGTCAGCGTGATTGATTGTGATTGAAGTCACCGAATCCACGTATTTTTTTCGTTAGTATAAGCATGGCAGCGATGTCAGGGGTTGCATTTCATTGAAGGTGGCGAAGAGATTCTTATCTGCCTGAATTTGGCAGTAATATCCTTAGTTGCTCGGTGTGCTTCGCAGGGGTGTAGAAGGAAGGGGGTGTCGCATGAGTGGCATTGGACAGCTCAAATCAGTTTGGCTAGATCGGGTCATCGACTCCGTCGCAGATCGAGGCCGCGAACTCCTCAACCTGCGCACCAACGGTAAATCATCCACAAACATTGAGAGTTTATGCCTCGCCTTGTTGTCAGAAAAAGGAGAGGCTTCTGGAACCGCTTTGGCGTGTGAGGTGATCAGAAGTTACAAGAGCATGGAACACCACGAGCGAGTCGCTTTCTTCGAAATGCTGGAGGCTAAGTTCGGCCCGGACGAACAGGCCATCATTACGGCGGCGGACGAGTTCAAAGTTTCACGAGAACTGGATGACTATCTCGCTCTCAGCAAGGCAATCGAATCCGCCCGCCAGAATCTGTTCCGCCGAATCAACATCGCCCCCAACGGCATTAATGCGATCGTGGGCATGCGTGCCGATTTGCTGCAGATACTGGACGAGCATCCGCACTTGAGAGCCGTCGACGCCGATCTCAGGTGTCTATTGACGTCCTGGTTTAACCGGGGATTTTTGCAGCTGCAAAGAATCGACTGGCATAGTTCTGCAACCATTTTAGAGAAACTCATCAATTATGAGTGCGTTCACGAGATTCAAAGCTGGGCTGATTTGCGGCGCCGGCTTGCTGCTGACCGCCGCTGTTTTGCCTTCTTTCACCCGGCACTGCCTGAAGAACCTCTCATTTTTGTGGAGGCGGCACTGGTCACCGGCATGTCGACTACCATCGCCCCTCTGTTGGACATAGATGCACCGGTTATGGAACCCAAACAAGCCGACAGCGTGATTTTTTATTCCATCAACAATTGCCTGGAAGGCTTAAGAGGAATTTCGTTCGGTAATTTTCTGATCAAACAGGTAGTCATGGAGCTTGCATGGGAATTTCCTGACTTGAAGCTTTTTTCGACCTTATCCCCAATGCCATTGTTTACACGCGCGCTGCGGGATCGAGACGTGTTTAGCAAGCAGCGGCTTACTTCCATACTCAAGGAGGATGCAGAGAAACTATGCGCGGCGGCAGATGAAAAAGATGTCACCCAAGCATTGCCGAAGCTACTGACCGACCCGATTGCCCACAAAGAGCTATTGCAACATCTGCTCAACCGACTCGGATTGGCATATATAACTCATGCCAAACGAGAAAATATGCTGTACGATCCCGTGGCTTATTTTCATCTTTCCAACGGCGCCCGCTTGGAACAAATCAACACCTTCGCCAACACCTTACCCCGGGGATTGAAAGAATCGGCTGGATTAATGGTTAACTACAGATATATTCCCGAAGAATTCGAATCCAATCACGAAGCTTTCATTCACCGCCAAGAGATCCCGTTGTCACGAACGCTGCTGAAAGATTTTCGCGCGTTGAAGGATTCATGGCATTAGCCCTATCTGATTGACGAATACGGTTATGAACGCATCTTTGCGAGATGACACTGCTGTTTGTGTAGGCCATTAAATCTCGCTTGCTTGTAAGGACATGCTGTGCGTTCTGAATATTCGGCTCGCTTGATTCTATTGCCCTTCGCGACGGATTCCAGTTGGTCCTAAAAAAATGACCGAGGCAAGGTGAGCGCAACATCACGTGCTGCAGTCACGTTGAGTCCGTTCCAGTCACTCCAGTCACGTTTGCGTGGGACGAAGCGTACGTAACTAATAGAAATTAATAAAGTTTTTAAAAAACAGTTGGATCGGGAGGCACGGACCGCTGGTTCGAGTATCAACCGCGGTTCGGAAGAGGCGTGGATTGCAGCTTTTGGCCCGTATATCGCTGGCATAGTTCCAGCCTCTATCACCCGCTCTTTGGAGAAAGAAAAGGCCGCCACTTGTGTGACGGCCTTAACTCTAATACACCCCCCCACAACGTCCTTGTGGTGATCATGCTAACAAGACTGCAGACGAATATTCTGTAACTCTGATCACAGTTAAAGCAAATAATATTCTGTGATTTTTATCACACTAGAAGAAATTGTTTTAGTAAGCATATTCGGTTACGTAATTCTTTGCTTTTTAAATACATAACTTTTCTGGTGCGTTGAACAAAACCATCGGAGAGTACATTATCACTCATGAAGGTGAAGGCCCACACAATCGGTTATGCTTTGTTGTTCCGATGACATGGATCTTCCTATGCTGTCTCTGCACCTTCGAGAGTTGCTATAGCGGCGCTTATGCGTCGTTTCTGACTCGTTGTAATGTCGCCGCAATTGTAGAAGCCCCATTCTTTCCGGTTGCGGATCATTGCCTGTGGTTCATCTCGTACATCGTTATAAGGATTGCGTTTACTTATCCTTTGTTCGCCCTTCAAAAACTGGAACCCTCAAATCTCCTTTAGATGCTTTCCTTTCTTTTAAGTAACTCGACATCCAGGCCTTGACGTTATCAAACGATGCGAGATACGGAATTTCTACGTGACCATCTGGGCACAATATGGCGCAGTTGGCATTAGACCAATTGTCATGGCCGTAATCGCCCTGTGGAGTTATCGGAAATGGGTCGCTGCTGTACCATTTCTCGACAGCTTTAGAATGCGGTGTTCTTCCCTCCTCAGTCACAATACGCCACGCGACTATAGGCGCTCTGCTGTAGTGCTCGATGGTCGTTGCGTTGACGCAGACCTCCAACACATAAAATCCGGGTTCGGCGGGAATGATGTCGATTCGGTCTTTCATACGGTCTGCCATAGTGTTATTTCCTCTCAATTTCAGGGTGTACGGCCTACGACATAAAGGATATTAACGACATAATTCGGGTTGCATCCTGAATATTCGTCGCGCTTGATATTATTGTCTTTTCTGAACAATCCAGATAGCCAGGAAATTATGAAGTTGAAGGCTATAGAAAAAAGATGTCTCTCCAATGGGTAATCTTTTTTGCCTACCGCGAATCATCAGCGAGGTGACTGTCACCCAGTTTACCGGCGCACAGCGGCTAGCGCGAGAGTGGATGGAGAAACATGAGAAATAGCGCTCGTGCTCTGCGGCGAGCTTTAAAGGCAGTTTTACCTTCGGTGAAAATCCTCTTGGGGACACCACCTGATCGATACCGATTAGTTACTTGTACGAGGGCCTGGCGCTGCATACTGTTGCAGGGTTTGACGCCGGTCGAGGAAGCGAGCTTTGCGTATTTCACGACCCTGCCTGGTTAGAGTTATTTTGCTTAACGAACACCGCACCGCGATAGAACAAAAACTTGCCGATCATCGACACCCCAAGAACGGCGGTGATGGCGATTAAGTAATGGACGCCTACAAGACTATGCAGCAGCAGAAAGGCAACATATTCCATGCCACGGAAAGCCAGTGACGACAGCGTAAATGCAATCAGCTGCCGGGCGAGGTTACCGCCGGCGGCATCGAAGATGAGATAACGGCAGGCGAGAAAATTCACTACGAACACCACCATCAGAGAGACACCGAACGACAGTTCCTCAGATACGCCGAGCAGCTCGTGGAGGAGGGCGCTCAGTCCCAGATTGAGCGTGAAGCTGACCAGGCCGAGCAAACCAAAACCAGTCATCGCGTATAACGTTGCGACGAACTTAGCCCGCATATTGCACCAAGGACCCCGGATGATGGTGAAGGGACTTGTGCTGCGCGAAGTCGCAGGGTCGGGCGGCTGGACGTTGCGCTGGAGCGAAATGCATAGCCGTAGCTATGGGTTGAGTGAAGCGCAAGTCCAGGCGTTCGAGACCAACCCAGCGCCGGGATAAGCGGAACTCCGGATAACAAACGTTGCACCGAACATTTATCGAGTTCGATATTTCTAACAAATTGTTAACTCCTCTTTTTGCTGCCTTGGTGCAATATGCGGTTTAGTCATCCCAATTTACGCCGGGGCTCTGCGGCCGCCCGCGATCAGGTTCCAAGACAAGCGTTGGAGTACGGGGCGGGCCACTTTCTCGAGGATACGATCCAATGCGCAGGCGGGAACTGCGAGTACCCTAGCCAGGGGCAGCGGTCTTACGATGACCTCGGCAAAGGGTGTGGAAAACAAGCCTTGTGGCGCTAAAAATACTTCACAGAGCCCGGCTTTGGTAAACATACCAGTAAGCTGTTCGGCAGACATCTCTTCTTGTTCGCTCGAGTAGTCTTTATGGATGCGTTTACGTACACGTCGCGCATAACTGAAAAGTGGATTGGCGGGTTGTGACTCATTAACCACCAGCCAACCGTTGGGTGTTAGCCAATCGGCGATGAGATTGAGTATCCGCACGGGGTGTGTGAGATGATGCAGCACGCCGATCATAAAGATCGCGTCAAAGCATTTATCAGGCTTATACATCGCGATGTCCGTGAAATGGAATTGCGCCATGTCGCTGGCATTGTAGGTCCGCGCCAGGTCGATAAGTGGTTTGGATTGGTCAATTCCAACATACGAGCCGTAACGCCCCTTTAGGTAACTCGCCGAAAAACCTGCACCACAGCCTACCTCTAATAATTCTGTAGTAGATGACAGGGGCATATAGCGCACTGTCTGCTCCAGGCGCAGTCGCCGGGCTCGCTGCGATGCCGGCAGTAAGTCCTTACGGCAGTAGCGCGTCGCGATCGCATCGAACAACTGGCGCTCGTGCGCCTGGCGTGAATCTTTGCTGGGAGTATGATCGAGATCATCCATGGTGGCCGTAAAGGACTAGGATGTCTCGTCTCGCTGCTTCTGCATCATATCTGCGAGCAGGGCGTAGACCCCGAGGTTCATACTTAGGGTCAACAGGATCAGCGACTTTTCAGTTAGGTTACTCAAAACCACCGCGTCATAAACAGCACTCACGAGAAACAGAGCGAAGAATGTGGCAGCCGGAGGCATGAAAACTCTAAATGGGGCGAAGTATGTGCCAGTGCGAATAATCAGCATCAGAAAATTCAAGGTGTCACGTACGGGACGAATCTTAGATTTCCCGACCCTGGCGGCATAGCCAATTGGAACGAAGCGTACGCCCTCATCGTTATGCAACAGGGCCATGGTCAAGGTGCTGGTGAAGCTGAAGCCATCCAGCAACAGTTTGAGCACTTGCCGAACCGCGTTTACACGAAAAACTCGCAGTCCCGAATTGAGGTCAGCAATCTCGGCACGGGTCAGTCACTCTGCATAGCGGCGCAGGAACACCTTGGGAATATTTCTCAGCCACGAATGCTCGGCATCCCCGGCAGTACGCGCGCCAACAACCATGGCCGCATTGCCGGCGGTCGCCAGCAACTCGGGTAGACGCTCATTAGGGTAGCTACCGTCCGCGTCGGTAATGGCGATCCAAGAGTAACGGGCATGGCGGATGCCGGTCTTGATTGCGGCGCCGTAGCCACGGTTGCGTTGATGTTGAATCAGTGTGACGCCGTCAATCGCGTGAACAAACTCGGGGGTACGGTCCGTTGACCCGTCATCCACTACCAAGACCTCAAAGTCCGCTAGTCCGGCTCTGTTGAGCACCGCGAGCAGCTCCTCCAGCACGCCGGAGACGGCTTGCTCTTCGTTATAGGTCGGTACGGCCAGCGAGATTTTGTGTGTCTTGAGATTCATCAGTGATTAAGTATTGTCAATAAAAACGCCGCTGGCAACAAACGCTGCAGCCTGTGTATGCGAGCCGTTAATGCGCTTACAAATGCGTGATACCTAAATTGCCGCTGTATGGCTAATCTTACGCTCGGGGATTAGCCCACCGTTGAGCCGGAAGTCCGGCCGTGCCTACGCTTGATTAATCAATCAATTTATTGCTCCGCTACTGGTCATCCCCATGATGCGCAATCTAACCCGTCGGGGTCTTTTCTACCACGACAGCACTGACTGGAATTACGCGTTCAGGATCCCGCCAAAAAGCCGTATCGTTAGGGACTAGTGCTAATCGTCTTGGGTCGGGAGGTCCGCGGTAATGCGAGGACCGCGTTGATTCTCTGCAACAAATGATCCGGTTATGTTACATTAATTCACCTAATCCTTTGTAAAGAAGAGGAAAAGTCAGTGGGCGATGATGACAACCCCCGGATCTTGGGGGAGATCAACAAGCTTCTCATGAGGAGTTCTGGAGACAGAGAAGTATTTGCAGACAAGATGAATCGCCTAGCTACTAAATATGGCGATTATGTATATCCCCAACTCATTTTCATTACCGCACATCTGGAATTCGGTAAACGGATTGCAAAGAACCACCTGCAAGAGATCTTGCGACACTGGGAGTTTATGCAGAAAACTCTCAAACGGAATATTGATTTTCGGGTCGCCCTACTCGATTACTTTGTTGGTGTAAACAGAAAGATAAGGAACCCAAAGATCATTGAGATTCGAATATTTCAAAAAACGCAACAAGAAACTCTTGTCGATGAGTTAACTCAACTATACAACTATCGCTATTTCGCACGAGCCTTGAACGCGGAGGTTTTGCGGTCGAATCGATATAATGCACCACTAAGTCTAGTAGTCTGTGACGTGGATGATTTTAAGTATTACAACGATATCAATGGGCATCTTGCAGGGAACAACGCCCTGAAAAAGCTTGCGGCGATTATCAAAAAATCTGTACGGGATGTTGACATAGCCACACGCTATGGCGGCGAGGAATTTGCGTTGATTCTTCCAGAGACAAACAAAGAGGGAGCCTATGTCATGTCCGAGAGGATTCGCAAGGGCGTTGAAAGAAGCACATTTTCTCAAGGCAAGATGCAGCCCCTCAAACGATTTTCTATTAGCGGCGGGGTGGCTACTTTGGATGTAGATGCGGATTCGGCAGAAGAATTAATTAAAACAGCCGATCAAGCATTGTATGTAGCCAAAAGCCGGGGAAAAAATCAGACTGCTTTATTCGAGCAGGAAAGACGAGACTTCGAGCGCGTTAATACAACCATTATTGGCCGTCTTCGCTTGGCAACGAGTGTCGGTGACGTGTTCGAAGTGCGAAACATAAGCGAGAGCGGTGTGCTGTTCAATTTTCCCAAGGCACTAACGATTGGGAACATCCTTCAATTGTTGATTACACTCCCCAACCGCAAAACACCGCTTACCTGTAAAGCGAAGCTGATGCGTTCGAAAGAACTCAAAAAGAACAAAGAATACGAATTGGGAGCACGATTTTATAGGATTCGTGATCCAGACAAAAAGGCCCTGAAACGGTTTCTGAGAAGCATCGGATAAAGATTTTAGGCGAAAGCTAGCAGCCGGCTTTAGCCGGACATACCGCGGCTCCGAGTATGGAAGTGAAATACGGCGCTCGAATGGACACGTAAGAATACAGCCGCGTTAGCCGTGTCGGTCGAGTAAGTTAATTAAAAAGCTATGAGTAATACGGTGGGTGGCGATACCGCGATGCTCAAGGAGCAACTCCCAGCACCTTTGACCACTGGGCGGATGTCGCTGGAAAGAACAATAGCGCGACGTCGTAGCGAGCGTGAATTTGCGCAACGACCCTTGACGCGGAAGCAAATTGCGCAACTTTGCTGGGCGGGGCAAGGAATCACCGCACCGCAGGAAGGGCTACGCTCGGCGCCCTCGGCGGGAGCGTTGTATCCGATTGAACTGTACGCCGCTACAAGCGCCAGCGTGGGACATTTTCAACCGAGCAATAATGTTATAGAACAACATGTCATCGGTGATATCCGCCCGCGGCTGCGGCAGCTGGCGGTGAATCAGAAGATGATCACCCAAGCCCCCGTTACGTTCATCATCGTGGCTGCGATTGCACGCACAGCGCGTAAGTACGGCAACAGGGCGGAGCGCTATTGCTTTATGGAAGCCGGACATGTTGCGCAGAACATGCTGCTTCAGGCGACGGCACTGCATCTTGGAGCGGTACCAATCGGAGCGTTCGAGGATCGCAGGGTCGCAACGTTGCTCAAACTGCCCAAGGGACAGCGGGTACTGTACTTGTTGACGGTAGGTTATTTGCGCCGATAGATAGGTAAACCGCGCCTGCCCCTAGTTTTGTCTATACTTAAGGTATTGCTAAAGCCAAACCCGTTGCGAGACGGGGACGGAAAGCTACGGGTCTCGTATTAAACGAGATAGCCGGGTTGCCCGGGATGTTCGGTTCGGTCAAAACCGTTCAGACCCCAAAGTTAACATGTCCGTGGCGACAACCTCTGTTGCGGGAGAGGCTCAGCAACTGTACGCGAACAAGTAGTCGCATCTTTTGGTGGGGGTTAATCATGATGTATCGTAGTGGACATTCATTCAGGGCGCTGACGTTATTTTTGTTGCTGATTGCGTTTATTCAAATGTCAGGCTGTGCGACAACGCCGACAACGTCAAACCCTCAGTTCACCGCTAGTCAACAGTGGCATCGAAATCTTGATGGAGACTATGTTCATGCGGGTGGACGTGTGATCTCCGAGGAACGGTATGCCCAGCTCGTGGCGGGCGAGGTGAACCAAAAATTGAACGGCGCCGCCAAGAAAATACCGAAGAAATGTAAGCGCAAGGTTCGATATTGAGGCATTGCTGCCCACTCAGGGCAGGCTTTTTCTAGTTGTCATCGCAACAAGCGCAGCGCGGGCTTGTCCCGCACAGCAGGGGAACTGCGCGCAGGACAAGCGAAGCAAGGGTTATCATCCTAGTAGGGATGCCTCGCTTGTCTACAGTATGACCCTGATGTCACGCACTGCGCAGTGATTTTGACCAGCCAAATGAAAATACACCGAACAGCGCCTGGCAGTCTGTGAATCACAGGTCAGTTGTAAACAGCACCGTAGTTAGATTCTAGGCAGGTAATTCGTGTGCATCGATCCGGGTTGATACTGTGCGATGTGTATTTTCACGTTACAATGAGGCCACAATCTAAGTCGAGGAAATATTCTTATGGAGCTCCACGAACTGGCTAGTGTCGACGAAAAATTGAACCGATACCTGCGGCTCAACACTTTCCCGGTGAGCGTAAAGTTTTTGGCAAGCTGGGATGAGATGCCCGAGCGTGCGAAGCGCCCGCACAAAGACATGAATAACCGCTTCACTACGTGTCAGGCGATTTCAATGTCCCGTCGATTCGGCTGGGTGCTCGCGCTCGGACGCGAGGATAGCAGTTGCGTGCTCGGCGCCATGGCGCTGGGGCTTGAAAAGCAACTGCCCCACTATACACAGGGCAACCTGTGTGTCGATCTATACACTCAAAATCTTGAGGCTGGCCGACTTAGCGAGGAAAGTGTACCGAGGCTTCCCGAGGGCAAGTACGTGGGCGTAGTATTCGCGCCATTGAACCGAACGACCTTTGAGCCTGATTCCATCGTAATATACGCGAACAGCGCCCAGATAATGCGGCTTGGTCAAGCATATTTGTGGAAACGTGGCGGTACACTCAACAGCGAGTTTCGCGGCCGTATTGACTGTGCCGATGTCGCTATCGCTCCTGTGATCACCGGAGAGCCCCAAATGATTGTTCCGTGCACTGGTGATCGTATCTTTGGTCAAGTGCAGGACCATGAGGTGGCGTTCAGCTTTCCATTCTCAATGGTGGACGACATCATGGACGGTCTCGAAGCAACCCATAAGGCGGGCGCAGCGCGGTATCCGGTTACTAACTGGTTGAACTACACCGGGGGATTCCCAATGGCGTACGATAAATACCGCGAAATGCTCGGTGATGATGGCGAAACAAACGACCACTGAGTGGATATTTATCATCGGGCCGGCGAGGACAACGTCAAACCTTAGCAGTATTAACGTGTGGCCGTTTTGGCACATACACACCCGCGTCGTTTAGTTATTTTGTTCCAAAATACTATGGATGTCAGCAATACTTAATCTAGTTTTCATTACGATAAGCGCCGCGCGGCTTGTCCTGCGCATAGTCGCAGGAAAGGGATCTCGTCCTATTCTAAACCCATATACTTACCCAAGGTGGTTGTAGAGTCAGATGAAGATAGCAGTGATGGGAACGGGTGGTGTGGGCGGGTATTTCGGTGGCCGACTAGCAGCTGCCAACTTTGATGTCACCTTCATCGCGCGCGGTGAGCATCTCGCGGCGATTCGCCGCGACGGTTTAAAGATCGAGAGTGAAAACGGGGACCTTCATATCTATCCAACCAAGGTTACCGATGTGCCCGCCGATATCGGCCCCGTCGACTATGTGCTGTTCGCGGTCAAACTATGGGACACTGCAGCCGCAGCTCATGCCATTCGCCGGTTGATTGACGCTCAAACAGCAGTCATATCGTTTCAAAACGGTGTCGACGCGGAGAATCAGCTCAGTGATATCCTCGGACGCGCCCACACGATGGGCGGTATCGCACAGATCGCGGCATTAGTCGCCGCACCAGGTATCATTCGCCATACCGGTACGATGGCGAGATTGGTATTCGGCGAACTCGGCGGTGAGCGTAGCCAACGCGGTGAAAACTTGCTTGCCGCGTTTCGAACCGCAGGCGTAGATGCAGATCTATCTGACGATATCGAAAAAACTATCTGGCAGAAATTTGTGTTTCTTGTGAGTTTTAGCGCCCTGACATCTGTGACTCGTCATAGTATTGGTCCGGTACGCGAAGACCCGCATGCCAGAGAATTGCTCGGTCTTGTAATGAAGGAATCGGTTGCTGTCGCGCAGGCAAAGGGTATCGATATCGATGACGAATATGTTGATGATCGTCTCGCATTAATAGACACGCTACCGGCAAATATGACATCGTCGATGCAACAGGACCTTAAGCGGGGTAATCCACTCGAGCTCGACTGGCTTTCGGGGGCCGTGGTGAGGATGGGCCAAGAGCTTGGCGTGGACACGCCGGCCAATCGTTTTATCTATACTGCGCTCAAGTTGAGCAAAGACGGAACAGGTTAGCCCAACTGAAGTTTAGCAGCACGGGAAGGTTAATCTTGTTGGAAGGTGGCTTGCAGCGCTGACAAGTTGCCGAGTGAACTTTACGGTTTGCCGTCGCGAGTTGCAAAGTATCGTTGATTTAATTAAGTTTGCGCGGCTCTGCTGCTAGCCCGTATATTGCAGTAAGGATCCCGGATGATGGCGCAGGGACTTTTCCTGCGCAGCTCCCCTGCTGTGCGGGGACAAGCGCAGGATCGGCCGACTGAGCGCTGTGCTGGAGCGGTGAAAAAAGGGGGGCAGAGTCCGTGACTCCGACCCCGTTTTTTCCGTTCACTGCGGCGCAAGTCCAGGTTGCAGGACCAAGCCAGCGCCAGGATAGGCACCTATTCGGGTACCCAGTGTCACACCGGGCATTGATCGATTTCGCTATTTCAAACAAATAGTTAGCTCGTCTTTTTGTGGGCTTGGTGCAATATTACGGGCTAAGGAAGCTTATTCGTGATCGAGGTTGAAGAAACAAAGCTGGAGGGAGTCAAAGTCATCACACCGCCGGTGTTTAGCGATGACCGTGGATTTTTTATGGAGACATTTAACGTCCGCGATGCCGCCGCAGCGAACCTCCCGGAGATCTATGTACAAGATAATCACTCGTACTCGCAACACGGTGTTTTGAGAGGGCTTCACTATCAATATCCGCAATGGCAAGCCAAGCTGGTGCGTGTGGTGTCCGGTGAAATTTTCGACGTCGCCGTAGATATCCAGCCGAATTCGCCGACCCGGGGCCAGTGGGTAGCCGTATTGCTATCCGCTGAGAACCGCAAACAGATGTATATACCGGGTGGTTTCGCACATGGATTTTGTGTAACCAGCAAAGCGGCTGATGTGCTCTACAAAGTCACCTCCTTGTATACACCGGATCAGGATCACTGCATCGTTTGGGACGATCCAGACATTGCTATCCAATGGCCGGTCACGCATCCCATTGTGTCTTCAAAGGACGCATGTGGAATGCGTTTTAAAGACCTAGAATTCTATTGAGCGTCGCAACCATGGCTTGATGCAATATACGGACTAGATAGCAATGAACATCTTATTGTTCGGCAAAACGGGTCAAGTCGGCTCCGGTTTGGCGTGCCACCTCAGGGATCTTGGTGAAATCGTCACTTTGGACCGCGCGAATGTGGACCTAAGTGATTTGGTGCGGCTGGAACAAGCGATAATCAACCATCGACCCAACGTAATCGTGAACGCTGCGGCGTACACGGCGGTGGATCAGGCGGAATCCGACCCAGTTACCGCCGAGCTGGTGAATGCCAAGGCTCCAGAGGTCATGGCAAAGTCCGCGAAAAAGATCGGGGCATTACTGGTTCACTATTCGACTGACTACGTTTTTTCCGGCAACTCCGAGCAACCCTATAAAGAAGATAGCCAGGTTGATCCCCTGAACGTGTATGGTCGGACCAAGCTGGAAGGGGAACGAGCTATTGCCGAGCAGACCGACGATTACCTGATTTTTCGAACCAGTTGGGTATACTCTCACCGCGGTCGTAACTTTTTTAGTACGATGCTGAGACTCGCGAGGGAACGTGAGGAATTAAAGGTCGTTAACGATCAACACGGCACACCAACTTACTCGAATTTGATTGCCGCGGCCACTGCAAGAATTCTGTCACTCGTTAGGAACGAACGGCCCGGTGACTACTCGGGCATCTATCACATGACGTGCGCTGGGACGACCACTTGGTATGATTTTGCCAAAGCTATTATCGAACGCAATGGCCGCGCTTCAGTCCGCGTAATCCCAATACCTAGCAGTGAGTACCCCACGCCGGCGGAACGACCCAAGAATTCAACTCTCGACACTAGCAAATTGGCGCGACGTTTTGGCGTGCAATTGCCCGATTGGCAGGTCGGTTTAGATCAATGCCTGATGGACGCAAACCTTGCAAGCTAGCGCGGACATTCTGGGACCCAGCGGTCCTTTGCGCCGATTTCTATCAGGGTTTTCGCCACGTGCAGCGCAACAGGAGATGGCGCAACGGGTTGAGGAGACGATCGAACACAATGGCACGCTGATTGCCGAAAGCGGACCTGGTACCGGCAAGACGCTCGCCTATCTGGTGCCGGCGCTGTTATCAGGCAAGAAGGTGCTGGTCTCCACTGGTACGAAACATCTCCAAGACCAATTGTACTATCGCGACATTCCGTTGGTTCGAGAAGCATTGGCCACTCCCTCTGTAGTTGCGTTGCTCAAGGGACGCGCCAACTATCTATGTCTCGAGCGTCATGAGCGAACGCGTTTGTTAGGAAAGAACCTCACGTCGACGCATAGTGAACAACTGACACGCATCAATGCCTGGGCGTCCAGTACATCCACTGGTGAGATCGCTGAGGCGACGAACATTCCTGAAGATGCTTCGATTTGGCCTATGGTGACATCGACGAATGACAGTTGCTTGGGTACGAAATGTGAGTGGTTCGATCAATGCTACGTCAACCGAGCGCGCAAGGCAGCGCTTATGGCCGATGTGTTGGTGATCAACCATCATCTGTTTTCCGGGTGTTGAGTGCGTGATCTTCGATGAAGCCCATCAACTGCCCGCGGTGGCGTCGAATTTCTTGGGAAACTCTATCAGTGGTAACCAATTGTTAGAGTTGTGTCGGGATGTGCGCGCTGAGGAAGAGCGCGAGAATAGTCAGCTTCAGCTGTTAGAGCCCAGGCTGCACAATTTAGAACGCTATACGCTGGAAATACGACGTGTTCTCGATGGTTCCGGGAAGCGTGTGGAATGGTATGAACTGTGTCAGCGGTCTGGATTTCAATCGATGTTGACCAAGATCTTGACGGCAATGGAGGATCTCAATGAGGTACTGCGCGAAGCCGCAGTCGCGGGTGAGGGGCTCACGCGATGTTGGAGTCGCAGTGTAGAGCTTCACGATCGATTGTCCGAGTTAACCGAAGATCCTCATGGCGGGAATAGTATCCGTTGGGTGGAAACGACGACCCGCACGTTTCGTATTCAGGAAACTCCTGTTGATATTGGTCAGACCCTGCGCTCGTGTCTGCACGATCCCGAAAGATCGTGGATATTTACGTCCGCGACGTTGTCGATCGCTGGAGACTTCAGTCATTATCAACGTCAAATCGGGGTCGACGACGTCGATGTCCGACTGTGGGACAGTCCCTTCGATTATGAAAAACAGGCGCTGTTGTTTGTCCCTGAGGGACTGCCAGATCCGCGTCATCCGGCGTTTACACGGTCGATGATGGATCGTGCTATGCCTGTGTTGGAAGCCAGTGAAGGCCGGGCCTTCCTGCTGTTTACGAGCTATCGGGCTATGCACGAGGCCGCTGAAATCTTGAGCAGGCGTGACGATTTTGAGATCCTGGTTCAGGGAACGATGCCTAAGAGCAAATTACTGGATCGGTTCCGCAAAAAAGACCGAGCGCTGCTGTTGGGGACGTCTAGTTTTTGGGAGGGGGTTGACGTTCGCGGCGATGCGTTGGCATGTGTCATTATTGACAAACTCCCTTTTGAATCCCCTGACGACCCGGTGCTACGTGCTCGTTTGCGAGCCATCGAGGAGGCGGGGGGCAATCCATTTCTGGATTATCAGCTTCCAAATGCGGTGCTTACGTTGAGGCAGGGAATCGGTAGACTGATCCGCGATGTCACGGATCGTGGCATCTTGATGCTTTGCGATCCTCGCTTGTTTTCCAAAAGTTACGGCATACTGTTTCTACGCAGTCTGCCACCAATTCCGACTACCCGGGATCTACAATCGGTAGAAGATTTTCTTCAGGACGCCGCGTGATGGGTACGAAACTATTGGCCATCGACACCGCCACAGAGGCGTGCTCGGCGGCATTGTGGATTGATGGAACGGTATTTGAGCAACACGCCCATTTACCAAATCGGCATTCCGAGCTGTTACTGCCCATGATCGAAGAAGTTCTGGCACGGGGCGACATCACACTTGGCCAGCTCGACGCTGTGGCTTGGGGGCGTGGTCCCGGCGCATTCACCGGCCTGCGTATTGGAGCTGCTATAGCCCAAGGCATGGCGTTTGGTTGCGACATTCCCGTGGTCCCGGTTTCTTCGCTGCATGCACTTGCGCAGCGGCATAAAGTGCCCCAGGTTCTGGTTGCCATCGACGCTCGTATGGAGCAGGTTTATTGGGCTTGTTATCAACGTGAGGGCGATCACATGACGGTCATAGGCAACGAGCGGCTCACATCACCACAGGACATCGCGGCGCCCCAAGAAGGTCGTTGGTTGGCGGTGGGCAGTGGATGGGACAGATACTTGGCCGAGATGAAGGCGGTATTGTCAGGTGTGACCGTACATCACATTGCGGGATGCTATCCGCATGCCAAACAGATTGCCGAGATAGCAGCGTTGGTGTACTCACGGGGAGGCGCGGTGCCAGCAGAACGAGCACAGCCGTGTTATCTGCGTAACCGGGTCGTCAGCGCGCAACCGCGTGTGCCAGAAATAGGTGATTGAAATAAGTGGGTTACTTAACGATTTTTTAGCAGATAACGTTAAAGTTTTTCTGGTCGATCAATTGACCATCGACCAGCACCTTAATCCGCCACTCCCCGACGAACTCGTCCATTCCGGCCGATGGATTCATGAATTGAACCAATGCGGCCTCAGAAGGGCGATGCAGTTTCAGCCACACCCAAATACGTTCCTGGTCATGGCGCACGACAAAGGGGTAGCGGGTGTGTTCCCGGTCCTTCCCATGAGGGTCGCGCCATATCGCTTCCAAAAGGTGCTGTTTTTTCGCCAGCCCGTTGGCCTTTATCACCGCGTATATGCGATCGCTGCATCCAAACTCGGAATTGGGTTCGTTGGATGGCACGCCATCCTGGGTCTTTGTAGTAAGAAATATTGAAAAGCTTGCGTCTGCCTGCGCCTGGCCGAGACCGCAAAGCGTGAGGATTAGAAACAGACTAAAGAGCCGCAAAGAGATCAATATCCCCGTTCAGCTACGATTGACTCTAAAGGTTCCAGAATTGGCCGTGCACACCGCCGCTGCCGCAGGGGTTGTCGTTGGCGGTGCCCCCGGTGCAGGTGTCGGTATCGGTGTCGGTGCGGGTGCCGCCGCGCCCGACGGCGCGGTGCTATTGTACAGACCGTTGATCGACGTGTTGGTGGCGGTGGCATCCACCGTTACCGATGCGCCGCTGGTATCGCTCCAACTCAATATTACTCTCGCGCCGGTGATTGAAGACGTGCTGTCTAATAGCCCGCCGATCCAGCAATTGGTTTCCGGATCGCTAATATTGATGATTCCGGTTATGAAACCGAAATCATCCTGCGTGATGCTCATATTCACATTACCGCTGAATCTGGCGGAGGGATCATTCGTGGATACCATCATGCCAACCCAATTACCGGTTAACAGCGCAAGAATGCCGCTGGTCGTGCCACTGCTGCAGCTGACGGTAACAAACAGTGGAAGAATGAGCAGGAGTCGTCTCATGGCGTTCCTCGTCTTTATTAGAAAATTCAATTAGTTATTATAAAAATCGAATCTTATGCCTTATGTATTATAGATAATTTAGAGGGAATTAAAAGAAAATTGAAACTTGGCACCCATTTAAGAGGCGGACACCGATCGCGCGTCGCGTAGGTCCTCAACAATGTCAGCGGGTTGGATTTTTGCCACCGTCACCGCGGTGCCCCGCGTCTGCACGATCTCGATCGGATACCCGGCCAATCTGATGCTCGTGCCCGGCTCGGGAATGTGTTCCAGGTATTCCAAAATCAGCCCGTTTAAGGTCTTGGGACCATCGATCGGAAGTTCCCAATTCATCTTGCGATTCAAGTCACGAATATTGGCGCTGCCACGGATCAGGAAGCTGCCGTCTGGTTGTGCGTGAACGTCTTCGGCGAGCCGCGGTGCGTGATCCGTGAATTCGCCGACAATTTCTTCGAGGATTTCCTCTAACGTAACCAATCCTTTGATATCCCCATACTCGTCAACGACCAATCCCAAACGGCGTCGCTCTTCCTGCAGGTTGAGTAACTGCTGCGTCAAAGATGAGCTCTCCGGTACGAAATAAGGTTCGCGCATGATCTTCATCATACCTTCACGGTTGAATTCATTAGTTTGACTCAGATGCAGCACTTTCCTCAGATGCAGTATACCGATCACGTTGTCCAAAGAACCGTGGTAAACCGGGAGGCGGGTATGATGACTGGTAGCGAGTTGATTTACGATTGCATCCCAATCGTCATCGATGTCGATCGCCTCGATCTCAGAACGTGGAACCATCACATCGTCTGCGCTCATTTTTTCCAGTTCCAAGATCTGTAACAACATGTTCTGATGAGATTTTTGTATGTATTTTCCGGACTCCAGCACCGCCACCCGCAGCTCTTCGGCGCTGAGTGCGTCCGCAGAGCGTTTCTTATTACCCACCAGGGGTTTCAGTAACCAGCTACTGGCTTTGTTGACCACCCAAACTACGGGCCGCACCACTTTCTGGAGGGGATACAATACAAATGCCGCAGGAAAGGCTATCCATTCAGGATGTAACGCAGCCACAGTTTTTGGTGCGACCTCGGCGAATATCAACACAATGAGAGTGAGGCCGAACGTGACCAAGGCGATGGGTATGTCGCCAAATACCCGCAACGCCAGAATCGTTGCTATTGCAGAAGCGGTTAAATTGGCGGCAGTTTGAGACGATAGCGGTTGATCGCCATCATCGCTGTTTCGGACGCCGAGAAGAAAGCCGAGAGTATTATCAAGAAGATAAGCGAGCCGGTCAGCGCGCCTATCGGAATGCCTTCCAAACAGGGTTAACCTCGATATCTGGGACGTTCATTCTATAACAAAGGTAGCATCTGGTGGCAAAGAACGTTAGCGACCAGGCTGCGATCATTTTGGGATGATAAACTCGACGATAAATTTAGTGCCTAGATAGGCCAACAACAGGAAGGCAAAACCACCGATAGTCCAACGTGCGGCAACACGCCCACGCCAGCCGAGCCGCCAGCGCCCGGCCAGCAATATCGCAAACACCAGCCAGCTGACTAGCGACAAAACCGTATGGTGGTTGAATACCAGGGGCTTTCCAAAGATTTCCTTGGTGAAGAATACGCCGCTGACGAGGGTCAGCGAAAGCAAGATGAAACCCACGGAAAGCAGCTGAAATAAGAGCGTTTCCATGGTCTCGATGGGCGGAAGGGCCTGTAATAAGTGGCCCGGATGGTGTTGGTGTAAGCGCTTTTCCTGAATCGTCAGCAATATGGCTTGGACCATTGCCAGGGCAAGAAATGCATAAGCCAGCATCGAGATTACTAAGTGGATGGCTAACAGGGAAGAGCCAGTCACACCGAGTTTCGGTTGACCTGGCCACAGCCATGCGCCGAGTATGGCGATGGCGGCTACCGGCAACACCAAAACACCCAGATTCTCGATGGGTCGGGCCAGCGCGGTGACGACGAAAAGCGCGGTGATTACCCATGCTATCAATGATGCGGCGCTCGTGAATCCAAATGCCAGGTGGGGTGACATTGTGTTTGCTATGGATATGGCATGTAAGATCACACCTGCTGTCGCCAATCCCAAGGTGAGTAATTTCCTTGATGAGATAGAACACACTCGCGGTCAGAGTCAACATCGGTGTCAGCATAATCGATAGCCGAGTATTAAAATCGGTTACTATTACTCAATATCCTAACAGAAATCGTTTAGATAGAAATTGCTTAGTCATGTTTGACCAACTCAGTGACCGGCTCCGTGAGACCCTCAAGCGCGTGCGTGGACAGGCTCGCCTGACCGAAGACAACGTCGGCAAGGCAATGCGCGAGGTCCGGATCGCTTTACTCGAGGCGGATGTGTCGCTGCCGGTTGTCAAGGCGTTTATCGCGCAAATCCGCGAACGCGCGCTGGGTGCGGATGTGATGCAGAGCGTGACGCCAGGGCAGATGGTGGTCAAGATCGTCCATGAAGAACTGGTGGCGATCATGGGAGAGTCGAATGATGAACTCAATCTTGCGGCACGACCGCCGGCAGTGGTGTTGGTTGCCGGTTTACAGGGGGCAGGTAAAACTACGACGGTTGCCAAGCTGGCGCAGTGGCTCAAGCAGCGGAAGCACAAGAAAATCCTGCTAGCGACTACCGACATTTACCGTCCGGCTGCCATTGATCAGTTGAAAACGCTGGCGGGAATGATCGATGTGGACTTCTTTCCCGCCTCTCCGGATCAAGATCCGCTGGCGATTGCGCGCAACGCGATCGACCATGCACGGAAGTCTGGATTTGACATTGTGTTGATGGACACTGCCGGCCGGCTGCATGTTGATGCACAGATGATGGCGGAAATACGTGCCGTTCATGCCGCGGTGGATCCTGTGGAGACCTTGTTTGTCGTAGATAGTATGACCGGACAGGATGCCGTCATTAGCGCTTCCGCATTCAATGAGGTTTTGCCTCTATCCGGCGTGATTCTGACCAAGGCCGACGGTGACGCGCGTGGCGGTGCAGCATTGTCGATCCGACACGTGACTGGGAAACCGATCAAGTTTCTCGGTACCGGCGAGAAGCTCAACGCCCTGGAGCCCTTCTATCCAGACCGAGTGGCGTCGCGAATACTGGGGATGGGGGACGTACTGACCCTGGTCGAACAGGTGCAACAGAAGGTCGACAAGGTAAAAGCGGACAAATTAGCCAACAAGATCGCCAAGGGAAAGCGTTTCGATCTCGACGATTTCCGCGACCAGATCATGCAGATGGAGAAGATGGGGGGCATTGCGACGCTCGTCGAAAAACTTCCCGGGATGAGCGGTTTGCCCAGTCATGTCCTAGATCAGGTGGATGACAAGCAGATCCAGCGAACGGTAGCGATCATCAATTCTATGACCCCGGGAGAACGCGCCAATCCTGCGATTATCCGTGGATCTCGGAAACGACGCATTGCGGCTGGCTCGGGAGCCCAGGTACAAGAGGTCAACAAGCTGTTGAAGCAGTTTACGCAGATGCAAAAGATGATGAAAAAGATGCGCAAGGGTGGCGGGATGGCTAATCTCATCCAGGGCATGAAGGGCCGCATGCCGGGAATGCCGTTTTAGTGCCTGAGTGAATCGGATGTGATGGATGTCAGTGCGGCTTTGCCCCCACGTTTCACGGTCTTTTCGATAAATATCAGCATTTTGAGAGGTAATGCGGTTTCCTTTATTCGCTGGTGGGGATAAAATCGCGCCCCTTTTAGCATTTAATCTAACAGTCAATTCATAGATCGCCTCGCGAGGCGGCACGACAAACAGGTAATGCGCCTATGGTGATAATCCGTCTGGCCCGCGGCGGGGCAAAGAAAAAGCCGTTTTATTCTATCGTGGTGGCAGATCAGCGCCGTGCGTCGCGGGGCCGATTCATTGAGAAAATCGGATTTTTCAATCCGCGGGCGGTCGAGCATGAGGAACGCTTGAAAATTGACCGGGAACGAGCGGATTTCTGGATGAACCGTGGCGCTATGCCTTCGGAGCGGGTGAAGCACCTGCTGAAAGTGAGCCGCGCATCGGCCTTATAGACGCCCCATGCACCGCCAAGATCTGGTCACGCTGGCTAAGATCACAGGCATTTGGGGTGTCCACGGATGGGTACGGGTGTACTCATACACACACAGGAAGCAGGATCTTCTTTCCTTCAATCCGTGGTATCTGATACGCGGCGACAGCTATGATCAGGTCCACGTACTCCAAGGAAGAGTCCAAGGTCTGCGAGTGGTAGCCCAATTGGAGGGCTATACCGATCGTGAGCAATCTCGCTCGCTGATCGATACGACGATAGCGGTGCCGGTAGACGTGTTACCAGAATTGAACCATGAAGAGTACTACTGGATACAACTTGAGGGACTACGCGTGGTAACCGTGAATAACGAGGACCTCGGAACGGTGGACTATTTGATAGAAACAGGTGCTAACGACGTGATCGTCGTTCGCGGTGATCGTGAGCGTCTAATTCCTTATATTCCGGGGGTGATTCGCCAGGTGAATCTTGGCGAAGGATTGATCCGCGTTGATTGGGACATGGATTTTTAAACCAGCGAG
>CAMYNX010000036.1 GCA_947259875.1 uncultured Gammaproteobacteria bacterium | reverse complement strand
TTAATTTGATTTGGAGTTTTCTTCGAGACAACAAAAACGGGGCGCCGCAGCGCCCCGTTTTGCCGTACTTCAATGAAGAATGCTAAAGCGCCTTAGCCTTCTTTTCCTCCAACGGCCTTACACGCCTCGGCATTCATCGCTACGAAGCCGGTACCCTTACAGCTGTTTTGACCCTTACATGCGTTGTTGGCGGTCTTACAACTGCCCATTCCCTTACAGGAATTGACGTTATAGCAATTCACTTTCGCTTCGCCGGCGGATGCGGTGATCGGGGCGGCAGTAGCAAATATCGCGGCGGCGGCGGTGGCCAGGGCAAGGCCGGTAGCTTTCTTCATATTCATTTCGATAGTCTCCTCAAGTTTTTAATAATCCCGAATAATCGGGTGTTCGTACGACCACTGTATGGGTCATGGCCGATGTAGACCGCGCCTTGAAACGATGGTTCCAATGTCACAGGGTCTGTGTGGTTAATCGATAACAAAAAAGAAAAATCACGCTATCTCACAACTTGAATCCCTCCGTAATCTGGGGAACCAAGCGCACCCAAGCGGGTCTTATTCATGTTTTCGATTAAATAACGATAAAGTTTTACCTTTCACCATCATGCAAAAAGCGGCTGTAACAAAATTACCGTTTCTGGGATTCGGATTAGGACTGCGCACTACGCACTACGAAACCGTGTTGGCGGAGTTGCCGTCCAACATCGACTGGTTTGAAATCCTTTCGGAAAATTACCTGGTCGCGGGTGGCAAACCGCTGTATTACCTCGATGCAATTCGTGAACATTACCCCATGATCATGCATGGTGTGTCGATGTCGATTGGCAGCAGCGATCCGCTGAACTGGGACTACCTCAAACAACTCAAAAAACTCGCGGATCGCGTTCAGCCGGCATGGTTCTCCGATCATTTGTGTTGGACCGGGCTCGATGGCAAGAACATCCACGATTTGTTGCCCCTGCCCTACACCGAGGAAGCGATCGAGCACGTGGCCGGCCGAGTGCGTCAAGTACAGGATTTCATGGAGCGCCCGATGCTGATCGAGAATGTCTCCAGTTATCTGACGTACAAAGACTCGGCGATGTCAGAATGGGAATTTATTGCCGGGATTGCCGAACGCGCGAATTGTTACATCCTGCTCGATATCAACAACATCTATGTCAGCGCCTTCAATCACGAATTCGATCCTTACGAGTACTTGAATTACATACCGGTGGAACGCGTGGGCCAGTTTCATCTGGCCGGTCACACCAATTACGGCGATTACATCATCGACAGCCACGATCACCCGGTCATCGACCCGGTGTGGCAGCTTTATGCCGACGCGGTACGCCGTTTCGGGCCGGTGTCGATCATGATCGAGCGTGATGATCACATCCCGCCACTGAACGAACTGTTACCGGAGTTGGATCAGGCCCGCAGTATCGCGCAGCCCATCCTCAAGGAGATGGCAGCGTGAATCGCATTTTATCCCTGCAATCGCAGTTCCAGAGCGCCATTTTGAGCCTGGGTGACGAGTTCGACGATAAAATCGTGGCGACCGAGCGGGTGGGCGTCAAACAGCGCATCGGCATCTATGCCGACGCCTATCGCCTGCGTCTTATCGAGTGCCTGCAGGACAGTTACAGCGCGCTGCACACACTGCTGGGCGACGATGAGTTCGACCGCCTGTGCCGCAGTTACATCGATAGCCATACGCCATATCATTACTCCGTGCGCTGGTACGGAGACCGGCTGGCCGAATTTCTCGGCGCGACCGCGCCCTACCGCGAACATCCTTACCTCGCCGAGTTGGCCGAGTTTGAATGGAAGCTCATGGAGGCGTTCGACGAACGCGACGTCGCCCCGGTGACCGTCGAAGACATGGCGGCCATCACACCGGATCAGTGGCCGCACCTGACGTTCGAATTACATCCGTCACTGCGACGTCTTGAATTGGCGTGGAACGTGGCAGCGATAAGGAGTGCGACCGATGAGGACCGCGATCCCCCAGCCCCCGAGCAGGGCGATCAGCCGGTGCCGTGGATCATTTGGCGCAAGCAACTGCGGCAGTTTTACCGATCGTTGGCTGCCGATGAGTCCTGGATGCTGGATCAAACTCAAACCGGCGACAACTTTGCCGCCCTGTGCGAAGGGCTGTGTCAGTGGAAGGACGAGTCGGAGGTCGCGATCCACGCCGCCGGGCTACTCAAGCAATGGATCACCGACGGCTTGATCACCCGGATTGGCACATAAACTATCCCGGCGTCGATCTCAAAAAATCCTGTAACGTTTCCAACAGGACCTGAGGCTTATCGACATGCACCCAATGGCCTGCACCGGCAATCGGCTCGATCCGCGCTTGCGGAAATAGATCCATGATCTGCGCTTCGTGTTCGGCACGCACATAATCGGATTGCTCGCCGGCAACAAATAAACTGGGGCCCTGGAATTGATGCGCCGGTAGCTGCGGAAACCCCAAAATCGCATCCATGTGATGCTCCAGCGCGTCCAGGTTGAGCCGCCAGCGAAACCGTCCGGCCTCGGAGACAAGATTCTGCAGTAAGAACATGCGGGTCGCCTCGTCGGGCACCGTCACTGCCAACGCTGTATCCGCATCCCCGCGAGAACGCAGCCGCGACAGTGCCACGCCGCGCAGGGCGCCGATCAGCGCCGCATAGCTGTGCGGATAAGCCACCGGCGCCACGTCGATCACCACCAGCCGGCGCACACGCTGCGGTCGCGTCAGCGCCAGGACCATGGCGGCCTTGCCGCCCATGCTGTGGCCGACAAAATCGGCGTTATCAGCCGCAAGATGCGTCAACAACGCATCTAGATCATCGGCCATGTCTATGTAGGTCATGTCCGGCGCGTGCGGCGAATTGCCGTGGTTACGTAAGTCGGCCAGGATCACGCGATGCGTGCCCGCCAGACGTTTGGCGAGGCTGCGAAGGTTAGTGCCGGAGCCGAACAAACCATGCAGCAGCACCAACGGCTCGCCGTCTCCGAGTTCGGCGTAATGCAGTACGGTCATGGACGTGTCATGATTGGATGGAATCATTATACGCGTGGTCCGGTCGTCACCGCGATGGCATGCACTTGCACCGCTACTTGAATTTCAGTAGCGTGGCTCTGGCCATCCGCAACAAAGAATAAGACGTCCCGTTGGCCATGGATCAGACAGAACACACCGAATTCGAAAGACCGTTCGATGACATCGACCTCCCGCTTCGCGACGACGTACGCCTGCTGGGGCGTTTGTTGGGGGAGATACTGCAGGAGCAGGTTGGCAAGGAATTCTACGACACCGTCGAACGCGTTCGGTTGTCCGCCAAGGGGGCCCGTGCCGGGCGGGATACCGACCGCGGCGTGCTCGAGGACGAATTGCGCGGCTTGGATACGCAAACGATCCTCAACATTGCCCGCGCCTTCAGCTTCTTTCTGAATCTCGCCAACATCGCCGGACAACACCACCGTGCGCGCCGCAGCCGCACCGACATCGCGAACGACATCCCACAGTCCGGCTCGCTGCGGTTAGTGTTTGAGCGCCTAACGGGTGCCGGCATCGCCCCGGAAACCCTGTATGACACCGTGACCCAGCTCGATGTCGAGTTGGTACTCACCGCGCACCCAACCGAGATCACCCGCCGCACCCTGCTGAAGAAATTCAACCGCATTGCCGATGCGCTCAACCGCCGCGACCACATCGATAAGTACTCCGAAGCGCATACCGTCATCGTCGAGGAATTAAAGCGCGAGATTACCGCCGCCTGGTTTACCGATGAAATACGGCGTACGGCGCCGACACCGGTGGATGAGGCGCGTTCCGGTCTCGCGGTGGTGGAACAGAGTCTGTGGTACGCGGCGCCGCGCTATATGCGCGAACTCGACAAGGTCCTACGAACGTTTACCGGCAAGCCACTGCCACTGACTGCGACCCCGGTCCATTTTGCCTCGTGGATGGGTGGTGACCGTGACGGCAACCCGAATGTAACGCCGGCCGTGACCCGTGAGGTCTACCTGTTGTCCCGATGGATGGCTGCGCATTTGTATCGCGAAGAGATCTACGCCTTGCGCAGCGAGTTGTCTATGAACGATTGCGATCAGGCGCTGCGCGCCCAAGTGGGTGACGTACACGAACCGTACCGCGTACTATTGCGTGGCGTGTTGGATCGCCTCGACACCACCAAGCGATGGATTGAAGCCAAACTCGAGGACCGCGAACCGCCTCCCGGCGAAATCTACACCGATGCCGAGCAACTGCGAAGTCCTTTACTGCTGTGCTACGACTCGCTGCGCTCCTGCGGCGCCGGTCTGGTCGCCGACGGCCGGCTGGTGGACATCCTGCGCCGGCTGGCATGCTTCAGTTTAACGTTGTTGAAGCTCGACATCCGTCAAGAGGCGAGCCGCCATACCGAGGTCATGAATGCGATTACCGAATGCATCGGTTTGGGTTCGTACAACGACTGGGAGGAATCCCAACGCATCGAGTTTCTGGTTCGGGAACTGGAAAACCGCCGCCCCCTGGTGCCCGCGGACCTCACCGCAGACGATAGCGTTCATGACGTGCTCAACACCATCCGCTTGTTGCGCGAGATTCCATCAGATGCGTTAGGCGCCTATGTGATCTCGCTGGCGAGCCGGCCGTCGGACGTGCTGGCAGTGGAACTTCTGCAAAAAGATCTGGGAGTGCGGCGACCATTGCGCGTAGTGCCGTTGTTCGAACGTCTCGAGGCGTTGAACGATGCCCCGGACTGCATGGCGCAATTATTCAATATCCCGTGGTACAAGCGGCACATCGACGGACGCCAGGAAATCATGATTGGTTACTCTGATTCCGCCAAAGACGCTGGACAACTGGCGGCGGCTTGGGCGCTGTACCGGGCCCAGGAGAACCTGGTCGATGTGTGCCGGCAGCATGAGGTACGACTCACATTGTTTCATGGCCGCGGCGGCACCATCAGCCGCGGCGGTGGACCGACTTACGCCGCGATTCTCGCCCAGCCCCCGGGCTCGGTGAACGGCTCGATGCGGGTAACCGAACAAGGCGAGGTGATCCAACACAAGTTCGGATTGCCCGAGATTGCCGAGCGAACCATGAACATCTACACCGCGGCGAACCTCGAAGCGGCGCTGGCGCCGCCGCCGAAGCCGCAACCGAGATGGCGGGAGGTCATGGATCGTTTGAGCGATGTCGCCGTCACCAACTACCGCCGTACGGTGCAACAGGAACCACGATTCGTAGATTACTTTCGCGCCGCTACGCCGGAACAGGAACTCAGCAAGCTGCATATCGGCAGCCGCCCTGCCCATCGCCGCAAACAAGGCGGCATCGAATCCTTGCGTGCGATTCCCTGGGTATTTGCGTGGACGCAAACCCGGTTATTATTGCCGGCCTGGCTGGGTATCGGCGAAGCGCTGCGCAGCGCACTGGACGATAAGCTCGGGAACGAGTTGAGAAAGATGCAACGGGAGTGGCCGTTTTTTACCACCACCCTGGATCTGATCGAGATGGTGCTGGCCAAGGGTGACTCCGAGGTCGCCGCGCGCTACGACGAGATCTTAGTGCCTGAGCCCCTGCACGATATCGGTGAGGAACTGCGCAAACGCTTCCGCAGCGCCAAGGTGGTGATCCTGGAAATCGCCGGGCGCGACGAATTGTTGGAACATCAACCCCTGGTTCTTCGCCCCATCGAAGTGCGGGATCCCTATATTGACCCACTGAATCTGTTACAGGTCGAGCTGCTGCACCGGAGCCGGGAGCAGGTAAGCGCCGGGATCGAAGACGCCTTGTTGATTGTCATCAACGGAATAGCTGCAGGCATGCGCAATACGGGCTAACATTAGCAACCCGCGTTGGGCCACCACAGGGCATATTGGCAATCCAACGTCTTCTTTTGGAGGAGAAAATCATGTCGGAAGGTAGAGATGTCGTAGTGTTGAGCGGAGTACGTACCGCCATCGGTGATTATGGGGGTTCCCTGAAGGACTTCGCCCCCAAGGAATTGGGCGCCATGGTGGTGCGCGAGGCGGTGTCACGGTCGGGCGCGGCGCCGGCGCAAATCGGCCATTGCGTGTTCGGTAACGTGATTCACACCGAAACCAAGGACATGTATTTGTCCCGGTATGCGGCCATCGAAGGCGGTCTGCCGGTGGAGACCCCGGCATTCACCTTGAATCGTTTGTGCGGCAGCGGCCTGCAGGCCGTGGTCAGCGCCGCCCAGACCATTCAATTGGGTGACGCCGATGCCGCGGTGGCCGGCGGCGCCGAGTCCATGAGCCGCGCCCCCTATCATGTGCCGGCGATGCGTTGGGGACAGCGCATGGGTGACGGCTCCACTGTCGATGCCATGGTCGGCGCGCTCACCGATCCGTTCGATTCCTGTCACATGGGCATCACCGCGGAAAATATCGCCGCGAAATGGGGCATCAGCCGTGAAGATCAAGACGCCTTGGCGGTGGAGAGCCATCAACGCGCGGCCAACGCCACAAAAAATGGGCACTTCAAAGATCAGATTCTGCCGGTGGAGATAAAATCCCGCAAAGGCAGCACCATGTTCGCTCAAGACGAGCACATACGCGCAGACGTCACCGTAGAGGACATGGCGAAGCTGCGTACGGTGTTCAAAAAGGACGGCTCGGTCACTGCCGGCAATGCATCGGGTATCAATGACGCGGCGGCGGCAGTGGTGTTGATGGCTGCGGAAGCGGCGGATAAAGCCGGTTATCAACCGATGGGACGGTTGGTGGCCTACTCCCACGCCGGCGTCGAACCCAAGTACATGGGCATCGGCCCGGTACCGGCTATACAAATCGTGCTGGACAAAGCGGGACTCGGCATCGGCGACATGGACGTGATCGAATTGAACGAGGCGTTTGCGGCCCAGGCCCTTGCCGTGGTCCGCGACCTCGATCTACCGACGGACAAGACCAATCCCAACGGCAGCGGTATATCCCTTGGCCATCCGATCGGCGCCACTGGGTGCATCCTCACGGTGAAAGCCCTATACGAACTGCAACGGACGGGCGGCCGCTATGCCCTCGTATCCATGTGTATCGGCGGCGGGCAAGGTATCGCGGCGATCTTCGAGCGGTTGTAGCCAGGGCAGTGTGCCGGGAACCTCGGTTTGCTTTGCTGGTCTAGGAGACCAGCAAGCCTGGAAAATTGAACATGCTTATCAGAAGACCCACGGACATTAACTCTTCAGAGATCACGAATTACGAGGTTTTCCGGCGTCGCCGGCAGTTGCTATAAGGCGGCGCCGCGGCGGCGCTGGGCCTGGCGGCGACAGGCTTGTTTGCGCTGACGCCGGAGGCCTCCGCCAAACTGAAATTCGATCAACTCAAGAAGAGCCAGTTCAACGCTAAAGAGTCTCTCACCCCTTACAAAGACGTCACCAGCTACAACAATTTTTATGAATTCTCTACCGATAAGGAGGGTCCGGCGCAACTGGCGAAGGACTTGCAAGAGCCGCCCCTGGAGCGTAGAGGTTGCTGGTGAAATAAAAAAGCCCAAGGTCTATGACGTTGATGAGCTCATTAAACGCTTCTCGTTGGAAGAACGAATCTATCGCCTGCGCTGTGTCGAGGCGTGGTCCATGGTGGTCCCATGGGTCGGGTTTGCCCTCGGTGATTTCATCAAAACCCTGGAACCCACCTCGCGCGCGAAATACGTCGAATTCGAGACGCTTTATGACCCCAGGCGTATGCCGGGTCAGCGGCGCGGGTTATTCGGCTCGATATTGGACTGGCCCTACCGGGAAGGACTGCGCATCGACGAGGCGACCCATCCACTGACGATCCTTGCAGTGGGCGTCTATGGTGAGGAGTTGCCGGGCCAGAACGGCGCACCCATTCGATTGGTGGTCCCCTGGAAATACGGATTCAAGAGCATCAAATCCATCGTCAAGATCAATTTCGTGGCGGACCCGCCGGTCAATACCTGGCAGGACCAGGCGCCCCAAGAGTATGGCTTCTACGCCAACGTCAATCCTAAGATCAGCCATCCCCGCTGGAGCCAGGCCAGGGAACGCCGCATAGGCGAATTCTTCAAACGGCCCACGTTGATGTTCAATGGCTATGCTGAGCAGGTCGCCCACCTGTACCAGGGCATGGATCTGAGCAAGAACTTCTAATTGATGCTCGCGCCTTCCCCTGAGATCCAGCTGCGCTGGATCAAGCGCGTCAAGCCTGTCGCGTTCACAGCCTGCCTGATCCCGGTAGCGCTGCTCATCTGGCGCGCCGCCACCGACACACTCGGCGCAGAACCGATCGAAGCAATCACCTTTACAACCGGGGACTGGGCACTGCGCATGTTGATGATCACGCTTGCGATCACCCGATTACGTCAGCTCACCGGTTGGCACGTCCTGATTCGCCTACGGCGCATGTTCGGACTGTATGCGTTCTTCTACGCCTTACTTCATTTCACGACGTATATCGTGCTTGACCAGTTCTTCGCTTGGCAATTCATCCTTGAGGACATCGCTGAGCGTCCGTACATCCTGATGGGCTTTACCGCGTTTGTGCTGCTGATACCCTTGGCGGCGACCTCCACGGATCGTATGCTGCAACGATTGGGGGCAAACGTTGGCAGCGCCTGCATCGCCTGCCCTATGCCGTCCCGATCCTCGGCGTGCTGCATTTTCTGTGGCTGGTCAAGGCCGATATCACGGAGCCGGCGATTTACGCATTGGTCTTGTTTGTGTTGCTTGGATACCGGATTGCGCGCTACCGGCGGCGGCGTTCCTCGCAGGCCATTGCCGGGATGCCAAAACGGGTGGCCCTCTGACTACAACGCCTCGGCAGCTTGTGCGCCGCGATTCCACGATCGACGCGTCGCTGGCACCCAATCTTGCGACACCTATCTCGCGTGGATCGATTGTTTGATTCTTCGTTTCCCTACGTGGAGTGACATCAGATCTTTGGAGATGGCACACGTCGTGAGCCGATCGGTTGCGTTATGATGTACTACGTCTTTTTTATGTTGCACTGATATACTTCTCAATAATGCGTACTGGCCGCACGGAATTACCCTCCAAGAACCGCAACGATTGGAAGACGATTAGAACGCTGTTTCCCTATTTGTGGGAGTACCAGGCGCGGATTTGGCTCGCCTTGCTTTTCCTGTCACTAGCAAAACTCGCCAACATCGGTGTGCCGGTGGCGTTGAAACTGATCGTGGACAGCTTGGAAGTCAGCGAATCGACTGCGCAGCTAATTACCGTTCCGTTGTTTTTATTGATCGCTTATGGACTGCTTCGATTCAGCACCTCGTTGTTCCAGGAGCTTCGCAACGCGGTATTCGCCAAGGCCTCGCAACGCTCGACGCGCAAGATCGCGCTAAAGGTGTTCAGACATCTCCACGAGTTGGCGCTGCGTTTTCATCTGGACCGGCAAACCGGCGGTGTGTCTCGTGATATCGAGCGTGGTAGCCGCAGTATTACCCAGTTGTTGCACTTTCTGATCTTCAGCATCCTGCCTACCGCGTTCGAGATACTCGTGGTATGCGCGATATTGTTGGTCAATTTCGACATCTGGTTTTCCGTGGTGACGGTAATCACTGTCGGTTTGTATTTCTTCTACACCTACAAAGTCACCGAATGGCGGATTAAGTTTCGCGTCCAGATGAACACCGCCGATTCGAAGGCGAACACCACGGCGATCGATTCTCTGATTAATTATGAGACGGTCAAATACTTCGGTAATGAGGAATACGAGGCGCAACGCTACGACAAACAAATGAAGAACTGGGAAAGGGCGTCGATAAAAAGCCAGGTGTCACTCGCGCTGCTGAACATCGGTCAAGGCGTCATTATCGGTATCGGTCTAACTATTTTGATGATCATGGCAGCTAGCGGAGTCGCGACCGGCACCATGACGCTCGGCGATTTCGTAATGGTTAACGCGTTCTTGATTCAGCTCTATATTCCCTTGAATTTTCTTGGCACCATCTTCCGCGAAGTAAAGCACTCGCTCACCGACATGGAGAAGATGTTCAGCCTGCTGGAAGTAGACGCGGAGATCGAGGACAAACCGTCCGCCGCCCCCCTCACCGTTACCCAGCGTCACGTGGCGTTTGACCAAGTCAAGTTTCATTACCAACCGGATCGCGCAATCCTGCACGATATCAGTTTTGAGATACCGGCAGGCCACAAGGTGGCCGTGGTCGGCAGCAGCGGCGCGGGTAAATCCACGCTCGCCAGGTTGTTGTTCCGATTCTATGACGTCACCGGTGGCACAATCACTATCGACGGTCAGGATATTCGTGAAGTAACACTCGAAAGCTTGCGTGTCGCCATTGGTATCGTCCCTCAGGATACGGTGTTATTCAACGATACCATTGAATACAACATCCGCTACGGCAAGCCAGACGCCGACCAGGCCAAGATCCAACGGGCTGCACGCCTGGCTAATCTTCACGATTTCATTGCCGCGTTGCCGCAAGGCTATGGGACGCGTGTCGGCGAGCGCGGATTGAAATTGTCGGGCGGCGAAAAACAGCGCATCGCTATCGCGCGCACCATTCTGAAAGACCCGCCGATATTGATTCTGGATGAAGCCACCTCGCAACTGGACTCCAAGTCCGAGCAGGCGATCCAGTCGGCGCTCAAAGAAGTGGCGGCCAATCGCACCACATTGGTTATCGCGCATCGCTTGTCGACGGTGATCGACGCCGACCAGATCCTGGTGCTGGAACATGGCCGCATTACCGAACATGGCAAGCATCGCGAACTGCTCGAAGCAAAGGGGCACTATGCCGAAATGTGGGCGCTGCAGCAGGAACAACGCGAATTGGAAAAAGAAGCGGAAGAAATTGGCGAGCCGGTAGAAATCAGGGTGGTCGAAAAAGCCGGTTAACCCGTATATTGCACCAAGTATCCCGGATGATGGCGAACAGACTTGTGCTGCGCGTGGTCGCGGGGCGCCTTGGTGCAATACACGGGTTAAGGTTTGCCGTGCTTGTTCGTGTTCTCTAGTCCTGTTTAGTTGTGACTGTGCAACTCATTCGCCTCGCTGAACGAAACAGTTCCACTTTACATCCGATGCTCATTCCTCGAGATATTTTTTTACCGCACCCTCATCCCAGCTCAGGCCGATGCCAGGTTGCTCGGACACCACGGCGCAGCCGTCCCGCAACGCCAGCGGTTGTTGCAGGATCGGTTTAGCCAAGTCCATGTATTCCAGCCAATCGCAGGTCGGGGTCACGGCAAGCAGCTGCGCACTGATCTCCTGGAATATATGACTCGACACCGGTAATCCCGAGGTCTCAGCGAGCGCGGCAGCGCGCATCCAACCGGTGACCCCGCCGATCTTCATTACATCAGGCATCGCCAGGTCCGACGCCCCGGCGGCGATGCTCTTCGCCATGTCGTGGGGTCCCCACCAGTTCTCGCCGATCTGTATCGCAGTCGTGGCCTCGCGGGCGATCTTTGCATGACCCGTAAAGTCATCCGCGATGGTCGGCTCCTCAATCCAGTAGATCCCTTCGTCATCCAGCGCCCGGGCCCGGGTAATCGCCTGCGGGACGGTGAGGCATTGGTTGTAATCCACCATCAGCACGACATCATCGCCGCTCACCCGCCGCACCTCGCGTATTGCCTGGATATCGGTTGCCAGGTCCGGATAACCGATCTTGATCTTGAGCGCCTTGAATCCCGCTGCGAGCGCTTGTTCGGCATCCTTTTCCGCACCGGCTACCCCATTCATGAAATAGCTGGCATAGGCCGGAATCGGCCGTGGTTCGCCGCCCAACAAGCGCACCAGCGAAGTGTCTGCTGCTTTTGCCAGGACATCCCAGGCGGCCATGTCCACGCCGGCCATCGCCATGCCGGTGAGCCCTTGCGGCCCCAGCAGCCGGAAGGATTGTTGCAGCTTCTGTTCGATCGCCGCTGGCGCAACTGCATCGCCCTTGAGCATTTCCCCCAGGCTGCGCACGAGATACGCAACGGGTTGGAGGGCAATAGAGGTATAACAAAAGACATAGGCACATCCGCTGATACCCTCATCGGTGACAAGATCCACCAATACCAGGGGCACGGTGGTAATCGCGCCACTGCTGGTGGGTAATGGTTTGGGTAGCGGCACGTTGACGGCGCGCGCACCTATTTCGCGAATTATCAGTCTTGTGTCAGTTGTCATTGTCACTTTCTCGCACGGAGATAAGGGGGTCTATCTCACTTTGACCCGATTTTCTTTTCTAGAATCACAAACGCATAGGGATGGGGATTCTTCTCGTCGGCTGCATACGTAACACGTTTCTTTTCCTCCCAGTCATCACAATCGATTAGTGGGAACCAGGTATCACCTTCACAATCCGCCTGGACCTCCGTCAAATAGATGCGATGAGCCAACGGGAGCGCCTGTTCATAAAGCCTCGCCCCACCGATGATCATTATCTCATCTGCGTCTTGCGCAGCATCGAGCGCCGCGGGTAGCGACCGCACAATAATGCAACCCGGCGCCCGGTAACCGGGATTTCCAGTTACCACGATGTTGGTCCGACCCGCCAGGGGCTTACCGATGGATTCGTGGGTCTTGCGTCCCATAATGATGGGCTTATCCATCGTCACCTGCTTGAAATGCTTGAGATCGGCGGACAGATGCCATGGGAGCCGATCCTCCCGGCCGATGAGCTGGTTACGATCCATGGCGACAATAATAGAGATCTTCAAATTTTGTCTCTCGGGAACCGTCCCGAATCAGACCGCTATGGCCGCCTTGATGTGCGGGTGGGATTGGTACCGTTCCAGTGCAAAATCTTGGTAATGGAAATCAAAGATATTCGTTACCTGCGGATTGATGCTCATGGTCGGCAAGGGATAAGGCTGGCGTGCGAGCTGCAACTCGGTCTGCTCGAGGTGATTGAGATACAGATGGGCATCGCCGAAGGTGTGCACAAACTCACCGGGTTGCAAGCCAGTCACCTGGGCAATCATCATCGTCAACAACGCATAGGAGGCAATATTGAACGGAACACCCAAGAACAAATCGGCGCTGCGTTGATACAGCTGGCAGGACAACCTTCCGTCGGCGACGTAAAACTGAAACAATGCATGACACGGTGGCAGCGCCATATGTTCGATCGCACCCACGTTCCACGCGCTGACAATAATACGGCGGGATTCCGGCGAGGTCCTGATCTGGTCGACGGCCTGACTGATCTGATCGATGTGACCCCCGTCGGGCGCCGGCCACGAACGCCATTGGTAACCGTAGACAGGACCAAGCTCACCGTCTTCGTCCGCCCATTCGTCCCAAATCGTTACCCCGTTGTCGTGAAGATATTTTACGTTCGTGTCACCTCTTAAAAACCACAACAGTTCATGGATGATCGACCGCAGATGCAGTTTCTTGGTGGTCACCACTGGAAATCCTGCTGAGAGATCGAACCGCATCTGGTATCCAAAAACACTCAAGGTTCCGGTACCGGTGCGATCTTCCTTGCGGATGCCGTGATCACATACGTAGCGCATAAGATCGAGGTATTGCTTCATTTACTATGCGTCCGTTTCGTCTACATCCAGTTGGCCGGTGACCCGCCGGCGCACGTGGGACCACGAAATACCCACCGACAGTACACCCGCCGCGCCAGCCAAGACCAGATAGACCACCACTTTCACGTTATCTTTGGGAATCGGGGTATAGGTGATCAACACCCAGATCAAGGTCGCAAAGAAAGCCACCGCTAGAAAAGTACCGAAGGCGCCCAAGGAACGCATGGTGGCGCGCAGGTAAATCGCCCAACCAATCAATAACACCACGCCGGCGAACGCCATCAATACCTCAAAACGGCTGAAGTCTGCGATAACCGGCCGCACCCAATGATAGAACGAAATCTGTTCTGGATTGTAAGTCAGAAACACCAGCAATAGCGCGCCAATCAGGCGTAATAAGTAGTTGCCCCAACTGAATTTGGTTACCGCCACCTCACCCATCCATCCAATGCCCCGTCAATTCCAAGACGTCGCTGTTCGGCGTCATAGTGACTCCCGGGACTCCCAACAGTTTTGCATCCAAAGCGTGCGGGACAAGCGAGCCACGCAAACAAGAACCGCCTGCTACACGGTGAGCGGGATGTTTATCCAATCCACGCCCTCGCATTGCGGAATAACCGCATCCACGGGCCGTACTCACCCTTAAGGGGCGGTTCCCAGGTGTTGCCCACGGTACGAAACACACGCTCCGGATGGGGCATCATGATAGTGACGCGGCCGTCGGTCGAAGTGAGGCCAGTGACGCCATCCGGGGAACCATTTGGATTGTACGGGTAACTCACAGTCGCCTCACCACGGTTATCGACGAAACGCAACACCACGAGCCCGTTTCCAGCGGCGCGCGACTGTTGACCGTCGCTCGTGAACTCGGCCCGTCCTTCACCGTGAGCTACCACCACCGGTATGCGTGATCCGCGCATCTGCGTCAACAAGATAGAGGGGCTGTCCATGACCTCGACCATCACCCAACGGGCCTCGAATTGCTCGGACAGGTTGCGCACGAAACGGGGCCAGTGGTCGGCCCCTGGGATCAGTTCATGCAGATTCGACAACATCTGGCAACCATTGCATACACCCAGGGTGAACGTATCAGCGCGATGAAAGAACGCCTGGAACTGATCGCGTAATGCGAAATTAAAGAGCACGGATTTTGCCCACCCCTCGCCGGCCCCCAGCACATCGCCAAACGAGAATCCGCCGCAAGCGACAAGACCCTGAAAATGATCCAGCGACATGACCCCGCCGACCAAGTCACTCATGGTGACATCTAAGGCGGTGAACCCCGCGTTGTGAAACGCCGCTGCCATCTCTATATGCCCGTTGACACCCTGCTCCCTTAATATTGCCACGCGTGGACCTTCGCCGGCGTGGTTGAAAGGCCGGCAGATGTCCTCATCGGCTTTAAACGTCAACTCCGCATGCAACCCGGGATCCGCGATATCCCGAATCCGGTCGTACTCCTGTTGTGCACACAGCGGATGATCCCGCATGCTTTGGAGCCGCCAGGTGGTCTCCGACCAGGCGCGGTGCAGGTCCACACGCGAGCCCGCGAACAATGGCTCGCCGTTGCGTTCAACGCGAATCACGGGCTCTGCAATCGGCTTCCCCACGTTATGGCATAAATCATTCAATCCAAACTCAGCGAGGATGCCGCGCACCCGGGTGTGGTCTTTTACACGGGTCTGGCAGACGACTCCCAGTTCCTCGTTAAACAAGATCGCGGCCGGGTCACCGGCCAACCCATCGAGCGTGATGCGCAGTCCAACACGTCCGGCGAACGCCATTTCGCACAATGTCGTCCACAACCCACCATCCGAGCGATCGTGATAAGCAAGCAGCAACCCCGCCGCGTTAAGTGACTGGAGCGCCAGCAAAAGCCGGCGTAGTTGGCGGGCGTCGTCCACATCCGGGCACACATTGCCCAACTGGCCATATACCTGTGCCAAGGCGCAACCGCCCATACGGTTGTTGCCATTGCCAAGGTCGATCAACAACAACTCGGTCGGTTCATTACCGTTGGTCAATACCGGTGTGAGTGTGGCACGGACATCAGATACCGGCGCGAATGCGCTGACGATCAAGGACACCGGCGCCGTCACCTCGTTACGCTCGCCGTTTTCGTCCGACCATACGGTTTTCATGGACAGCGAATCCTTACCGACTGGGACTGCAACACCCAACGCCTGGCACAACTCCATGCCCACCGCGCGCACGGTATCGAACAATGCAGCGTCATCGCCGGGATGTCCCGCGGCCGCCATCCAGTTGGCCGACAACTTGACTTCTTCGAGGTTTCGAATGCGCGCCGCGGCGAGATTGGTCAACGCCTCGGCGATGGCCATACGGCCGCTGGCGGCTGGATCGATGATAGCCAACGGCGTGCGTTCGCCGATCGCCACGGCCTCACCGGCCAGGGAGGCATAACTGGCTGCGGTCACTGCGACATCGGCCACCGGAACCTGCCACGGTCCGACCATCTGGTCGCGGCACACCAGACCAGTAACACTGCGATCTCCAATTGTGACCAGAAACGTCTTATCCGCGATTGCCGGAAAACGTAACACCCGATCGACGGCCTCTTCCAGCTGTACCGTTTCGGTATCGAAAGGCGGCAACGTGGCCGATGTTCGTGAAACATCCCGCAACATTTTCGGGGGGTTGCCAAACAACAGGTGCATGTCCATATTGATGGGTGTCGCATCCTGCGCGCCATGGGCTGCAAAGTGCCGGTCCTCCAGCAACAGTTTTTGTTTTTTAGTGGCGCGGCCAATCACGCAATACAGGCACTTTTCCCGCTCGCAGATCGACTCAAACTCGCCCAACCTTTCCGCAGCCACGGCGATTACATAACGCTCCTGGGCCTCGTTGCACCAAATCTGCATCGGCGTCATACCGGGATCGTCGTTTAACACATCGCGGAGTTGAAAATGCCCGCCACGATCGGATGCGTGCACCAACTCCGGCACCGCGTTCGACAACCCGCCGGCGCCGATATCATGAATGGAGATAATCGGATTATCGTCGCCCATGGACCAGCACTGATCGATCACCTCCTGACAACGGCGCTGCATCTCGGCGTTACTCCGTTGTACCGACGCAAAGTCCAGTTGTTCGCTGCTGGTGCCGGTGGCCACGCTTGACGCTGCGCCGCCCCCCAAACCGATCAACATCGCTGGACCACCTAACACGATCACATGGGCCAGTTCCGGGATCTCCTGCTTATGCACGTGCCCGGAACGAATGTTGCCCACGCCCCCCGCCAGCATGATCGGCTTGTGGTATCCACGTCTTTCACGTCCGCCTGGGACCGGTATCCATTGCTCGAAGGTGCGGAAATAACCGCTGATGTTGGGACGGCCGAACTCATTGTTGAACGATGCGCCTCCGATCGGCCCTTCGAGCATGATCTGTAACGGCGAGGCAATACGACTGGGTGCGCATTCATCGTCTTCCCACGGCCGCCGCGCACCGGGCAAGCGCAGGTGGGATACGGAAAATCCGGTAATCCCGGCCTTTGGTTTTGCGCCCCGTCCGGTTGCGCCTTCGTCGCGGATCTCGCCGCCGGAACCCGTAGCAGCGCCGGGAAACGGTGATATTGCGGTGGGATGATTATGGGTCTCTACCTTACACACGATATGCACCGGTTCCTCGACAAATCCGTACTCCCGGGACTTTGGGTTTGCAAAAAAACGCGGAACTTGCGAACCCTCCAGAATTGCCGCGTTGTCTGCATAGGCGACCAATGTGCCGCGATGATTTGCCCGGTGGGTCTCTCGAATCATGTCAAACAAAGATAGGGGCTGACGCTCGCCATCAACGATCCAATCGGCATTGAATATTTTGTGCCGGCAGTGTTCGGAGTTGACTTGCGCAAACATCATCAGTTCGACATCCGTCGGATCACGCCCAAGTTGGGTAAATTCACCGGTGAGGTACTTGATTTCGTCATCGGACAAGGCGAGACCGAGTTCCGTATTCGCGCGTGCTAACCCCGCAGCACCACTTTTCAGTACGTCGACGGTCGATAAACACGGCGGTTCGGAGCCTTCGAACAGCTTGTCGCTACGGTCGAAATCCGGCAGTACGGATTCAGTCATGGGATCGTGGAGATGTGCCGCGAGCTGCTCCCATTGTGCGTCAGGCGCGTCGGCGTTGCCGTTCAAGGCCACATACCAGGCGACGCCGCGCTCGATACGCGTGATCGTATCGAGACCACAAAGATGCGCAATGTCGGTAGCCTTGGTGGACCACGGTGAGATCGTGCCAATACGTGGCACGACGAGAAACAGATCACCCATCGGCCGTACCGGCTGGTGCCGGGGACCGTAGGTCAAAAGATGAGTTAATACATCCAGTTGCGATTGTGTCAGTTCGCCCGCGCTGCTGACGAAGTGCCAGTATTCCGCATCGATTGCGGCAACCGATTCGACGTGTTCGCGCAGATCCGCGATCAGCTTCTCGCGGCGAAACTCGGAAAGTGCCCGCGCGCCCCTAAAACGAACCACACCATGACGCGAGAAAACCGGTGTTGCCAACTTACCGGATCGCTCGTTCACGAACCCGGACTCAATCTAACGGCACCCCCAACCGTGCTGCCACTTGCTCGTAAGCTTCCACCACCCCGCCAAGATCCCGTCGAAATCGATCCTTGTCAAGTTTCTCACGGGTTTTCTCATCCCAAACCCGGCATCCGTCGGGAGTGAATTCATCACCCAATAACAACTCACCGCGGTAACGCCCGAATTCGAGTTTGAAATCAACTAACAGCATACCCCCCTTGGCAAACAAATCTGTCAGCACCTCGTTGACACGAAATGTGGTCTCCTTCATTTCCGCGACCTCCGGTTCGGTAGCCCAGCCAAAAGCACGGATATGATAATCATTAATCAGCGGGTCATGACGCGCATCGTCCTTGAGAAAGAATTCGAAGGTAGGAGGATTGAGGACAATACCCTCCTCCACGCCATAGCGTTTACAAATCGATCCGGCAGCGATATTGCGAACCACACATTCGATCGGCAACATCTCCAATCGCTTCACCACAGACTCGTTTTCCGAACGCAACGATTCAAAGTGAGTCTTTACATTTGCCTGCTCCAGTATTTGCATGATAAAGGCGTTAAATTTGTTATTCACCATACCCTTACGGTCCAACTGGGCAACTTTCTCGCCGTCGAAGGCCGACGTATCGTTGCGAAAATGCAAGATTAATTTGTCTGCGTCATCGGTAACGTATACCGTTTTGGCTTTCCCCGAGTAAAGTTGTTCGCCACGTTGCATGCTTTTGATCCCCATCAAAAAATAAAACAGCGCCCGTTAACCAAGCGCTGCGCGCGATATTGACATATAAGTTTGCGCGCTACTTGAACCGCTCGCCCAACATCGCAAGCAACCTTTGACTGGTCGCTGACTTGTCCGGCCTGCCACGCTTGTCATAGATAGTCGCTACCGAATTCGTCCCGCTGGCTACCAACTTGAGTTGATAGCGTTTCCTTTTGTTTCTCTTGAACAGACGTTTGACAAAACCCGATTCGTCTTTGGCTTCGGGATCCTTGTAGCGTATATAGTAAACGCCCGCTTGCGGGTCCTGTTTTTCTATCTCCACACCAAGATCGCTCAAGGATTGTCCGATCTGCGGCCACACGCGATCGACTGGTTGCGCCACTGTAAGTGTCGGCACTCCGTCCCCGGTTTTTTGCAATGTCGCCCCTGGCCGAGCTTCAGGTGCGGCGGTGGGGATGCTGGGAGCGGTGGTCTGCGCAGGGCGGCGCGGCGCCGATTCCGGCACTTTCATACTGCCGCTTCCGCTGGCTGCTACCAGATCTGCCGGCACCACCAACGGCGGCAGGGTCTTCGCGGATTCAAAATCGCGCTGCCTTTGCGCCGTGCCCCCACACGCGGCTAACAGCCACGCGAAACCAACGACGATTATGATCCGGTAATAAATACGATATCGCATTGACGAAGACCTATAGTCAATTGCTTGAAAACCCACCTCGACCCTAGTCAACCGGGCGGCTTGCGCCCTAAATTATACCTGCTTCGCGCATCGCGGTACGCACCGAGTCCTGATATTGCTCCGACAATGGGGTGAGGGGTAAACGAATCGCCGGCCCAATCAAACCAAGCTGATGAACCGCCCATTTAACCGGAATGGGGTTGGATTCCACGAATAACTTCCTGTGCAGACCGTTGAGGCGGTCGTTCAACTCCCGGGCCCTGGCTTCGTCACCCGCCAGCGCCGCATTACACATCTCACTCATGGCCGCCGGCGCCACGTTGGCGGTGACCGAGATATCCCCCTTACCGCCCACGAGCATGTGTTCGAGCGCGGTGGCGTCGTCACCGGAGTAGATCGCCATGCGGCCACCGCAGCTCTGCACCAATTCGCGTGCTCGATCGATATCGCCTGTCGCGTCCTTGATACCCACGATGTTGTCGATGTCCGCCAATCGGTCTACGGTCTGTGTGAGCATATCGCAAGCGGTCCGGCCCGGGACGTTATAGAGAATTTGAGCAATCGGCGACGCTTCCGCGATTGCCCGGAAATGGCGGTAGAGCCCTTCCTGAGTAGGCTTGTTGTAGTATGGTGTTACCAGCAGACAAGCGTCCGCGTTCAGCTCCGCTGCCCGCTTAGTCAACTCAATCGCTTCGCGAGTCGAGTTGGCGCCAGTGCCCGCGATCACTGGAATTCGCCCATCCGCGTATGTCACCGTTTTCAATCAATCGTTCCAGGGCGGCGTAGTCCACCGATCCATCGTCTTGCATCGGTGTTACCAGTGCCACCATACTGCCTTGATACATGTTTTGAGCCCTGCGGTTTGCGCAAAGTCACATAGTACTGGCGCGATGCTCCATGGATCAAGTGACCCACAAGTTTCATTACCGATACCGGATGAACCCAACAAAATCAGGGCACTGGGCACCTTGGGTTTAAGATTCGAGACAGGGCGCGAGAAGCTGACCCACATACTGCACCAAGCTCGCTTGCCGCCATATCGGTGGGTATTCACAACTTGGGGTGAGACAGGCCAGTCGCGGCGACATCGCCCAACTGGCTGATGGGGTTGCATTGATAAATCGGCTGCCGATACTATGCAGGCACAACAGACCCGCCGCATCGGGGACACAGGCGGTGGGCACCTTAATTATTTGACGACTGAAAACGTATAAAAAATAAAGACATAGTTCACTTTTGAGAAATTACTTCAATCCTGGGTCACGGAGCAGCGCTGTATGTTTGGTGTGTTAATTGATCTACCTTGGTGGGGATACGTTCTGGTCGCCCTTGGTCTGACGCATATCACCATAGCCAGTGTCACGCTGTATCTACATCGTACCCAGGCTCACTTGGCGCTGGATCTACACCCTGTTGTGTCCCACTTTTTTCGGTTCTGGCTGTGGTGCACAACCGGAATCATTACCAAGGAGTGGGTGGCGGTACACCGCAAACATCATGCTCGTGTGGAAACCCCCGATGACCCCCATAGTCCCAAGGTGCAGGGCATCGAAAAAGTCCTGTTCCTGGGCGCTTGGTTGTATCACAAAGAGGCGGCCAATCGGGAGACCCTCGACAATTTCGGGCATGGATCTCCCAATGATTGGATCGAACGACATCTGTATACGCGTCATTCTTATCTGGGCGTTCTGCTCATGTTGCTCGTCAACCTCATTGTGTTCGGCCTGCCGGGCACACTGATCTGGGTGACTCAGATGTTGTGGATTCCATTTTGGGCTGCCGGCGTCATTAACGGAATCGGACATTACTGGGGTTATCGCAACTACGAGGTCCCGGACGCCAGCAAGAATATCGTTCCCTGGGGTTTGGTGATCGGAGGCGAGGAACTGCACAACAATCATCATGCCTATGCATCGTCGGCCAAGTTTTCCAACAAACCGTGGGAGATGGACCTTGGGTGGAGCTATATTCGTTTACTTCGCGTTGCGGGATTGGCAAAGGTCAAGAAGACCGCACCGAAGATCGTGGTGAAAAACGAAAAATCCGTGTTTGATCTCGAAACCGTCAAGGCGGTTATCAACAACCGTTTCGGGGTAATGGCAAATTTCATCAAGGAAGTGCTCAATGACGTATGCACCGAAGAGCTTCGCAAGCTAGGACGAAAAAACCAGGAATACTCGCTCATTAAACGAGCGCGCCGTTTGATGTCGCGGGAGTCTAGCCTGTTGACAGCGAGGAGCCGCAAGCAACTGCAGCGAGTGCTGGAGATGAACTCCAACCTGAACCAGGTTTACGCGATGAAACAGCGTCTGCAGGAAATCTGGAGTAAGTCAGCGGTGACGCAAGAGAACCTGCTTAGCGCGTTAGAGGATTGGTGCCGCGCCGCAGAATCTTCCGGTATCGAAGCGCTGCGCGAATTTTCCCGCCGCCTGCGGCGTTACGAACTCGCGTCGGCCTAAACCCCCATGTTGCGCCAAGGCGCCCCGCGTCCAGCCGCCTGATCCCTGCGCCAGCATCCGGGATCCTCGGTACAACATGGGGGTAACCCGCATATCTCGTCAACAGAACCAACGGAGTTAGGACTAATAGCCCGTCTTGTGACGGCTCATATGCTAAAGTGCTGAGCAATCCGGTCATGCAAAGGACTGGTGCGCGGGAAGTGAGCAAGCAGAAACTCCATCTGATCGGCCAGCACCCGGCGCCCACGCAGATAGACATACTCGGCATGATTGGGCGTGAACGGTACCGCCAACAACGCCAACCCAGATTGTTCCGGCGTACGTCCGGCTTTGTGGTTGTTACAACGCTTGCACGCCGCCACGACGTTGTTCCAATCATCACTACCGCCCATGCTAAGTGGCGTAACATGATCCCGGGATAACCTGTGGTCCTCGAACCGACCACCACAGTACATGCACATGTAAGCATCACGGGCGAATAGCGTTGTGTTGTTCAGTGGCGGAATGTACTGTTTACTGGCTTTGATGAATGCATGGCTATCGCCGTTCGTCGCGATGATCGAATTGACCTCGATCACACTACGAAGACCGGTTTTGGCGTTGTAGCCGCCACGGATACGATACATCAGCACCCCCAGCGAGTATTGCACGTGTTGCAGATGATAAAGGCGTACCGCCTCACGATAGTCAATCCAATCTAACGGCATACCGGCAGCGTCGGTGCGCAATACCTGATGGTCGAGGGTAAACATCGAGTCACTCAATTTATTTATACGCTTATTAGTTTATCTCTGTTACCGAAACAAAGAGACGTCAAAAAATCTTCTCAATTAACTATATAAAATGGGCCGCCCGAATTAAACCAAAGATAAACGCTAAAAACCACGTTTTTTTAGATATCACGGCTTGGCATGGAAGTTAGACGTAATATACTCTTTGCTGAACCGACGACGCGGTTGTGCGTGGAACACTATCAATAAGAGGTAAGGCATGTCAGAAAAACACCCGATCATCGCCGTCACCGGCTCCTCCGGTGCGGGCACGTCCACCGTCAAGACAGCGATGGAGCATATCTTCCGGCGTGAACAAATCAACCCGGTGATCGTCGAAGGCGATAGCTTTCATCGCTACAACCGTATTGATATGAAAGAGGTCATTCGAGAATCTGAAGAACAGGGTCGGAATCTGAGTCATTTTGGCCCGCAAGCAAATCTCTTTGACATACTGGAAGAATTATTTCGAAGCTATGGCCAATCTGGCACCGGAGAGATCCGGCGGTATTTACACAACGAGGAGGAGGCTGCTCCGTATAGTCAGGAGTCCGGCACATTTACCGATTGGACACCCATCCCTGAAGGCACCGATTTACTATTCTATGAGGGCCTGCACGGTGGCATCGTAGATGGCGACGTCGATGTCGCCAAGTACGTGGATTTGTTGATCGGGGTGGTACCGGTGGTCAATTTAGAGTGGATACAGAAGATCCATCGCGACACGGCCGAACGAGGTTACGCTACGGATGTTGTCACCGATACCATTTTGCGGCGTATGTATGACTATGTGCACTGCATCACGCCACAATTCTCACGCACCGACATCAATTTCCAACGCGTGCCCTTGGTAGACACTTCGAACCCTTTCATTGCCCGCGACATACCGACTGCGGACGAGAGCGCCGTGGTAATCCGATTTCGAGAGCACGGCACTCAAAACTTTCCTTATCTGCTTCAAATGCTCCACGATTCCTACATGTCCCGCCCCAACACCATTGTAGTGCCGGGCGGTAAAATGGGTCTGGCGATGGAGCTGGTGCTCACTTCCCGAATTCATTCGTTGATCGAGAATAAGCGTAAACATGCATAAAAAAGCCCGGTATAAAACCGGGCTTTGTGTTTGATCGTTCTTTTGTCTTTCTATTTAATCTTGGCCTCTTTATAGATCACGTGCTTTCGCACCACGGGATCATATTTTTTGAGTTCCAGTTTTCCGGTCATAGTGCGCTTATTCTTGGTGGTGGTGTAGTAGTGGCCGGTACCTGCTGAAGAAACTAGTTTGATCTTGTCTCGCATGTTGCCCTCCTTATACCTTTGTGCCTCGTGATCGCAGCTCTTTCAACACTGCATCGATACCCTTCTTGTCAATGATGCG
>CAMYNX010000035.1 GCA_947259875.1 uncultured Gammaproteobacteria bacterium | reverse complement strand
GGCGATCACCTAGTCTTCCGCATCGATCGCCATCATTATTCCGCCGTCGATTCCGATGAACTTGTATGCGGTAATGGCTGACACATCGGTAGTGAAACTGTTCGTCGCCGGCATCGTCCCCGGTATATTAGGCGGGGGGATGATGATGGTGCTCGCCTACTGGTTTGCCGTTCGCTACGACTACCCGGTCGAAGAGGTGTTTCGGCTCAAGCGCGTGGCGCAAACGTTCAAAGAGGCCGCGTGGGCGTTTCTGCTGCCGTTCATCATTCTGGGCGGCATCTTCGGGGGCTTTGTCACCGCCACTGAAGGCGCGGGATTAGCGGTAGTGGCGGCGCTATTCATCGGTGGCGTTATTTACCGTGAGTTGGATTGGGGCCATCTGAAAACGGCAGTGATCGACGGCGCAGTGCAAACCGCAGTGGTGATGCTGCTGGTCGCCGCATCGGCCTTGGTCGGCGTGTATCTGACCGAGGCCCAGGTCCCGCAGGATATTGCGCGCGCTATCAGCGAATTAACGAGTAACAAGTACGCGGTGTTGGCAATTCTGAATCTGTTCTTCCTCGCGATCGGCATGTTCCTGCACTCTGCGGCAGCAATCATCCTCGTTGTCCCCATCGTTATTCCCCTGGTCAATCAAGTCGGTATCGACCCAGTGCATTTCGGCATCATTGTGACCTTGAATCTAGCCATTGGACAGCAGACACCGCCGGTCGCCAGTGTCCTGGTAACCGCCTGCTCGGTGGCCAAAGCCGACATCTGGGACGTCACCAAGGTCAACGTCTACTTCATTGCCGTGCTTTTGACATTGTTGTTACTGGTCACCTACGTACCCGTGATCCCGATGGGATTGGTCGAGTTCTTCTACCGCTAACAACGCTGATGACAACCCTGCTTTAGGAGCCAACCATGTCCGATTTGATTCGCGTCGAGCGCGATGGGTTCATCGCCACCGTGACTCTCAACCGGCCGGAGAAACTGAATGCACTGACCAAATCCATGTGGCGGGACCTGGGAAGCGTGATCGAATCGTTTTCAAGAGATTCCGAGGTCCGGTGCGTGGTATTGCGTGGCGCGGGCAACAAGGCGTTCTCCCCCGGCAACGACATCGGCGAATTTAAAACCGAACGTTCCAATGTGGAACAGGCCCGCGCCTATGGTGCCAACATGAATCGCACACTGGAGGCGTTTCGCAACTGTCCGGTACCGTTAGTGGCGTTGATCAAGGGTATTTGCGTCGGCGGGGGACTGGAAATTGCTGCCCTATGCGACATTCGAATTTGCGGGGCGTCGAGTCGTTTCGGTATCCCGATCAAACGTTTGGGACTGGTCATGGCGCTGACCGAACTGCAGGCATTGGTGGAGCTGGTTGGCAGGGCGACGGCACTCGAGATCCTGCTCGAAGGCCAAGTATTCGGCGCCACAGAAGCACTCACCAAAGGACTGGTGCATCGGGTGGTGGCGGACAGCGAGGTGGAGCAAGAAACCTATGCCACCGCACACCGCATTGCCGAGGGCGCCCCGCTGGTCGCCCGCTGGCACAAGAAATTCGTCACCCGGCTCGCAGATCCTGCACCCCCGACCGACGCCGAGATCGACGAAGGTTATGCCTGCTACGACACCGAAGACTTCCAGATCGGTTACCAGTCATTCTTGAACAAGAGCAAGCCCAAGTTCGTAGGCCGTTAACATGGGACCGCTCAAAGGTCTGAAGGTCATCGAGCTGGCTCACATCATGGCCGGGCCCACCTGCGGCATGATGCTCGCCGATATGGGCGCCGACGTGATCAAGGTTGAGAAGGTGCCGGGCGGCGACGATGCACGCCGCATGATTCCGCCGGAAATAGATGGTGAGTCGGCGGCATTTATGATGATGAACCGGAATAAACGCGGTATCGCCATAGATCTCAAGACCGATGGAGGAGGCGCCGTACTGCGCCGCCTGCTCGAAGATGCCGACGTCTTAATCGAGAACTATCGAAAAGGGACGATGGAGAAGTTGAACCTCGGTTATGACGTGCTATGCAAACTCAATCCGGGATTGATCTATTGTGAGATATCCGGCTTTGGCCGCACCGGTCCCTATGCGGAACGCGGTGGCTTCGATCTCATCGCCCAGGGAATGTCGGGGTTGATGAGCGTCACCGGCGAGGGTCCGGGGCGAGCGCCGGTCAAATGCGGTGCGCCCATGACTGATATCACTGCCGGATTACTGGGCGCGATGGGCGTTCTCGGAGCGTATATCCATCGGCTGCAAACTGGAAAGGGGCAGCGTGTCGACACCTCGTTGTTCGAAGCCGGCATCGTGCATACCTTCTGGCAATCCGCGATCGCGTTCGCTACCGGCGTGGCGCCCACGGCAATGGGCTCGGCGCATCCCCTGAATGCCCCCTACCAGGCGTTTCAGACCCAAGACGGCTGGATCACCGTCGGTGCCGCTAACCAAAACAATTGGCTCAAGCTGGTGACAGCCCTGGAAGCCCAGCCGCTCCAGGACGACCCCCGCTTCCAGGGCAACGACGCCCGCATGCACAATCTGGAGGCCCTGCAACAAGCGCTGGCAGCGATATTTCGCAACCGCACCAGCGCCGACTGGCTGCACCGTCTGCAGCGGGCCGGCGTTCCCGCCGGCCCGATCCTGGATGTCATACAAATGCATCAAGACCCGCAGACGGTTTCGCGCGGCATGGTGCAAACCGTGGACCACAGCCGCGTCGGCGGCGTCCATACATTGGGGCATCCGGTGAGCTATTCGGATACACCGGCTGAGTTGCGGCGCGGCGCACCCGTATACGGTGAACATACACGCGCAATACTCGCAGAACACGGGTACTCGAAGGAAGAGACCAAGGCATTGATCGGCGAAGGCGCGGTCATCCCTGGCGACTGACGGCGGATCGGTCAGTGGTGATCGGCCGGAGACTCATACAGATCCCCGTTCAAGATCTGTTTGAAAGCGAGGTAAGATGGATGCTTGCGCAGCGTTTCACCACGATGGTCCACCAACCCGTAACCCGGATTGATAAGCTGCCACCAGTAGACTTTTTCTACCCATCCGGTCTGGTAGGCGATCTGGAAATACTGTTTCATGTATCTGGCTTGGGTGGTCTCATCCACCGTTGAACGCGGATGACCCGAGTTCGGCGTGTACGGTTTGGTATGCAACAGCGGCCAGTTCATCTCCGTGATCCACAACCGCTTCGCGTTGCGATTTCCCAGCCACATCATGGCATGGATCAACCGCAGTTTATTCTGTAAATCGAACACACCGTATTGCCGCCCAAAAGGCGAACCCCGCCGGTTGACATACAGCAGCGATGACACCACATCGAGATGATAATGGTGATGATTTCGTAGAGTACGCAGGGTGATCAACGGCTCGAAGTCGATGACTGACGAGCCCACCAGCTTGATGTGCGGAAATCCTGTTCGCACTTCCTCGGCGGTCTCGAGTAATCGAATATACTCGCCGGGGTGGGCGCATCCCCACTTCGTGCGGTTGACGGCGTTACCGATCTGAAAATAAGACGCAAACGGACTCAAGGTGGAAAAGATAACTCTCAGGTGCTCACGCCACTGTGCCGGGTGACGGACACTGTCGCGGTTCTGCAGGACATTGATCAGGAACCGCTTGCCAGGATAGCGTTGCAGATAGCGCGCATAGTTATCGATGTGATTGATCTCCCAAGTAGGCACGCGCACCAACAGCTCCTCTACCCCCAGATCCTCCACCATCTCTTGTACTTGAGCGTCATACTTGGCATCCGGAGTGACACTCAATCCGACGAAGGAACGCGCATCCAATTCGCTCGGTCGTGCCTGCAAGTTCCAGAAACGCCATAGGACTGCCGGCGCCAGACCGAGCGCGGTAGCGAGAATCGTGAGGTACTCCCGGATTTGCAGCCAGCTGGCGCGGGGCTTTCGCGCAGCGGGTATTTTGTAAGGCTGGTTGGAGTATGGGTCCCACCAAGGCAGGCTTTTGTCAGACATAGCAGCACCAATTAAACCATGCTTTTTGACGTACTGCTTTGAATTTATGCTGATTTTAGGATCATGCCGAGAAGTTTGCAGTCCACGGCCACATACAATACGGTATGTTAGCCATGGACGCATCCAATGCCATCGTTCCGGTTTCGGTGCAATGCCCCTATTGCGGAGAGTGGTTTAATACTTTGGTCGATCTGTCCGCAGGTGCGCAGTGTTATATCGAGGATTGCTACGTGTGCTGCCAACCTATCGAGTGCGCTGTCACCCTCGATCAGAGCGGTGAACTCAACGCATTTTCCGTCAAGCGCGATAATGATTGATCAACCTACTCGCTCGAACAACAGATCCCACACGCGGTGACCCAGGGCCTGTCCACGGCATTCAAACTTGGTCACCGGGCGGTAACTGGGCCGTTGGATAAAGCCATTTTCTCCGCCCATATTGCGCAACCCCACCACGTGGCTCAACACACCCAGGATGTGCATCGCGTAGTCTTCCCAGTCCGTCGCCACGTGCAATGTGCCGCCAACGATGAGCCGTTCACTCGCCAACCGCGCAAATCCCGGCTGGATCAAACGCCGCTTTTGATGACGTTTCTTGGGCCAGGGATCCGGGAAAAAGATTAACAACTTGGTCAATGACTCCGTCGCGATGCGGTTGGTCAACACATCGACGGCGTCGTCACAAAACACACGCACGTTCAGCAAACCCAGTTCCCGCACACGTCGCAGCAGTCGGCCAACGCCCGGTCGGTACACCTCGACGCCAAGGAAGTTGCAATTCGGTTCCGCCGCCGCCAATTGAACCAAGGTCTCGCCGTTGCCGAAGCCGAGCTCCATGATGGCGGGCGCCTTGCGCCCGAACAGCTGGGTCAGATCAATCAGCTCAACATCGCTGGCAATACCGTAGATGGGCCACAGCTCGGCGAGCGCCTGCTCCTGGGCGCGCGTGATGCGGCCCTCGCGACGGACGAAGCTGCGCACCGGACGTAGCGGGCCGGAAGCATCATCGTTATTGGACATCATGCGGTGGCTGTCGCTGACACAGCCTACTGGTGTGAAATTTCTAGCCGCAAGCCATCAAAAAATGGTGCCGTCCAGCGGCGATGACGCGCTACCGTAGCGTTTTCTCGCCATCCGGCCGGCCAGAAACGCCTCACGTCCGGCCTCGATGCCCTTCTTCATCGCCGATGCCATCAACACCGGGTTCTTCGCATGGGCGATCGCGGTATTCATCAACACCCCATGGCAGCCCAGTTCCATCGCCACACTGGCATCGCTGGCAGTACCCACCCCGGCATCGACGATAATCGGCACCGTCGCCTCTTCCAAGATGAATAGGATGTTATAGGGATTGCGGATACCCAGCCCCGAGCCGATCGGCGCGGCCAGCGGCATCACCGCCACACATCCCATGTCGGCAAGATGTTTGGCGACGATGGGATCGTCATTGGTATACACCATGACCTGAAATCCATCTTTAACCAGCTCCTCGGCCGCCTTGAGCGTCTCGGTGATCTCTGGAAACAAGGTTTTCTCATCGCCAAGCACCTCGAGTTTGACCAGGGCATGGCCGTCCAGCAACTCCCTGGCAAGCCGGCAGGTGCGTACCGCGTCTTTTGCCGTGTAGCAACCGGCAGTGTTGGGCAGCAGGGTGTACTTCGACGGTGGAATGACGGTCAACAAGTTCGGCTCGTCCGGATTCTGGCCGATATTAGTGCGGCGGATGGCTAAGGTCACTATCTGCGCGCCGCTCGCCTCCACGGCACACCGGGTCTCATCTAGATCTTTGTACTTTCCGGTGCCGATCAACAAGCGGGACTGGTACTCCAAGCCCGCAATAACCAGCGGGTCATCGATCGTTTCAGGGGATTTTTTAACCTGGGACATTGGCTCGCGTGATAATAATAAAGATTGAGATCTAGCCCCCGCCAATGGCGGTGACCACTTCAACGCGGTCACCGGCATGCAGCGCGTGCGCCGCATAGAGGCTGCGCGGCACAATCTCCTGGTTCACCTCGACCGCAATCCTGCGGTCCGCCAATGCCATCTCATTCACCAACGCCGCCACGGTTTGGCCCGACGGCACCTGCTTGGTTTCGCCATTGACAGAGATATTCATATACATGGCTACAGACTACCTATCGACCCCCGGCCGCGTCAATCGCAGCCTGGCAACTACCCTTTACGGGACCCCTGATTTGCTCCAAAATCCTGGTTAATACCGAATATCCGATCCCCCCACCTCGCGGGTGTAGTTCAATGGTAGAACGGCAGCTTCCCAAGCTGCATATGGGAGTTCGATTCTCCTCACCCGCTCCATTGTTTTTGAATAACGATAACGGGGACAGTTGACTTATCTGTGGATAACACGGGGGACGAGACAGGCGAGAGGGCCGCAATCTATACATGTCCCTGCGCAGACACTTACATGGGAGCAGTGTCACATGCGTTCTCCGCCCAAGGCGCTTGCAGAAATATAGGTACTGTCCCCACTTTTACAAGACTTTCAAGGACCGCGCGGCGCGCCACGCAACCAGAAAAGCGCTTACGGCAACCGATACCCATAACCCATGGTTACCAAATAACATTTGACCGATGAGCACCGGGCTCACCAACACGGCGGCCAAAACGAACTCCCGCCCGACAGACATCAACAAGGAGCGGGCGGAGCAATTCGCACGTTGAAATAGCCAACCAGCATAGCCAGCCAAACCCAATAGACTCAGCGAGGCGTATAGCACCACCGTGAGAAATGGGTCCGCAAAGTAGACCCCTAAAATCAGCGCACCTACCCGGCACACGAAGTAAAGGATTTCGAACGTCAACTGGGCGCGCTGTAGCCCCAGTATAATGGCCGCGCTTGGTAGATGTGCGGTGACGAAGGTGATGAAAACATACGGGGCGAGCCAACGCGCGTAGTGACCGCTCTCTGTCCACGCATCACCGAAGAGAACCGCAAACAGCGAAGGCGCAATCACGATCAGTAGCAGCGTGGCTCCGGCCGCTGCGCCCACAAGCCGTCGAAAGATCAGGCTCGTATATTCCCCGAGTTGACCCTTACGATGTGCCTCGCCCGCATCCGTCAGATAGACCTGTGCGATAGACTGGCTGAGGACATGGACGGGTGCTAGTAACAACAGCAGTGCCAAATTAAACCAACCGGCGACGGCGGTGCCGAATGCGACCACCAGCAGTAAGCTTGGCAGATGTGCGCCAACCTCATTGAGTAGTGTCGACCAGGTAGAAAATAAGGGGAGGTGCCGATAGCGGCGCGCGACTGCCATCATTCTGCTAAGTGACACCTGTTTTTGTAGTTGTTGATTCCGCTTGGTCACCAGTGCGGCTAGTATACCGGCGCCGCCTGCGCGTCCCGCCGCATCGCCAAGCATGAGCCCCAGCGCCCCGTTGCCGAAAATACCGACACCGACTTGAAGCACCACTTGCAGGCAACTTTGGCTGATTCGTGTTTTGGCGATGAGCCCATAAGCAGACATGCGGGCCGCCCAGGCGTTGAGACTGGTGTAACCACCACTACCTAGCAAGCCTAATGGTAAAAACCACAAATAAGTGGTCAACTCAGGTGTGTCGAGCCACTGCGCGATGTCTGTACCGAACTGCCAAATTACAACCGCCGTAAACGTAGTCGTCGTCACCACCGCGACCAAACACAGCACCAGCAAGTTCAGCGCGGCTAAGTCGTGTTTAGGCACTAGAATCGCCGCGTTAAAGCGCCAGGCTGCGAGTTGGGTCAGGACACTCAATACAGCGGCGTACACACCAAGCACGCCGAAGTCCGTCGGTGTGTACAAGCGCGTTAGCAATGGATAAACGCAAAATAGAATTACATGGCCGGCAATTGTACCGCCGGCGAGCAATGTCACTTTGCCGAAAAACGATTCACTTGCTCTCATGGAGTATTAATCCTGGAACTGCGCCGATTGCACTCAGCCAGGTCACGGCAGTCTACACGACCCCTGGTGCGGGCTAAGCACGCCGGTCGATCCGCCGAATAGGCGGCGGCATAATGACTCGGTCCCTCAATTACTCAATCTGCAAGCGGTTCCCGTTTAGAATTCTTTATTCTGCTGTCAGACGCCGCTGGTCACTTCTGAACGAATATGGAAGGTGTGGCTGGGTTGGGAATCATGCATTGCCGACGGCGTCGGCCTATCGTTTGACCCTGAACGCGCGTGCCGCGGGAAAGGCGTTGTAGACCTCCTCGAACAAGCGTTCGTCATAGCGACCGAGCAGATACATCTGATTGAAGTTCGAACGAAACACCTCGTCGCTTAGCAAATACACGGCGTAGGGCGGTCTGTCTTTTAACAACACTTGTAAAACAAGCCCACTGTCGTGCGGGTAATCGATGGTGTTCGCGACATGGCCATCTTTGATCAGAACTGTTTGCCTCAATCTCTTGCCCGCAGCGATTTCACCGTTACGTAAATTAATCTGTACCTCGCCGCAGCTTAGATTGTCGCCAATGTAGCTTTTACAGGAGAGAACCTTGTAGCCCTCATTCGATTTGCTTCCCGAGGCGAAGTCCCATGCACCGATGTACTGAATGGCGGAAAATTTCTGAATCATGTCGGCGGTAAACAACACGTGTATGTTTGGTCTATCCAGCGGTTCCTTGTAGTGGGTGACATGTTCGACCAGCGCTGTCTTTGAACTCAACTGATCGAGCAATGTTTGGATGCCGCGGTTCCCGTGAGCATCGACGAAATTTATGATGTTGTGGAGTCGTTGTGGATCATCATCCATCAGGCTTTTGGCGACAAAAAACGTCTGCGGCGAACGTTGCGCGCCACCGTCGTGATAAACCCCCAATCCGGTCGCGTGCGGTATCACGTAGCCCATATCCCACCAAGTCCAAAGCCGCGAGCCGCGTGGTAGCTGGTGTTTAAGGTCTTGGAGAGCAGCGTAAATCGGCGCCGGAATTGCGGGCCGAAAGGTCGTCCCAATCGCCGTCTTGGGCACCAGCCAGAACCCGAACAAGACCAATACCAATGCATAGACGGCGCCATCGCTTACCAGGGATCGTTGCAGGCGCGCGAAGCCACAAACCCGGCCGACACTCAGTAAGCCGTGCACCACTATAGTGACCAAATAACCCAAACCGATACCGATGAAGGGCGCCAAATAGATAATGAATCGTCGCGAGCTATAAAAGGAGAGAAGTCCGAGGATGAATATCGGCAATAAGGGAATCATATTGCGCCAGCGCCACCCAGCAAGAATCAAAAATCCAATAAAGCCGAGAACCGCCCCATCACCTGGGTTAAGTATCGATGAAAATACCTCACTCCAGGGCAGCGCTTTAACCTCTGATATGGTCGTCATTACTTCAGGGAAGTCCATTTCCGTATCGACAACCTCGGGTATATCGGTGCGCAAATATGCTTCTACAAACCGGCTGAGGCTTGAAAAACCTAACGGCAGTTGATTGGGGTTGGCTGCTATCAAATACACCACGCCACACAGCAGAATGTTTTTCAGCGCCACGCGTTGCACGAACAGGTAGGCAATTAAGACAATCCCATAGACAATTGCCAACCCCGGTCGTGAATACCAGAGGTAGAAACCATGCATGCCGAATCCCGCGGCGGCCGATAGCAATACGAGTTGTGTTCGCGACAACTCTCGGCGCATGAGCAGAATCGAAAAAGAAATAATCCAAGGAAAAAATAAATTGAGTGCGTCGGTATCCGCCCAACCGGCGCCACTGCGCCGATAGTACTCATGGCAAAATGTCGCGATCAGCCCACCCAATACTCCGGCAGCGGGGTATCCCAAACGCCAGCAGTACAAAAACAAGGGAATGATGAATAGGCTCGAGAGCAGCGGGGTGAGATAAATTCCCGCACAATGCACATCACCGTCACAGAATTGGCTGCCAACAACCAACAACCGGCTCAGTAATGGGAGCGCTTTCGGTTGCAGCTGCGGCAACCATTCCAGTTCATGACGCCACTGCAACCAGGGAGACACCTCCTCGCGATACTGACGGCGCTCATAGACGCGCAATGGATCACGGGCATGGGGTTCGAAACTGCCGGACTGAAAAGCTTCAGCCCAACGCAATGAGTAATACGCATCCAACGTCGCCATCACGGGTGTCCCACGGGTGACGCTAAGGTCCGTTTCCTTTAGCCAATTCTGGTACTGTTGAATCCGTATGGTGTTGGCGAAAACCACGCACAAAAGTGTGATCGCCAAACCTATCCACAGGGATGCTGACTGATTCGAAGTATTGGCTTTACCGTCCATTCAAGTAGCTGTATGGATCAACGGGTGTGGGTGTGCAATGCGCAATTCTCTCCTTAAATCAATGGCTAACGCAATCTTGCCGCCGACAGCAATGCTGCTAACGTTTCGCCCGCAACAAGGACGCCTGACTGCTTCTGATCCATCTGCTGACGGCTGCCGCCAAGCTGCTCGGACCGGGCAGTGTCAAGGGCATCATTGCTGAGAATCTCCTGCTCAAAGAGAGATCAACACTGTCCCGTATGCGCCGGTTTCGCATTCGTTCGTGGCGCGGTTGATTGGGAGACGATTCGCCGGGAATTTCTCGATCGCACGTTCGATTCTGGAACGCCGTGGACCTGGAGCTAAAGCTGCTAGAGTTTCAGCACTATTACAACCAAGATCGTGGGCACGCTTCTTTCGCCGGAGACACCGCGGCCGAAGCGGCTGGCGAGTTCACGTCTACTAGCCGTACCAAGATCGGCGATTCCCGATAGCAGTCGCATTGCCGTGGGGTGGTCAATCTCCCGCTTACCGCTTAATCAATAATTCGACATCGACGCCTACACGCTTGGGTTGCATGTGTGCCGTTGGGTGCGGTGGGTCGAGGGTGCGCTAGGGGCCTGTAAGAAAAACCCCGCGAAGCGGGGTCTTTCAATTCTTTATGTCTAAATGGGATTGACACAATTTTTGCTAATCGTGGTCTGTCCCCTATTCAACTATTTAACCTGTTTTAATGATCGTAAACCTCCACGTTCAAACGACAACTCACGTAGGCTAAGGATTCGGGTCTGGGACGCATATTACGGTAACGTTAGCCGGGGTTTGATCGCACCACCCACCTCCATTTACGTCGTAAGTTCCGTTATCGGAGATGGTGCATCCTGCCCCCCATGCATTTGAGGATGTGGAGATATCGCTTATGCATAGCGATTGCGATGCACTTGTGTCGTCCTCACATGCTGCTCCCCCGCCAATCGCGATGAATCCACTCGGGCAGACGCACGACGATACCACATCTCCTGACGGGACAGTCGTCGTCAACGTCGGCGGCGTGCAATTCACCACCTGGAATTGGGCTAGTCCTGATGGGCCGCTCGGACCGCTCGGGCCCGTTGGGCCGCTCGCACCGGTTGGACCGCTCGGGCCTCCCGGACCGCTCGCACCCGTTGGACCACTCGGACCACTCGGACCTCCCGGACCGCTCGCACCGGTTGGACCACTCGGACCTCCCGGACCGGTTGGGCCGCTCGGGCCGGATGGGCCGCTCGGGCCGGATGGGCCGCTTGGCCCTGTTGGTCCGGTTGCACCATCGTCACCCTGCGGGCCACTTGGGCCGGATGGACCGTTCGGACCGGACGGACCGGACGGACCGGATGGCCCACTGGGACCCTCTGGACCCGTTGGACCGACTGCGCCAATGGTCAGGTCGTATTCATCATACCCATCAAACGGCTCTTCTGTGTCCGGCCCCGTTTGCACAATCAACAGGTAATCCCCCGGATCCGGTAACCCACCCAAAAAGCACGTGATCATTTCCGGGGTATTTAGAAGGCAGCTACCCGTGATGTCGCCGGGATTGCCCGACTGACCGAGCGTCACCTGTAACGGGCCATCGGCGTCAAAACCGGTTCCGAAAATCACAATGGTGTCAGGTTCTTCCACCACGACCTCGGTAATTTGCAGCGGGGTTTCCTCGGGCTCTGGGGTGAACTCGCCCGTTAGCAGCCCCGCGTCGATGTTTTTCTTGTTTTTCCCGTCCCCTAAAGTAATACAGTGCGTGCGCCCCGTCGTGCGGTCCGCATCGCTATCTTTTCCCTCAAGTCCCACTCCTTGCAAGGTAAAGATATAACCACTGGGTAACTCGAAGACAATCTTGTATTTCCCTGCCTCCAGCCCCTCAAACTTATAATACCCCTCGGGACCGGTAATGGCGGTCGCCAATCCCCGGCCCTGGCAATTCTCGAGGCGAACCAATACGTCTGCAATCCCCTCTTCACCCGGATCCTGGATCCCCCATCCGTATACATCCTGCCACACACGATCGCCAATGCTTGACCCCAGTACCGATGCCGGGAAGGTGGCCGCGGCTAACAGAAACATCCCCAAGATCGTCGCTGTTGCGCTGCCGCGCTTGATGGTCGTGGTTCGCAGCATAGTACCTCCTCAATAGAGGGGTTGATGGTTATCGTTGGAGGGCACACAAACCGGCGCGTTACAACAGCGAACCGCTGGTAAACGATACCACGCACGGATAGTTCCGGCGTGCCCGAAACAGGCCCTTAAGTCTTGTAACCCGATTATTCGCTTACTCCAGGCACGTCATCCCTCCTGGCATGCCAGTATCGCAGCAAGCTTCGTGCCAGCTGCGTTAACTTATTGTTTTTTGGGTAAGATTTCGTATTACGCGCGCCATCCCCGCGGGTCCGCGTCTCAATCGTGACACCGCATACGGCAGGTATCGCTTGCATTTACGCAAAAAAACAAAACGTTGCAACTGATAGCGGACCCAGATTGTCACTAGTCTCAGATTTGAGACAGAAAAACGGGGACAGTTTACTTAATTTCTGCAAGCGCCGTGCGCGAGAACACATGCGCTACTTTTCTTGATATCAATACCTTTGCAGTGAAATAAGTATACTGTCCCCGTTCTTACTATATGGTTCATGGAGAGGGGGCGGCATACGCATTGCAAATGTTGATGATCGCAGTATTACAAGCGAGATACTGTTGCTGTGTTGTTAATGGTAGCGTATTGGAGACGTCAGTGCCGTCGGCTGTGGAAGTGCGAATTGAACTGCAGAAACCCTGTCCGGTACTTGAGTCATACGTAGCGGTAAGCCGTAGACTACCGCGTAAGAACCATGGGCCAGCATTAGCTGTGTCGCGTCCGGAGGCATAGTCTAATGCGGTGGTTCCTATTGCGGGGTCAGGATCGCCAAAGCAGCCACTCGGCTCCGGAACGCAATTGAAGAAGTCGGTCGGGTCGCAACTATCCCCATTGAAGCCCGCCGCAATATTATAAACCGGATCAAAATTTCCGCTCAGTCCGTCTGTGTTAGCGTCATATGTCACGACGGCCCCTTGGGACCCCAGGTACGTTGCACTGCAAGGACACGTCGCCGCTGTGGTGGTAGGACTTCCGTCCGCGCATTCCCATACAAATGTGGTCCCGTTGTAGACCAGGAATTGACCATCGGTGCAGGCAATTAACGGACCCGTCGGACCGGACGGACCGGTTGCGCCATCAGCACCGGTTGGCCCGCTTGGACCCGCTGGACCCGTCGCACCGGACGGACCGGTTGGACCCGCCGGACCGCTTGGACCCGCTGGACCCCGCGAACCCGTCGCACCGGACGGACCGGTTGCGCCTTCAGGACCGCTGGGACCCGCCGGACCCGTCGCACCGGTTGCGCCATCAGAACCGGATGGCCCGCTTGGACCCGCTGGACCCGGCGAACCCGTCGGACCGGTTGGCCCTGTTGGCCCTGTTGGCCCTGTTGCCCCGCTGGGACCTGCTGGACCCGTCGCACCGGTTGCACCGGAGGCACCCTGCGGGCCACTTGGGCCGGATGGGCCGTTCGGACCGGACGGACCGGACGGACCGGATGGCCCACTGGGACCCTCTGGACCGGTTGGACCGACTGCGCCGATGGTCAGGTCGTACTCATCATACTCATCAAACGGCTCTTCTGTGTCCGGCCCCGCTTGCACAATCAGCAGGTAATCCCCCGCAGGCGGTAACACACCCAAAAAGCACGTGATCATTTCCGGGGTATTCAGGATGCAGCTGCCCGTGATGTCGCCGGGATCGCCCGGCTGACCGAGCGTCACCTGTAACGGGCCATCGGCGTCAAAACCGGTTCCGAAAATCACAATGGTGTCAGGTTCTTGCACCACCACCTCGGTAATTTGCAGGAGGGTTTCCTCATCGTCCGGAGTGGACTCGACCGTTAGTAGCCCCGCGTCGATGTTCTTCTTGGTTTGCCCGTCCGCTAAATTAATACAACTCGTGCGCCCCGTCGTGCGGTCCGCATTGCTATCCTTTCCCGCTGGTCCCACTCCTTGTAGGGTAAAGTAATAACCACTTGGTAACTCGAAGACAACCTTGTATTTCCCTGCCTCCAGACCATCAAACGTATAGCGCCCCTTGGGACCGGTAATGGCGGTCGCCAATCCCCGGCCCTGGCAATCCTCGAGGCGAACCAATACGTCTTCAATCCCCAGTTCACTTGGATCCTGGAACCCCCAGTTGTAGATATCGTGCCACACACGATCGCCAATGCTTGACCCCAGTACCGATGCCGGGAAGGTGGCCGCGGCTAACAGAAACATCCCCAGGATCGTCGCTGTCGCGCTGCCGCGCTTGATGGTCGTGATTCGCAGCATAGTACCTCCTCAATAGAGGGGTTGATGGTTATCGTTGGAGGACACACAAACCGGCGCGTTACAACACCGAACCGCTGGTGAACGATACTACGCGCGGATAGTTCCGGCGTGCCCGAAACGGGTCCTTAAGTAATGTAACCCGATTATTCGCTTACTCCAGGCACGTCATCCCGCCTGGCATGCCAGTATCGCAGCAAGCTTTGTGCCACGCGCGTTAACCCATTGTTTTTTTGGATAGGATTTCGGATTACCCGCGCCCAGCCCCACTGGCCCGCGTCTCAATAGTGATACCGCACGCGGGACGGTCTCGCTTGCATATAAGACAAAAAAACAAAGCGTTGCAACTGATAGCGGACCCGGATTATCTCTAGTCTCAGATTTGAGACAGAAAAACGGGGACAGTTTACTTGATTTCTGCAAGCACCTTGCGCGAAGAACGCATGCGTCACTTTTCTTGATGCAAATACCTTTGTAGTGAAACAAGTATACTGTCCCCGTTTTTACCTCGGTGATACCGCAGCATCAGGTTTGGAACTCGCGTAACCCGCCCGCAATAGTCAGATCGTCCATTGATTCTTAGTGCTCGGTCATCGACTGCCTGTCACTAAATCTTTTATTAATTCTTAAACATGCTGCGCCGTAATAAACACCGCATTCTCAGGATTAATCGTGGTCTGTCCCCTATCATTAGAAGATGAGACGCAAGCGCCGGAACCATTGGGCGGCCTTCAAGGCCAAGGTTGCTCTGGCAGCGACCTGTGAAGACAAGACGCTGACTGAGCTCGCGGAGCACTACGACGCGCGTCCAAATCAGATCGAGGAGTGGCGCCGGAAGCTGGTAGACAACGCACAGCGCTTGTTTGAGCGCGGGACGGGTCGAGAGAACAACACCGAGCGCAAGCTCAAGGAACGGCACGCCAAGATTGGGCAGCGGATGATGGAACGAATTTTTTGTACAATAAAATCGGCCATTGAGGTGCAAAGAACGCAAGGCCGTGGGCGACGAGGGCGGTCATGACCGGTGATGCGCCAATGCGAGCTGGTAGCGCACTCCTCGGCATACTACCAGGCCGCGCGGGTTTCTCAAGGGAATCTGGAGCTGATGCGCTTTATCGACGAGGCACATTTGGAGCATCCGTTCTACGGTAGCCGGCGAATTCGGCAGAGTAGGGACCCTGTTTCATGAACAAGGACCATTTGAAAGTCGCAGCAATTACTGTGATCAGCTGCTACGCGTATTTCTTCCTCGAATGGCTATTCTTGGTAACGAAACCGTCATTCTTCAACGTGTTGACGTTATTTGAGTCTCTGGCGGTATTGGCGGTCTCGCCATTGCCGTTGGTTCTCATTAGCCTCTTATCGTTAATGCTGCTGATTGTTTTGGATAACGGGTTACGTCAACCCCCGCCGGCTAAGATATTTCTCTACTTAGCACTCACCATACCGGCAATCGTCTTGGCGGCAGCCGCGTTCATGCTGGTCGAAAACTTCACGTACACGTTCTTCGGATTCAATGTGGGCTCCTTCCAGAGTGCGGTGCGATATCTCTACGTCATAGTCTTTTTTGGATTGTGCGTTTGGACAATCAGACAACTTCTGGCATGCACGAAGCTCGCCCTTTGGGAAAGGCACGCTCGGAGAATCACTTTTGCGCCGCTGTTGCTGATCGCGCTCTCAACCGTTGTAGCGATGACGAAGTACACAGCAGAGCGGGAAAGCATATCAGTGACCGAGGGGCGTCAGAAGGACTTGCCGAACATCCTCGTGCTGTCGAGCGACGGTGTGAACGCCAACCGGATGTCGGCCTACGGCTACGAACGGGAGACGACGCCGTTTATCAAATCGATGTTGAAAGAATCGCTTGTTTTCGAGAATGCCTTCACTAACGCGGAAGATACGACCGGATCGATCGGGGCGTTATTGAGCGCCAAACTCCCGACCCGGACTCGAGTAATCTATCGTCCGGACACCTTTCGGGGGCGTGACACATTCCAACATTTTCCTGGGGTTCTCCGCAAGCTCGGCTATCGTAATGCTGACATTAGTATGCGGTTCTACGTCGATGCTTATGACATCAACATGAGGGATGGGTTTCACTACGCGAATTCCCGGAGGATCTCTGGAGGACTAGCCGGACTGTCGCTGCCTCGCTCCGTTCAGCTGTCGTATGGCTCGGAAATTCTATTCTTAGAAGAGACCGGGCATCGAATCGGCTCGCGGGTGATGCACGCATTCGGACTTCGAGACATGGTCAACCCATACACAGAAGTGACCCGACACGACCGGAGATTAACCAATGAGGACTACGTCGACGTGGGAAGGATCACCGAGCTACTCGATTTCATCGACGAATCTCCCGACCCATTCTTCGCGCACGTGCATTTCATGGGCACCCACGGCCCATATTTCACACCGCGTCGTAGAGTATTTTCTAAAGGGCTGAAGCAAGTGCGCTCTCGGGACCCGTGGATGATTAATGTCGACCGGTTCATTACCCGGCAGAGACGAACGACGAAATGGATGGATCAGTTCTACGATGACGCCATTCTCGACTACGATCGGTACGTGCAGGATGTGGTCGAGCGCCTGAAATCAAAAGGCAGGTACAACAATACGATCATCGTGCTGACTTCAGATCATGGCATTATTCGGGCCGCTCACGAGCGGCTTCCGCTGATTATCAGATTTCCCGGCGGAAAACATGCCGGCCGCATATCGGCAAACGCGCAGAGAATCGACGTCGTTCCCACAATCTTGGATTTTCTTGGAGTCGATGTTCCTGATTGGATGGATGGTCGGTCATTAATTTCTAATGATATCGACCCGCTACATCCGATAATCAGCACCAGCGTCATACGCCGGCATGGGTCGGGCGGGTGGTGGGTCGCCGCCAATCCGAAACCACCGTACTTCAGTCTCGGAGCTATCTCGATAGTGCAATGTCACATGTGGTCGGTGATCCGGCTGGAGGACGGGAGTTTCGTCCGCCAGCCTGTCGAAGGTCACACTGCGGTATGCGGCGAGGAGAAGCTTTACACCGAGACAGAAATAAGGGAGTTCGTCGTCTCCCACCTCCGCAAGCAGCGCTATGACGTCTCCGCATTTCCGGAGTTGAAGGTAACCGAGGTAGCAATGGCGGCAATACCAGAATCAGACACCGCTGCGGGTGTTATCTCTCGCGAATATGATGTCGCGCTTTCACTGCAGCTCGACGGTCGAACCGAGGAATCCATTCCCCGTCTCGAGCGCATCGTGAAACGTGAGCCCGGGTACAAGGACACCTTGTTCTTGCTTGGCTGGGCCCACCAACACGCCGGTCGTCGCGAGCTCGCCATCAACGCCTATCAACGTTTTTTGCCCGACAATCCCGACCATGTGCAGGCACGACTCAACCTCGGCATTGCTCTAAGGAATTCCGGCAAGTGTGGTGAGGCGGTGCCCGAGTTCCAACGAGTACTCTCGCTCCAACCTATGAAAACCGTCGCTCACCTGCATCTCGCAGCCTGCGACCGGGCGCTGGGTGACGAATCGACCGATGAGAAGCATGCGGCAGCCACACTCGAGGAGAGGCGGCGGATCGCCGATAGCAACCCGGAAGACGTCGCGAAGCAATACGGCGTTGCCCGGGAGCTGCAGGTAGCGGGACGGACCGAAGAGTCGCTTTCCTACTTGGAACGGATCGAATCCCTAGAGCAGGACTACAAAGATGCGTTGTTTCTTCTAGGATGGGCGCATCAGCATGCCGGTCGACGGGACCTCGCGATCAACGCGTATAAGCGCTTCCTTCGCGTTCAACCCGGCCATATTCAAGCCGGCCTCAATCTCGGTATCGCCCTCACGAATGCCAACAAGTGTCAGGAAGCGGTTCCAGAGTTAGACCGTGTCCTGTCCGCCGACCGCAAGCGTACGGTTGCCCACCTATATTTGGCCACTTGCCATCAAAAACTCGGCAACCAGGCCAAGGCGGCCGAGCACACCGCCTCGTATTCACGGTCGAAGCGTGCATGGTAGGAGCCGTCTTGGTGGCGAACCTCCCACAGTCAAAAACGGGGACAGTTTACTTATTTGTGGAAAAAACGGGAGATAGCGGTTCAACGTACCACCCGCGATCTAGCGCGCTGCCATTCGACAACAACAATCAGGAGTAACGTTACGAGACCGGCGAAGCGCAGCCAGGCTCGTATCGGTTTCGTTTGATAAGTCAACTCGGCCGAATGCCGTCCTGGCTCCACCTTCAGACCCACGAAGCTGGGGGCCAGCATCCGTGCCGGCACTGGCTGGCCGTCCAGCATCGCCCGCCAACCCGGGTGGTAGGTCGCCTTGAACAGCAGCCAACAAGACCGCACGGCCTCGAAGGCGACGGCATAGGAATTCCCCGCCACTTTCTCACTCAGCATTCGCCCGCACGGCTCGCGGGCGGCATACCGCAACTCCGCTACCGTACTGAAAGGCATTACATCCATGTCCATCGCTGAGTCGCTCTCCGGCTTCGAACCGAAAACAATGAGCGGGTGTTGCTTTGACGCTACCATGTCGCTGTGCAGCCAAGTGCGCACCGCGTCGAACCATCCGGCGCGCACGCCGTAAAGCACGGCATCGCTGTCCACTAGATCAAAGTAGCCGCTGGTCTCCATCTCATAGAGCCGATGACGGCCGTACGAAGCCAACGACCGGGCCAAGGGCGGTGCCGGCCACTCGGCTGGAGCGACCACGTAGCGCAGGTTGAATAGGTTGAAGGTTTCAGGGCGACTAGGGTTTAGGTAGCCCTCGATGTCGGCGTTAAGCGACAGGGCGTGGTAGAGATAGCCGGGGCTGTCGATCTGATTCGTTACCAGCAAAGCATAGACCGGCACGTAGCCGAAACGGTAGTCCTTTCCCCAATTCACCGACCGGCCGGCGTAGACGCGGGCCGGGGGTCTGGTCCTCAGATCCGCCAGGAGCGCGGAAAACTCGCCCGCGTCGGCCTCCAAAGCAGCGAGAGCGTGTCGCTTCCAATCGTTGTTGGTGGCCATGTATTCAACCCGTTCGCGGTAGGCCGGAATCAGCAGCACCGGCATCAGCAATCCCACCACCGTGATCGCGCCCCAGCGCTGCAGCGCCCGCTTTAGAGTCCCCAAACGGCTCTCGCTTCGCAATGCATCCCCCCACTCGGCGCTCGCCCCACCAAGGGCAATGGCCTTCTCCCACAACCAGGCGAGACCAGCGCCGGCCAGCCCGATTGCCCCCAAGTGCACCGGCGCAATCAACCGGTGGAAATGCAAGTCTCCACTCAAGGGTAACAACCCTAACAGCCCACCCCACGTGGGCCGGCCGAAGTAGAGCAGCAACCACAGGCCGAAAAAGGCCGGCAACAACCGATAGCGTTCGTCCTCGCGCCCGCGAACCAAGCAGACGAGCAATCCCAGACCCCCCAACAGGGTCAGCGCGGGGAACCGACCGGCGTCGAGCAATTCACCCCGCAACAGCGCCTTTAGGGTCCATGCCCAGCCGTAGGCGTCGTACTTGCCAAGCTCCTCCCATACACTGCGGTTCATGTAGGGCCGGTCCAGGAAAAAGGGCACCAGAAAATACGACGCCACCACGGAAACCAGGAACAGTACCAGCGCCAAACGACCGATGCGGACCACCAGATCGGTACGCCCGGCCAGCAACACGAACAAGCCACCCGACACCAGCGCGACGTAGCCCAACACGGTGTGCGAGAGCAGTGTCGCGGCAAGTAACGCCACGGTTCCCGCATAGGCGCGGCCATGGCGTAAGGTGAGGTACAGGCCGGCCACGGCCGGGCCCAGCAGCCACATCCCCCACAGTTGGGTGTACGGTAGCGCGGAGAACCCCAATCGCCGCCCGGTCCAGTAGATCGACAGCGGGAAAGTGCACAGCAACAGATAACCCACGCCGAGAAACAGCGTGCGCAGTGGGACAATCTCGCCCAGCAGTTTGTACAACAACGCTGTGGCTACATGCGGCAAGTGTTGATAGTGGTGAAACAGCGGGTAGCCTTGCGCGATATACGGGACCCAGTGATCGGTAACGTCCTCGCCGCGTTCGACCGCCTCCACGGTCCGTTCAATCAGCGCATAGTGGAGCACGTTGTCGTTCAAGTCGGGCGCATCCAGCGACAACTCGAGATGGAGCACGACGAGGTTAAACGCGACCGCGGCGACAAGCAGCACGCCGGCCAGCAGTGTGGGTTTGTATTGTATCGACGATAAGGCCATGCGGCGGACGTGTCGTTGTCGTTTTTCGCTATGTCCACCGCATTATAAGCAGTAACAACCCAGTCCGGTCATCTCAGCATCCGATTACCCACCCCCCTCTCTTTATGTAGTGTATTACTGACAAGGGTACAGCCAAACAGCCGGGCGCTCGATCCAGTCGGTCAAGCCGGTCGTGGCACCCCTAAAAAGAAAGGCGCCGGAGGAAGTCTCCCCGCGCCTTGGTTTGTGTGAACGACTATCTACGACTTCTAATTCTTTGAGTCGTGAGTTGCGGTCAGAAACCTCTGTAACAGAAACGCTATTGAAGTTCGTTGCCCGTGCCGCCCGACTTTACGAGCAAGAGCGGGAAAATCCCAAAGGTTCTCCGCGGCTTGGGATAAAAACCCCGCCGAACAGGGTTTTCACACACCCTGCGAAGCGGGGTCTTTAAATGACTTCAAGTCAAAGTTAAATGGGGAGTAATCGTGGTCTGTTCCCGATATTCGCACGCGGGACGCGGGCGTCTCTTTGGAATGCGGAACCACTGCTATCGAACCCGCACGCTCCCGTCTAGATGATGCTCCGACAGATGGGTTGCCTTACTCTCCAATGCCAGAATCATCCAAGAATGAATGGGGTCAGGTTCATTTGAAAGCTAACAATCGATCGAACCCGACCCCTTTGATTTAATGCCGGCCGAAACATAATGCAGCCCCCACATGCCTGCAATGCTTATGCTAACAAGAAAGAGATGTGGATTCGGTGACTCTAATCACAGTCAAAAATTCTTACTGTCACTAAACCAACACCATTGCTTAGCGTGATTCTCTTGATTAGTTGCCAGTAAAAAAATACGGGATTAAATGGGGTTGATGACAAACGATAACGGTATTGATTCTTAGTTGTCACCGACCCCTTTTTTCGAGGAGCCGATAAGAAACACCCCGCCGGAGCGGGGTGTTTCATTAAACTTCACGTCAAGTTCAAGTGTGACTTAATCGTGTTTTGTCCCCGATATGTTCCGCTCCCTTATCGTGTTAAGGAGTAGGAGTATCAGGATCACGGTCCAAATCATCGTCGGTGGTCTGTATGTCTCCCGGATCTGCGTACGTACCCACAGCAGTGCGGTCAAAATAAATGATGACAACGGGGTTGCTGGGCTGTGTTTGGCCTCCATCCTCGAGATACACTCCCAGCCTATCGCCGGCAAGGAATGTAATGTCCGACGTAAAAGAATTAATTACGCCGCTTCTGATCGGCCCGCTTCCACCAGTAGTCGGTCCACCAGGAAAAAGATCCCATAGAAAAACCTTTTCAGCCGCCTCGTTCACACTAGTCCGTGGCACCTTCCACAATCCCACCTCAACCTCTGTATCCGCATCGGAGTTTGAGAACGTGATCGCCACGATCTTGCTGTCAAACGGTACGACACATGGTACGGCATCAGATCCCTCTAGTGACTGGTCAGAAAGCATAAGCCACGCATCGGAAAAAGTCGAACTTGCAAGGAACTCACACTGAAAGCCTAAACCAATGCCCGATTCTCCCGGTTGGCCTTGGTCACCTTTTGGACCCGATGGCCCTGATGGCCCCGCTGGCCCTGATGGTCCTGCTGGCCCTGTTGGCCCTGTTGGCCCTGTTGGCCCATGTGCTGGTCCTGCTGGCCCTGATGGCCCTATTGGACCGCTTGGACCCGCTGGACCCGTCGCACCGGTTGCGCCATCAGAACCGGATGGCCCGCTGGGACCCGTCGGACCCGGTTCACCCTGAGATCCGCCCGCACCGATGGTCAGGTCGTACTCAACCGACCGCCTTACTCTGTGACAACACTCTTTAGTCTCCGTTAGTTTCACAACCAACAGGTAGTCCCCCGGAGGCGGTAACGCAACCGGGGTGCAGGTGATCATTTCAGGGGTATTCAGGATGCAGCTACCGCTGATGTCGCCGGGATTGCCCGGCTGGCCGAGGGTGACCATCAATTCGGCATCGGGGTCAAAATTAGTGCCGATTATCACAATGGTATCCGGCTCTTGCACCTGGACCTCGGTAATTTGCAAGGGTTCGACGCTCGAGGAGGACCCGCCCTCGTTCTTTAGCAGCCCCGCATCGATGTTTCTTCTGTTTTTCCCGTCCCCTAAAGTAAAACAGTGCGTGCGCCCCGTCGTGGGGTCCGCATCGCTATCCTTTCCCTCAAGTCCCACTCCTTCGAAGGTAAAGTGATAACCACTGGGTAACTCGAAGACAATCTTGTAATTCCCGGCCTCCAGCCCGTCAAACTTATAACGCCCCTCGGGACCGGTAATCGCCGTCGCCAATCCTCGACCCGCGCAATTTTCGAGGCGAACCAATACCCCTTCAATCCCCTCTTCACTCGGATCCTGGATCCCCCAGCCGTATACATCCTGCCACACACGGTCGCCAATGCTCGACGCCACTGCAGCGCTGCTGAACAGGGCTAGAGATAGCATCGCCCCCACCATCGTTAATCGCTTCATCATTTACCCCCCATGTAACGCAATTGCGTACACAATGAATTTCTCAGCGGTGTGAAAGTGTTCCGCTCGCCTTGGATTTTCGTGAACCTGACGTTCCAATATCCCACGAACAGAGGCCCCCACCTCATGTGCATGGTTTGCAGCAAGTCCCGTGCCATCTGTGTTAACTTATTGTTTTTTTATGAAATAATGGGCAAGGCGCGCACATGCCTCTGCGTAACGGTCTCACTGGTGACACCGCCCCAGGCGCGGTTTTGCGCGCAATCTGTCGCGAAAACAACAGGTAACAGGCGAGATCGGAATTAGTGTCTACGATGTCTTAGGATCGAGACGACGTATATATGCGAATCCGTGAAATCGATATCCAGCTAAAGAAACCTTGCCGCCTATAGCCCAGCCAGATCGTTCACTAAGTCTTAGTACTCGGCCATTCGCCACTGGTCACACAATTTAGTAGTGATTCTTGAAATATGCTGCGCCGCAATAGAGACCGCATTCTCGGTGACCGCAAAATCTACGACAGCTGCGTAAATCTAATCTGTCCATAAAAAGATTCCACATCAGCTATCCAACGGACACAAACGGGTCTAGGCAGCGTCAAGCCTAGACCCTACTTCCCCTGCGCGGGACACGCGTGGGACCGTCGATAACATCTAGCGCTGATTGCTCCAATCCCGTGTAACAGTAGCCATCCTAAAACAGGCTGATAGTGTTGTTGTTGTGCGTAAAAGCGTATATTCACACCACTTTCGATCTGATACCTAAAGCGAGCGAACCATGGCAGAAGAAAAAATCGGTGTCGTCATTCACTACTGGACAAACCTCGGCGTCGCGGGGGTCAAAGTCACCGATGGAGAAGTGAATGTCGGTGACACAATCCATATATTGGGCCACACCAGCGATTTCACGCAAAAGGTCGAATCCATACATGTCGGCGAGGATACCGTCGATGTCGCTCGGGCCGGCGATGAAATCGGGATCAAGGTCTCTGAGCACGCACGCGAGCACGATGAAGTGTACAAGGTGACCGCGGACTGATTCTCAGCGGCCCGGTCCTCTCGGTGTCAATGTGTCGATATTTGGTGTGCAAAAAGGCGGGATCTCAACCACCGACCAAATCGTTTCCTCGACAGCCAGCTTCCGGTGCCAGCACTCCTAACGTAAGAGTTCATTGATCACGTCTTGGTCCAGTGAGCAGTCAATGACCGATTTGTCCGTGCGCTTGCTGAGTTGGTATGACCAGCACGGACGCAAGGACCTGCCGTGGCGCCAACACCGCGATCCCTATCGGATATGGGTATCGGAGATCATGTTACAGCAGACCCAAGTGGTCACCGTCATTCCCTACTACCAACGATTCGTAGCGCGATTTCCCACTGTCGAGATACTGGCCACGGCCCCGTTGGATGAGGTTTTACATCTGTGGACCGGACTGGGTTACTACGCCCGCGGCCGCAACCTTCACAAAACGGCAAAGATCCTGGTGGACCTTTACGATGGTGAATTTCCACTTGAGATTGAACGCGTATGCCAACTGCCCGGTATCGGCCGGTCTACAGCCGGCGCCATTCTCGCGTTCGCGTACGGACAGCGACATGCAATCCTGGATGGCAACGTCAAGCGGATCCTCACCCGCTATCATCGGGTGAGCGGTTGGCCAGGCCGGCGGTCGGTCGAGCAGCAATTGTGGGAGTTGGCCGACCGAAACACGCCACACAAACGGATTGCGGATTACACCCAGGCGATCATGGACCTGGGGGCGACAATCTGCCGACGTCTGGATCCGCTGTGTGATGCTTGCCCACTAAGCAAACAATGCGCCGCCTACCGCCGTGGCGACCCCCATGCCTTTCCGACACCCGCGCCGCGGCGGGACAAGCCGGCCAAGGCGGTGTCCATGGTCATGATCCGTAACACCCACGGCGTGTTACTCGAGCGCCGGCCCGCCACCGGAATCTGGGGCGGACTGTGGGGATTTCCTGAGTGCGCGCCGGACGCAGACATACCCGCAACCATCAGGGCACGTTACGGGATGATCGTGGCGCCCGAACCAGGCTGGGACCCGATCCGCCACAGTTTCACGCATTTTTATCTGCACATCACGCCGGTGCCCGCGAAGCTGGTGACAAACGGGTGTGGCATCATGGAGACCGCGGACCTAGTCTGGTATAACCTGCTCTATCCAGATGAACGCGGCTTGGCCGCACCGGTACAATCCCTATTAAAGAAGTTAAGTAAAAGCTATGGCGCGTAACGTAAACTGTATAAAACTAGGGCGTGAGGCGGAGGGTCTAGACTTTCCACCGTGGCCCGGCGAACTGGGGAAACGCATCTTCGAGAACGTCTCCAAAGACGCGTGGCAGCAATGGCTCCAACATCAGACCATGCTCATCAACGAAAACCGTCTGAGTCCGATGAATCCGCAACACAAGGACTTCATCAAAAAAGAAATGGAAAATTTTTTCTTTGGCCCGGGTTCGGAGAAACCGGCAGGTTACGTCGAACCTACGGAGTAACAGTCCGCCGCCAGCATTAATCCAGCGTCTACAGGATCACCACGACAGCGCTTCGGACACGATCTTCGCGAGCAAGGCATTCACCTTCTCGATCGCCGCCTTGGAGGCATCATTACCGGTCACCGGGACGCGCCGGTACCCGACGAAGACCTTGCCGGGCTGCTCGGGTATCGCATACACCTGTACCGTGTACGGGCAGAACACGATGTTCACTTGATCGGCCTCCATCATCTCCCGGGACAGGCCGGCACTGCAAAACTCGAGTACGTCACCCTGCACATAGACCTTCCGCTTTGCGCCAAGGTCTTTACCGGTGCGCTCCAACATATCCCCGACCGTGGATACGTTGTTGATAACGAGGCCCTGATCGGTAATCGCCAGTTCGAGGTTACTCTTTACCTCCGCAAACGTTCCGTCGGTCACGTAGAGCACTTGGTAGGGATTGTCTTGAACCTTCTCCGCTGCAAGAGCGCTGATGCTGAGCGCCAATCCCAGCAACACTGCATGGAAACTTTTCATGATGGACTCCTTTGGTTGACAAATTGCTGAGACATTTTGGTCACCTTATCCGGTTAATCTTACCTCGCTATCGACAAAAGTTATATCGAGAAAACGGCTGCAGGCTAGTCGCACCTGGGTTTCGATTGTTCACGTGAATTACATTGAATTCAATTCGGAGTTCATGATGTGGATATCGGCCCCTCTAATTATTGAATGGCTTTTGGCAAGACCTATGAAACTGAGATCCGCTTGTTCACTCGAGTTCTTTCATAAGTTCGTCGACCCGCCGTACGACCTCTTCGTCCATGGTAATGGGACGGCCCCACTCACGATCGGTCTCTCCCGGCCACTTGTTGGTGGCGTCCAAACCCATCTTCGATCCCAGACCCGAGGCCGGGCTCGCGAAATCCAGATAATCGATCGGTGTCCGGTCAGCAATGAGGGCGTCGCGCGCCGGATCAACGCGGGTGGACAGTGCCCAGATTACCTCCTGCCAGTTGCGGACATCGATATCGTCGTCGGTCACGATCACGAACTTGGTATAGGTGAACTGCCGCAGGTACGACCAAATGCCAAACATGACGCGCCGCGCATGACCCGGATAGCGCTTCTTAATGCTGACCACCGCCACCCGGTAGGAACACGCTTCGGGGGGCAAGTAGAAATCGACGATTTCCGGAAACTGCTGCTGCAACAGCGGCACGAATACCTCGTTCAAGGCGGTGGCCAGGATCGATGGCTCATCAAAGGGCGAACGCCCCATGTAGGTGCTGTGATAGATCGGTTGATGCCGATGGGTGATGCATTCGATGGTGAACACGGGAAACTTCTGTTGAGTATTGTAATAACCGGTATGATCGCCAAACGGCCCTTCCAGCGCCTCTTCATCCGGCTCAATATGGCCTTCGAGAACAAACTCGGAAGACACCGGGACTTGCAGGGAGTTCGTTCGACAGCGCACGACCTCGCTGCGGCTGCCGCGCAGAAGCCCTGCGAACTGGTGCTCCGAGAGCGTGTCGGGAATCGGCGTCACCGCGGCAATCGTAGTGGCTGGGTCCGCGCCGATTACCACCGTCAACGGAAATCGCTCTCCGGGGTGGGCCTCCTGCCAATCGCGAAAATCGATGGCGCCGCCGCGATGCGCCAACCAGCGCATAATCACTTTGTTGGGGGCGATCACCTGCTGCCGATAGACACCGATGTTCTGCCGCTCCTTGTATGGACCCTGGGTAATTACCAATCCGAAGCTGATCAGCGGCCCGGCGTCCTCCGGCCAACATTTCTGAATCGGCAGCTCGGCCAGATCGATGCTGTCACCGGTCACGATATTGGCTTGGCAGGGTGCATTCGTCACTTCACGCGGCGGGGTGTGCAACACCGGGCGAAACGCGGGCAACTTCTCCAGTGCGTCACCCAGGCCCTTGGGCAGGCGCGGCTCACGCAGGAAGGCGAGCGTGCGTCCGATCTCCCGCAGCTCGGAGATCGACGATCGGCCCATTGCCATCGCCACCCGCCGTGTGGTGCCAAACAGATTGCTAATCAGCGGTATGTTGGAATCCTTGGGATTCTCGAAAAGCAGCGCCGGTCCGCCGGTGCGCAGGGTACGGCGACACACCTCCGTCACTTCTAGATTCGGATCCACGCTTTGCGAGACACGCTTCAGCTCACCCACGGACTCGAGGTGGGTGATGAATTCCCGTAAGCTACGATAGGTTATCGTCATATTAATATCCTGTGTCCACGCCTGGTCGCCGTTTAATACTTTTCTAATGTATCATTGCGACCACGCGGTTCGATCAGACGCGTTTCGTTAACAACGATCAGGAAATCAGTCATGTTTGCGTTACCTAATCCCCTGCTGTTGCCACTGCGGATCGTTCCGGACCCGGTTCACACTACGGTATTGACCAGGGTTTTGAATCGACTGCTGGTCGGTCAATCCATCGCCGTCCGTTTGCCCGAGCTCGATGGCAAGGTGATCGGCATTCACATCACTGATGCGCCGTGCTATTTGACCTTCCGGATTACCCAAGGTCGTCTGGCCGCGGCGTCTAACGCAGCGGCCGAGGTATGCATTCGCGGACAACTTCATGACTTCTGGCTGCTCGCCACCCGGCGCGAAGATCCCGACACGTTGTTTTTCGAACGCCGCTTGAGCATTGAAGGCGATACCGAGACCGGGTTGTATTTGAAGAATCTGCTCGATTCGATGGAATTCGATTTCAAGGCCCACGTTGAGGCCACATGCGGTGAAGTGTTCAATGGCACCGTGGGACGTCTGCTCCGGCATCAAGTCTGAACTTCACTCGCGCCGGTCATCGATCACGCACCGACGCTCCAATCCATACCGGGCCGTTGATGCCAATAGCCGTCGCAGACCCCGTCTGCGGCATAGCGCGTTAACTCCCGCGCAGCCTCTTGCGACTGCAAACGACCGTCGAGCACCTTGCGAAACGCCGCAATGATGTCGCCCATACCCTCCGGCTGCGGTGACAAGCGGATGACATCTACGTTGCATGCCCGCAGCTCGTCGACGTGGCCGATCAGGCTATGTGTTCGCGCCGACTGCACTTGTATGCCATTGAGCACCAGAAATGGTTTGCGCTCACGGGTGTGCAGCAGCAGGCCGGCGGGATAATCCGCACATATGAAATCGCACGAATCTTTGGACACATTGTGCGCCCGGGCAGTGAAACATCGGGCAGAGAACGCCAGCGGCAAACGGCCAAAACCAAACACCTCGGTTTCCATCCCCGCCGGTCTTTGCTGTTGCAGGGCGGTCAATACCTCGGCGCCCAATTCCACCGGCAGTACGAAACGAATTGCACCGGTTTCGGCTAGGAGCTTCAACGTCTCTGCGTTGTACACATTGACATGCGGGCCGACGACAAACGGGACGGTCCCACTTAGCATATTGACCGCCCCCATATCGTTAGCCTCGACCGCGAAACGCCCGTTGTCCGCAATCCGCCGCATGGCACTCAATTCCGACTCGGCCTCCGACAATGCCAGCGTGCTGAGCACCACCTCTTTACCGGTAGCGGCCAACCGGTCGCCGATTTCGAGCCAGTCGGATAACGCCAAGTTCCGTCGCTTTGCGCATATGACTTCACCGAGATAAACAATGTCAACCGGGGCCTGACACAAGTGCTCATAGAATGCGAAAACCGTCTTGCGGTCCCACAAATACAACAATGGCCCAATGGAGATTTTCATTGATTCTGTCATCGCTTAGCCGGTGTCATTGCCACGGACGGTGATAGGCGCCGAGGGTATGGCATCGGCCCTCCGCCACCTTGTCGAGTTGCGCCAGCCACTCCGGCTTGGGAACAAAGTGCTCCGGATCACTCTCACAGGCATCCAACGCACTGCGCATTACCCGGGTAACATGGGCCACATAAGCGGGGCTGCGTTGCCGCCCCTCGACCTTGATGGCCGCCACACCCGCATTGAGTAACGCGGGGAGGATGTTCAGTACATTCAAGCTGGTGGGCTCTTCGAGGGCATAGTAGACATTACCGTCGACATCGAAACGCCCCTTGCACAAGGTCGGATAACCGGCCGGTTCTTGTGGCGCGTAAACATCGATCAACACGCCGTTCAGCCGCGATTTGCGGCCCGCTGCCGACTCTTCCCAGCGCACCGCTTTGGCTGGCGAACACACCCCGCAGGTGTTCGGAGAATCGCCGGTCACGTAAGACGACAGCACGCACCGCCCCTCCACCATCACGCACAGGCTTCCAAAACCGAATACCTCGACCTCGGTATCGACCTTATCGATGATATTGCGGACCTGTGATAGTGACAGCACCCGGGGCAACACCACGCGTTTGATATCAAAGTGCTGGGTGTAAAACGAGATCGCCTCGTGGTTCGTTGCCGAACCCTGCACCGAAAGGTGAAGCTTAAGTTGCGGTTGCGTGCGTGCTGCATAGCGCATCAGCCCCGCATCGGCGAGAATCACCGCATCGACGTCCAACCGCGCCGCCTGGTCCACGGCTGCGCACCAATTGTCCCATTGCCCGGGGCTTGGATAGGTGTTGATGGCCAGCAGCACGCGCGCTCCGCGATCCCGGGCATAGGCGATCGCTGCGGTTGCTTCACCGCCGTTGAAATTAAGGCCGGGGAAGTTACGTGCATTGGTGCCATCGCGAAATCCCATATAAACGGCATCGGCGCCGTTATCGACGGCCGCCTTGAGTGATGGGAGATTACCGGCCGGGCAGACCAGTTCTACTTGGCGACGCGTGTCAGTCACAATCGGCTACCGTCATTTTGAAAATCAGTAACCATACCGCAACCGGTCAGCGCCAAGACTTGACGTGTGTCAATATTGAGGACTCAAGCCACTTTCTACAGCGACGAGGCCGCCGCCAGGATACCGGGCACCCAATGTACCGGCCCTAAACCTTGCACCGGCTCGGGGATCCCTAGTCTTGACCCCGCCGCCTGCTGCAAGTCTAATATGCCACGCCGCCCCGTCACATAATTCCCTATTGGCCAGGTAGCTCAGTCGGTAGAGCAGGGGACTGAAAATCCCCGTGTCGGCAGTTCGATTCTGTCCCTGGCCACCTTAAAACAATAACTTAGATTACTTACCAAAAGTGCGCTTTCCAATAAAACGGGGTCTTTCCAATATTTTTTGGATTTGATTGCTCAATCTGCTGTGCTTTTGTGCAGTAGTTGCGCTACTACAATCACTATCACTTTAACGGCCTCACTACGGGTGTTTTTCTTCGATAATGTCGTTGCGTTGTTCGTGCATCTAAATGAGTCAATAGACTTGCTGCATGATCGAGATCCGTATCGCTTCCCGACTTGGCGCGTAAGTCGTGATCAGTGAATCGCTCCTTTAATACACCAGCTTCTAATGCGGCCTTCATTCTTCTTTGCCATATCGAACTGAAGCCAGAGACCGCGTAAGGCTTGCCGTGTCGAGTACAGAACAGGTATAGCCCTGTCACTCTACTTGGACGTGGCAGTGACCTGATTGCTGTCACAGCTTCTCTTAGCGCGTCCGACCAAGCGATGATGATGTCTTTATTTGTCTTTGAAATGTGCGCGTGGATTCCATCTTCCTTGAGATGTTCTATTTTCAAACAAAGTACATCACCCTTCCGAAGTCCCGTTAGCAGCTTGAAATCGATGTATGCCGCGATCAATGGACCACCAAATTCTCTAAACGCCAAGTATTCCCAGTCTTCCACGTAACAGTCTCTAGGTGTCTCCTTGAATCGTTCCACACCAATGCATGGATTACGATCAACAGCTCCCCACCGAATCGCGTACTTAAATATATGGCTCAATAACGCGAGTTCTCTATTTGCCTGCACCCGGCTCCGCTTTCCACGTGCATCGAGATAAGCGTATATGCCTTGGGCTTTGATCTGCACGGGTCGGAGCTTCCCGAATGCCGCTCGCAGATACTTTGCTTGCTTGATGTTGTCTTTGAATGTGCTCTCCGCCTTCTTTGGCGCGATTTCTCTCAGATAACGGTCAATCAAATCTTCCATATTTGTCACTGCGGAATCATGATCGGCTATCTGACCGTACGCCGCCATGGCGGTTGCGTAGTTCCGTCCGAGGTTGTGCCACTTACCGAGATAGTCCACGAAATAATAGGAACCCGACCGCAAGTAGACGCGTTGCGGTAGGTGTTTATGGCTTTTACGTCGTCTTCCCATTACTGATCGCCTCCAATGCTGCAAGATCCGGCATCGCCGATCGTTTTGAAGCGGCCCCGAAATGCTCGAACAGTACTGCCCGCATGACGACGGGCCGACCGGTGTGATTCACCAAGAATCGAATTCCCAGGGACTCCAGCTCGCGGCGTTGCTCCGCTTTACGAGTATATCCAGTCAACACCTCGATTTCCTCCGTGGTTAAGAAGATAACTTCTTCGGTCATGAGTCTCTTATCGCCCCGCATGCAGGCGGATTAGCGAAAGGATTGAAGGCGGTACCGTCACCGTCCCGGACTGTGTCCCGAATCCTGCGGGACAGCCGTGGCACGATCCCTCGCGTCCCCGCACGCCTCAAGGGCGAGTTCCCGGTTACTGGGCCTGGAAAGCGTTATTGCCGATGTACGCATTCTCGAACCGGTCCGTTTTGCGCGTTCTAAGGCTCTAGAAAGGGGTGCATAGCGGTGAGAGATGGCCTCGATGGATCTTTCGATCGCCTTGTGGATTGATCCCCCTATGCTCCCTCGAAATTCTGCCCTTGCGTTGGGTTTGACGTATTCCAGCAGATAGAAACAGATCGGCTCGCCCTTGCGATAAACACAAAGCCTCCAATCGGCATCGAGCGGGCAGATGGGTGCAGAACAGCTGTCGAACTTGGGACACTCTCGCATATCGTCATCATGTCAGGCCTCACTTACCCAGATAGACGTCCGAAATGCTGCTCCGAGAATGCCCGAGCTCTTCGGCGATCTTCAGACGCGCCCGGGTATCCAATTCCCGTTGTTCACCTTGAAGATCGCGTCGTGCCGGCCCACCCTGGTGGGGCGATGCCCAACCGGTGAGTTCTTGGTATCGGGTCTGGGCGTAGGCATGGCGCAGGCCGTGGGTCTGGGAGATCCCGGCCTTGGCGGTGGCGTACTCCCACTTGGCCACCTGTGCCTTGTACGAGCGCTGCGCGGGAATCATCGATCCGTTCTCCGCTAATGCTTTTGCCGCCTCCAAGGCTTTTCTTTGTTCCACATTCCGGATTGGAATCGCTCGAGGTCGCCCCCCTTGGTCCAGCTGCCTTTGAGGGTTAGGGCGTCGCCCCGATCCGCCCACTTAGGCTGAATCTTCATGGCCTCCTCACGGCGCAGGCCAAAGTGCTGCTGCAGTGCCAAGGAGTGGCGGATATAGGGATCGTCGACGTTTATTAGGGCCGCCTCGGGTCTGTGATTGGCTTTGGAAGTCCCGTTGTGTGCGCGTTTACCCAAGCCCAAGTCCCGGTTGTGGAAAGGGATCAGGTTTTGGCGGTGGGTCTTTTCGCCCAACCAGCGCCACGCGGCGATCCGATTGGCGATAGTGTGGTCCGACTTGCCTTGGTCTTTCCAGAGCTTTAAGACCGCCAGGAAGTGTTTGTGCTTCAGATTGCGTTCGGATTGGGGACGATAGCCCAGTTCGTACAATTGGCGAGCGAACTGCCGCAAGATCTGCAAGCGTCCTGCTTGGGTAGATTTCGACCCGTCGCGGTTGCGTCGGGTCAGGACGACGAAGCGGTATTCCAGGGGATTCATAATCGTTACTCTCCTCTTCTGGTTACGGCATAAACAGTGACTACGTTCTTGTTCGTGCGACATTCCAACGGTTAGTGTTTGTCCACCGCTGCCGGCCCGAAAGCGCGACAACTTTTTGTTGGTGGCGGTCGCTCACACGGGGCAACCGAGTCCGTATGGACCTGCAGCCCGGTTCCCGGAAGCCGGGAACGGGGGCTGGGTGTGACACAGCTTTTTCGTGGTGCACCTCCAATTTCGTCAATGAATTTCTCCGCACGCACCGTTCCCCGGACGAAGCTCCGGACTACGCCGACACCGCGTTGCCCGAGGACAACGCGAAATACGGCGCGAAACGATCGCGAACGAATTTTTTTAAATGTCCGACGCAGCTATCGCTGTGGCGGGGCCGATAAGACGCTCACGCGTCCTATGGCGCATCTTCAGAATGGCCGGAGAAACTTCCGCGGCTGCGGCCGTTAAACCGGGATTGTTGGTAGGTCCGGTAGGGGAAACCCCATGACGCTTCTCAACCGGTTGGGCGTCTTGCCGTTTCGCCGATAATTCGGCCACGAACGGCACGTGTTAGAAAATCTTTCCACCGAATAATATTCGGTGAGGAAAACGCTACGCCAGTTCCGAAATTTTTGCAAGACCTAAAACGTCACGTACCCGTCACTTTTGAAATCGCATTGAGAGCCGCACGTGTATTGCGTCTCCCCGCGCGTCACTACTTGCTGGCGCAGGTAGTGACGCGCGATAGAGTTAGTTTGCAAGGTATCGGCAACGGCGGTTCCAAGGCCAGGTCCGGACCTTCACCGCAAGCTACCGTAACCACCGCTTTATACTCATTCCCGCCGTTGATTAAATCGAAAGAATTGGTGCGCGGTGTTGCACCGCAATATGCCGCTGTCGGCCAGGAGCAGTCGGTCACGATATCATTGGCTACGATGGGATTTACGATATTGCTGTGGCGACTGTCCCGTCCACGATTTAAACGCCCTGGTAAAACTCGTTGGATTTCTAAAGCCGACCGACGTCGCTATCTCCACCACCGTCTTGGCCGAATGAGTCAGATCATGGGCAGTGCGCTGCTTTTTTAATTCGGTGACTTCCGCCGTCAGTGTGGTGCCATTGGTTTTCAGCTTGCGTTGAAGTGATTGCCGGCTTGTCCCAAGCAGACGCGCAATCTGATCGACTTTCAGGTCGGCCTCATCGAGGTGCAGCCCCAGGATCAGACGGAGGCAATCTATGAACTCAGTAGGCAAGTGTAGACGACCCGTATTAGTTGAAGAAAGTTGGATCATCGAGTTTTTATCCAGGGGTTGCAGCAGCCACGTCGTTGGAAAGCGCAAGAATACGCCCATCCGGTCGCCGCTGACGATGTCCACGTCCAAATAGCGCTCTGGCACCACCCCGGGATCGCAAACCTTAACCAAGACGTCCCTCCCGAACCAACTAGACCCGGCGCCTCGCCGCAACAGGTTAAGCAGATACGCAGTCGTAAACGCGTCGTTCTGAGCAGGTGCGATCTCCTGTTCACTCACCCGGATTTCCCTGAAAAAAGAATAGTTACCGCCGACATCCAGCGTGTGGCGGGATGAAGAAGCCTCTTCCTTGGCGGCACAAATAAATCGCACCAGAAAATCCATCAGGGTTGTGCTCCTGGAAACCGCATCAACAAAGGGTGGCCACTGAGCCAGATTCAGGGACTCTCCCACGTTGATACCCAGGTAGGGGTCGTTCGCCACTTCAGCCGCATTCTCCAGGAAACGGTGGACCACGATTGCCGGGACGAAAACATCGGTATCCAACACGGTTTCACGCATTAGCCCATTGGCCATGAGTACCGCATCGCTGTTTACTTTCCGGCGGTCCAGTTCCTGTACAAACGGCAGGATTAAACTCAGGCGAACCAGGGGTATGTCCGGTTTATCCGTCATCGGCCTATCAGCAGTTGACACGAATATGGAACTTAACAGAACAATGAGCGAACTTGTCTAAAACCTTGCGCATCAATCTAATTTTTTTCAGCAAGTGATGCATTCTGCAAGGTTTTCTGTAACCGAATAGTGTAGCTTGTGGCCGACGAGTTAAATCTACAACGAGAGAGGGCTTACTATGAAATTCAAACGCGGATGGTTATCGGTTTTAACCGGGCTGTTGTTTGCCGTTACATCGGGCATTGCAGTCGCTGCTTCATCATCGGAGCAGGCGGAACAATCGAAAGAAGAGAAACCAATACAGGTACTCTTCACCAATGTGCACGTTTTCGACGGCATCAATGAGCAGCGACTTGAGAACGCATATGTTCTAGTCGAAGGCAACCTTATCAAAACGGTTTCAACTGAAGAAATTGATGCGCCGCAAGCCACTATGATCGATGGTCGTGGACGTACATTGATGCCGGGTTTGATCGATATGCACTCGCACTTAGG